>CAMBVX010000301.1 GCA_945871085.1 Opitutus sp. GAS368 | reverse complement strand
CGGCTCGGTGGCCCACACCGCCACCCGGGCCTACCTGCACGGCGCCAGCGTGCGTGTCGCGGGCACCGATCTCGTCGCGTTCACCGAGCGAGACGGCACGTTTTTCCTGGCAGCGGTTCCCGCCGGCCAGCGCCACCTGGCGATCGACTTACTCGACCGCCCCGGCCCGGTTCGCTCGGGTGCTGCTGCAGGGGCTGCGGCGCGTTCTCGCCGGAGATCGCAGCGCCTTCGCCCTGCGCATCATGCCCGAATTGATCAAGGGCGAATCGGTCGGTCCGGCGCGGTAACCGCCCCCCGGCGTTGGTCTCCCCGGGGAACCGTGGCGACGGTATAGACCCGCTGCCGTAAACCAGCCAGCGTCCCTTTCATGCGCCTCCCTTCGTACGTCCTGCCCGTCCTGCTGCTGCCGCTGCTCGCGTCGGGTGCCGCGGCCGCCGCCGCACCCGACGTCGTGATCTACGGCGCCACGCCGGGCGGCATCGTCACCGCCGTGCGCGCCGCGCGCGAGGGTCTCACGGTCACGCTGGTCCACCACCATGCGCACCTCGGCGGCATGATGAGCAACGGGCTGGGGGTGCTCGACACCATCTACGACGGCCGGCGGGCGCCGCTCTATGACGAGGTGGTGGCCCGCCTCGGCGAGCATTACCGGGCCAAATACGGTGAGGGCTCGCCCCAACACCGCGCCGCCACTTGGGCCCCGAAGGGCAGCACGCAGCGCCCGACGTACGAGCCCTACGTGGCGGAGCGGGTGTTCGAGGAACTGCTGCGGGCCGAATCGCGGATCGACGTGCGGCGGGGCTACTACCCGGCCGCGGCGGTCACCCGCGGCCGAAGGATTGAGACGGTGCGGTTTCAGCGCCTCGGCGGCTCCGGGACGCTGAACCTCGCCGCGGCGAACTTTGTCGACGCCAGCTACGAGGGCGATCTCGCGGCGGTGGCTGGCGCAGAGATGACCTGGGGACGCGAGAGCCGTACCCAGTATGGCGAGTCTCACGCCGGCCGCATCTTCACCAAGGCGATCTTAGTCACCGCCGCCAAGGACTACTTCCCCACTGCCGTGCGCACCGAAGGGCTCAATCTGCGCGGTTTCCGCGCCCGCACCGGGCCGCCGCTTCCCGGCAGCAGCGGCGAGGGCGACCGCGCCATCCAGGCATACAACTTCCGCGTCTGCTGGACCCGCGATCCGGCCAATCGCGTGGCTGTGACCAAGCCCGCCCGCTACGAACGCGACCAGTTTTTCGAATTGCGCGACCGCTGGGGCATCGGCCTCAGCGTGCCCAACGCCAAGACCACCTGGAACGCGCCGCTGCTCACCGGCGGCAACTTCGACTACCCAAACGGCGACTGGCCCACGCGCCACGCCATCGCCGAGCGGCACAAGGACTTCGCCCTCGGGATGCTCTGGTTCCTGCAACACGATCCCGAGGTGCCCGAGAAGATCCGCGCCGAGATGCGCGAGTGGGGCCTGCCGAAGGATGAGTTCACCGACAACGGCGGGTTTCCCTGGGAGATGTACGTCCGCGAGGCGCGCCGGCTCGTGGGGCGCAAGGTCTTCACGGAGCACGATGGCGTCGAGGCCCCGGGTCTCAAGCGCGCACCCCTCCACGCCGACAGCATCGCGATCACAGAGTGGCCGATGGACTCCCACTCCTGCCACCTCGACAAAGTCCCGGGCAGCGATCACGAGGGCAAGGTGCTGCTCACTGAGGAGTCGCGGCCCGGGCAGATCGCCTACGCCTGCCTCCTACCCAAGGAGCTGGACAACCTTCTGGTGACGGGCGCGGTTTCGTCGACTCACGTCGGCTGGGGGGCGATTCGACTTGAGCCGACGTGGATGCACCTCGGCGAAAGCGCCGCCCACGCCCTTGTGCTGGCGAAAAGCAACGGCCTTTCCCCGGCAAACCTGCCCCCAGCCGCCCTGCAGCAAACCCTCGTCGAACGCGGGATCATGCTGGCCTTCTTCAACGACTTCGACCTGGCGGCCCCGACGGCGGCACAGCGCGCCGCGCAGTATCTGGGCACGCGCGGCTATTTTTCCGGCTACCACGCCCGCCTCGAGGCCCCGCTGCTCCGCGCGGTCGCCGCGGTCTGGGCGCAGCCCGACGCCGATCCGATGGTGACGGCGCGCCGCGTCGCCACCGCCGAGGGCGCCGACAGCGGCGTGACTGCCGCCGCCATCACCGCCGCGGAGTTCGCGCGGCTCGCCGGCCGCCCGTGGCCGCAGCCCCCGCCCGGCCCCCTCTCCCGAGGGGCGGCGTGCGAGTGGCTGTACCGATCCGTGACGCGCTGATCCAGGGGCGAACTCGCGGATACGGCGCAGACCTGACATGGCCCGTGCGGCGGAGCTTATCCCATGACTCGAATACTGCATCTGGTTCTCCTTGCCGCGGCGTGCCCACACGCTCCGGCCGTGGAACGTACGGTGCTGCTCGTCGCCGGGCAGTCGAACGTGCTCAACTGGCACGCCGACGCCGCGGCGTTGCCGCTCGCCCCTGCCGACGCCGCCATCGCGTTCTATTTCCACACCGGCGCCCCGCCGAGCAAGGCGGGCCAGATGCCGACGCCGTTCAACGCGACCTCCGCTAGCGCCTGGACGACCTTGCGGGCCCAGCGCCAGGAACCGTACGTGCGTTACGCCCGCGAATTCTTCGGCCCGGAGATTTCGCTCGGGCGCACGTTGCATGACGCCGGCGTGCAGCCGTTGGGCATCATCAAGGTCGGCTATTTCGGCAGCTCCCTGGCGGAGGATTGGCGCCCCGACGCCACCGCGGGCAACCGCCTGTACGCGCTCCTGCTCGCGCAGGTCCACCGCGCCTTCGACACGCTCGCCGCCCGCGGTGAGTCAGCCCGCCTCGCCGGAATCTTCTGGCTGCAGGGCGAAACCGATGGCGCCCGCCTCGATTCAGCCACCGCGTACGAAGCCAACCTCCGCACCTTCCTCGCCCGCCTGCGGCAGGACCTGGCCTACGCCGTCCCAGGAAGCGGCTCGTTGCCCGTCGTGCTCGGCCGAGTCGGCCCGCCGCCCGCCAAGGGTTATCCGCACCAGGATCTCGTGCGCACCGCGCAGGTGCGCGTCGCGGAGTCCCTGCCGGCCACCACCTGGGTCGACACCGACGATCTTCCGCGCGACACCGACGGCGTGCACCTGCTCGCCCCCGGCGTGCTCTCCCTCGGCCAACGCTGGGCCGCCGCCTGGCAGCGGCTCCGCGCGAGCTCCGCCACGAAGCCGCACTGACCCTGGGCCCGCTCAAGGCAGCTTCCAGCGCACCACGCCGAATTGATATCCCGGATACGCCTCGCTCTTCGCCGCGTAGAAGCCGGTGACGATCGTGCCGTCGCGGAGCTGCACGCTGCTCGGGTAGCCGGAATCGCGGGTCGCGAGACCCTTCGTCAGCGGCACTCCCTCGCTCCAGGTGCGGCCGCCGTCGGCGCTGAGCATCGCGCCAACGCCGAGGTGCCCCGACCGCCGGTCGCCGTACACCAGCAGGACGCGGCCGTCGGCCAGTTTCAGGAGATCACCCGGATGCTGGTTGCCCGTGGTCGGCTGCGCCAGCAGCCGCCACGTGCGGGCGTCGTCATCCGAAGCGAAGAGATCGATCGCGTGGCCCGGCGCACCGGTGCGGCCGAGGTTGCGGGCGGCCGCGAGCCAGCGTCCGCCGCCGAGATGAAGGAGGTCAGTCTCGTTAGCGGCGGGCCGGCCGATCACGCTGCCCTGCGTCCACGTCTGCCCCTGGTCGCGACTCTCGATCGTGTAGCACACGTCAACGCGCGGCTTGACCGCGGTGTTGTAGCTGTACGCCGCCACACGCAGCGCGCCATCCGCGCCAGTCTCCACAGTGCCGAAAGGCACGAGGGTCATGCCGTCGGCGCCGTCAGGAAACGAGGTGCTGAACTTCCACGTGCGACCACCGTCGGTCGAGCGCGAGGCCTCGGGCCGGACGAGTTTCTTCTTTTTGTATTGGTTCTGTGGATCCGGCCCCTCGTATTCCCAGCCGCCGCTGACGACATGCACCGCGCCGTCGCGCGCGACCCCGACAGCGTGGTTGAGCCGGCCGAAGGCGCCGGGCGGACGGCGCGTGGGCGTGCCGCGTTTGGTCCAGATCCGACCGCCGTCCGCGGAGGCGTAGAGGTCAACCTCGCCGGGGTGGGCACCATGCGACGGCTGGTTGTAAACGGCCGCCACAATATCACCGTTGGGCAGCAACGCGAGTTTGGGCCAGGCGCAGAGGTCCTTCACCGCGACGATTTGGTCGATCACCTCGACCCGCGGGGCGGGCGAGGGTGCGGCGGCGGCGCCAGAGGCGAGAGCGCCGGCAACCAGCAAGGCGAGCAGGCCGCCGAGCCGGGCGGAGGGGCGGGGACAGCGGACGGAGAGAGGCGTGTTCATGAAGTCAAAAGGGGCCACCGGCTCAGAAGTCCCCCTTGACGCCGACGGTCAGCGTGGAACCGACATCGCCAAAGTTGGTTATGCGCGCGTATTCCGGGGTACCCGAAGCATACCTGCGGCTGTACACGTCGAGCCCGCCGATGTCGGCCCACGAACCGAAGAGGGAGAAGCGCCTCGAGAGGCTGTATTCGGCGCTCAAACTCAGCCGCCGACGCTCTCCCTGATAGTCGTAGGTGTTGGCCGGGATGCCGTTCACCGCGCTGACCGCCACCGGCGTGCGCCGGATCTCTCCTTGATAGCTATCGTTGAACTTCACCGACCACCGCGGCCGGATCAGACTGATGCCCCAGGCCCAGTTGCTGGGGGTGAACGAGCCGAAGTCGGAGTCGCGGTTGCCGCCCAGCTTCAGCTGGTTGTAGTTCACGAAGACCTGGAGGCTGCGGCCGAAAGCCCAGGGGAGAAACTGCAGCCGCTGGCGATACATGAACTCGACGCCGCGGATGCGGGCGTTGCCGCCGTTGGTCCGGGTGGAGACGAGGTCACCCGGTCCGACTTCGCTCTCCGGAATTTCGTACAGATCGATCAATTCGGGCGTCAGCGCGGTGGTGACCACGTTGAAGAAGTCGGTGATATCCTTCTGAAACACCCCGATCGAACCAAAGCCGCCCTTGAACTGGTAGGATTCCAGGGACAGGTCGTAGTTGCTGGCACGCCACGGGCGGAGACCGGTGTTGACCACCGTGAAGGTGCGGGGCGAAGGCGCTTCGGAATCGGGCACGGTGACCCCCGGGATGATGAAGGCGAGGTTGGGGCGGCCGATGGTCCGGGCGTAGCCGACGCGCAGCAGCAGCTCGTCGCTGAATCGGTACGTCCCGTTCAGGCTCGGGTAGAGACCGTCGTAGCTCCGCGAAGCGTAGGCACCGCGATCCACGTACTGCTGCTGCGCGCGCACTAGCGCATCGGCCGAGCGGAAGACCGGCTGACCGGCAGCGTTGCGCACGATGTTGCCGGCGGCATCGCGGACGTAGCGGGCGGTGGGATCATTCAACCGTCCCCAACCCTCGGTCGCGGTTTCCTCGTAACGCGCCCCGGTCACCAGCCGGAGGCGGTTGGCGAGCAGGTTAAAGTCGGCGCGCAGGTAGGCCGCGGCGATGTCCTCCCGGAGCAGGCTGGAGGCGTTCACGCGGTTGATGTGCGACGTAGCCGCGTTCTCGACCCACCAGTCGGGGTGCTGCCGGAACAGCTCGTAGCCCTTGGCCACGCTGATCCAGTTGCCGGGCTGCCCGTAGAAGGTGCCCGTGCGGGCGTTGTAGTCATGGTCGAAAACATCGAACTTGCCCGCAAGGCGGTCTGCCGCCGCGCTGCTGCCGTTGGGCTGGAATGTGTATGTTACCGAGGCCGCCCGGCGGTCGCGCTCCTGGCGATTGAAGGCCGCTCCGACGCGCAGCGAGACCGCGCGAAAATCGCGCTGCAGATCGATCCGCGCCTGCACGCTTTCCGACGCCGAATCGACCTCGTTTGAGGTCGCGTTGGTGATCGCGTAGTTCGCTCCGTCGTGGATGCTGACCGGTCTCCCGGCCCGATCCGTCACCGTATAACGGGTGGGAATCGTCGCTCCGCCCTCGCCGATGCCGTCGCCGCGGACGATCAGGTTGGTGAGAGTCGCCGTGACGCTGTTGAAATGGCCGTTGCCGAGGTCCCGCGTCCGCGAAGACGCGTTCGAGACGGCGCCGCTCGCCGAGACCTCCCACCCGTCGCCCCGATGCAGGTGGCGCAGGCTGCCGATCCGGCTGACGTTTTTGGTCAGTTGGTTGGACGGCCCGCCCATGGTAACCGATCCGACCCCCACCGCCGCACCCTGGGAGAAGGTCGCGTCGCCCACCGCACCCGCCCCGTAGTTGATCAGCAGGATGTCGCGCGGCACCATCACCCAGCGGTCTTTGTACTCGAAGTTCGCGGAGAGGGTGGTGCGCGGGCCCACGCGCCAGTCGGCGCCGACCTGCCCCGTGCGCGTCTTCACGATTGAGCGCAGGTGGCTGTACTGGCTGGTGCGCTGGACGAGGTCTACCAAATTCCAGGTCGGGTTCTCGGTGCGACCGTCCAGTCCGCGCTTGCGCCAGGTGGTGCCCGCGCCGGCGGTCACGCCCAGGCGATCGTTGATCGGATGGATGTAGCTGAGGCTCCACGACGGCTCGTGGAATTTCGGGGAGACCCCGGGCAACTGCCCCCGCGGCCCGCCGCCGAAGGTGATGCCCGAATCCGTATTCAACAGCTGATACACCGAGTAGGAGAGCAACGGCGATTTCCGTTCAAACGCGTTGCGGCGCTTGAGATTCACCGTGCCCCCGAGGCCGCCGGCCGGTGCGTCGGGAGTCGGCACCTTGGTGACCTCGGCGCGGGTGACATTGGCGAGCGAAACCATGTGCGGAGGCACGACCCGGCCAGCCTCGGAGCCCGTCACGACGTTGCCGTCGACCATGATCTGGGTCGTGTCGGAGGGCAACCCGCGGACGGAGATTTCACTGGCGGTGAGCCCGGCGGAACCGACGGTGATCCCCGGCAGGAAACGGAGGAAGTCGCCCACGTTTTCCTGGCCCAGATCACCGTATTCGTCGATGGCCACGACGTTGGTCAGGTTGGGCGCGGCACGCTGCTCATTCATGGAGAGGGCCTGCGCGGTGATTTCCCGCTGCTCAACCACGGTAAACTCGGCGAGCCGCACCGGCGTCTCACCGCCGCTCACCCCTAGCCGGTCGCCAAAACTCAGCGGGATCTCTCGCTGCACTGTGTCATTGGCGACGACGTCCACTTCGACCTTCTGCCGGCTGTACCCCACGTACGAAACGTTCAGCACGGCGCGTCCCGCCGGCAATCCGCGCAAGCGGAAGCGGCCGTCTCCATCCGTGGTCGTTTCCTGCGCCATCCCTTCCACGACGACACGGGCGTTGCCGAGGGCCACACCGTTGGTGGCTCCGACCACCCGGCCCTCAATCGCACCGATGCTCTGGCCCGGCACCTGGGCCGGAATCACGGCCGGAGCCAGTGCGAGGAACGCAGCCAACGCCAGCGAGCCATGAGTGCGGACGACCACCTCAAGCGGCTGCAAGCTCCGCGCGGGAAGTAAGTTTTTGAGGAAGGTGTTCATGAGGACTACCGGGGTACGAACGGGGGTTGGTGAGGTTTCCTGCGCGCGGGAGGTGGGTGCGGGCTGGGTCGCTGCATCGGTCGAACCCTTCGAAGGGCCCAGCCCGGGATTGGAAACGACACATGCCGAAGGCGAACGGTCACAGGAGCCTTCCTCTGAAGCTAGTGCAATTCCCTGGTCTCCGCTGGAGACCAGCCACGAGGCCACCGCCTGCCTCGAATTTCAGAACGGAGGAGGCGGCTGTCATTTCTCCTCATGATCGACGCCCACCACCACGCCGCTCGGCGCGCCGCGCAGCCAAGCTGCCGCAGCCGCTATCCCGAGGAGGCCAGAGGGCGGAGAATTCCTCCGCAAGCCTAGCCGCCCACCCAGGCCAGCCCGCCCGCAGCCAGAGCGGAATGGTCAGAATTCCCACAAGCGTCGTGCCGAGTGCGATCTGCACCGCCGTCCAGGGGTGCCCGCCGTAGAGTCGCGCGATAATTACCGGCACCATCGCTGTCGGCATCGCAGCCTGCACCATCAGCACGCGCTTCAACTCGACCGAACACGGACCCCATCCAAAAGGGTTCGGCCGTGTTTCGGTAGCTGGATGGCCGCGCCGGCGAAGCTGGGCTCGCAATGACAAAGCCGATGAGTTCGTTTGCAGGTGCGCGAAGCGCGCCGGGGCGATTCAACTGGTTTGCTTCGTTGCTGCGCTTCTCGCAATGACCGGCGGCTGTTCAAGGGACGTTGGTATCCGCCGCCCCTTTTTATCCTCCGGCGGACGAAGCGGAGCGCTACTTTGCCGGGTCGAAGTATTTTTTCACGATCCACTCGGGCTGCCACTGGTCGGTTTTTCGTTCTTTGCCGGTGAGATCGATCTTCGGCGGCGGGTTGCTGCCGGTGTTCAGGACGAGGGTGTCGCCGACTTTTTGCTGCCAGGTTTTCATCGCGGT
>CAMBVX010000300.1 GCA_945871085.1 Opitutus sp. GAS368 | reverse complement strand
CAACCGCTGGGCCAACAGCCTGCTCATCCACTGGCGCAAACGACCTCACCACACGACCACTGACTTCATCGCCCACATGGCCGAGGATCACGACCGCCGCGCCGTCTCCGCCATCCTCTCCCGCTCCTTTCCTTCGTGAATTCGCGGTGGGTTGTCGGAGAGTGGCGCAGAAATGTCTTCCGCCGAGCGCGCTTCATCTTCACCGTCGCGCCCCATGAGCGAATCGCGGCTGAAAATTTTCACAGGCAACTCCAATCGTATTCTCGCCGAAGAGATGTGCCGCTCCATCGGCGAACCGCTCGGCGAGGCTACCGTTACCAGTTTTCCTGACGGCGAGTCCTTCGTGAAAATAAACGAGAACGTCCGAGGGCACGACGTTTTCATCATCCAGTCGACGTGCCCACCGACGAATCATCATCTCGTTGAGTTACTCATCATGATCGATGCGGCCCGGCGCGCGTCGGCGCAACGGATCACGGCGGTTTTGCCTTTTTACGGCTACGCTCGCCAAGATCGCAAAGATCAGCCTCGCGTTCCGATCACGGCCAAGCTCGTCGCCAACCTCCTCGTCGCCGCCGGCGCAACCCGTATCCTCACCATGGATCTGCACAGTCAGCAGATCCAAGGTTTTTTCGACATTCCGGTTGATCACCTGTTTGCGTCACCGGTCTTCTTTGAGCATTTCGCGAAAACGAAACGTGAAAAACTAGTGGTCTGTTCACCTGATGTTGGCGGCATGAAGATGGCCGCCGCCTATGCTGACGTGCTCGGTGCCGGCCTCGCGCTGGTCGCGAAAAAACGCAAGAGTGCCACCCAAGTTGAAGCCATCAACGTCGTCGGAGAGGTGGAGGGCTGCGATGTGCTGCTGGTGGATGACATCACTGAGACTGCCGGCACCCTGTGTGCCGCCGCAAAAATACTGCGCGAACATGGAGCTCGCAGCATTCGAGCAGCGGTCAGCCACTGCATTCTGAACGAAATTGCCATCGAGCGTCTCAAGAGCGGCCTCATCGACGAACTCATCACGACCAATTCCACTCCCGTGAACACGCACGGTCTTCCAATTACCGTGCTCAGCATCGCGCCCTTGCTCGGTCAAGCCATTCAACGCATTAACAGTAATGAAAGTGTGACCAGTCTCTTTCGCATCAAAGGTTTTTGATTCTGCTCTTCTCATGAAATTGAGTGGATCCGCGTCTTGTTTACGCCGGGCCTGTAGGCTCGCTTACCCGTGCCTCGCCCGCGAATATTTCTGACGGTTGCTCTGTCGCTCGTTCCTTTATGAAAGCCACTTTCCTTCGTCGCCTTCTCCTCACGGCCTTGCTTTTGGGTGGAGTGCCCGCCGGGGTGGCGGCTTCGAAGAGTACGAAAAACTCCAAGGCGGCCAGCCCCGTTGTTCCACCTGAACGACCTGAACTGCGCGTCGATTCTACGGCCATTTCTGAAGGGAAAGCCGGCGTTGTGACCAGCTATGCCGATGTTGTCGAACCGGTGCAGAAGGCGGTCGTCTCAATCTACTCGACGAAGATCATCAAGGAGCGGGTCCAGGTAAATCCACTCTTTCGCCAGCTTTTCCCCGGGCTCCAAGACCAGGAGCGCGAGAGTCGGCAGGAAGGGATGGGTTCAGGAGTCATCGTCACCGCCGATGGCTATATACTCACGAATAATCACGTGGTGGAGGGGGCCGACGAACTGAAGGTCTCGCTGTCGGATGACCGGGAATTTGTGGCCAAAGTGATCGGCACTGATCCCAAGACCGACGTCGCCGTGATCAAAATCGAGTCGGTCAACCTTCCGACGGTCACGCTTGCTGACAGTGAGAAACTTCGAGTCGGCGACATCGTCTTCGCGGTCGGAAATCCCCTCGGTGTGGGCCAGACGGTTACCATGGGCATCGTCTCGGCCAAGGGGCGTAACAAAGTGGGGATCCTCGATGGCGGCTATGAAGATTTCATCCAGACGGATGCGGCGATCAACATGGGTAACTCGGGCGGTGCCCTAGTTGATGCCAAGGGGCGTCTCGTAGGAATCAACAGTGCCATCCTCTCCCCGTCGCGCGGCAACATTGGCATCGGATTTGCCATTCCGGTGAATCTCGCCGCCTCAATCATGAACAGCCTCGTGGTGACTGGTCGGGTCGCGCGCGGCTATCTCGGCGTGAAGAGCCCGGACAACGTTACCCCTGATGTCGCTGAACAGCTTGGACTGCCGAAGGACACCAAGGGTGTGCTCATCACTGACATTGACGTGGACAGTCCCGCAGAGAAGGCGGGGCTCAAGCGGACTGATGTGATTCTTGGCTTGGATGGGCACGCGGTCACTTCGCTCGAAGACTTGCGTCTGAGGGTTTCACAAATGGTCCCAGGGTCCGCTACGAAGGTAAGAATTGCCAGGGACGGCAACGAAAAGATCATTGAAGTGACTCTCGGAACTCTGACCGAGAATCCCAACGAGTTGTTTTCGGGCGTGAACGTCACGCCGCTCACCGGTGAGGCGAGGCGGCGGCTCGGAATCGTGGACCCGCGTATTGGAGGTTTAATCATTACGGATATTTCCGAGCACTCTCCGTTTCGGGAACGCCTCGCACCCGACGTGGTAATTATTGAAGTGAACCGTATCCCGGTTCCAGATTTGGCGACCGCCAAGTCTGCGCTCAGGAAAAACGGAGAGAATGACCTGCTCACGGTGTTTTACCGCGGGCAAATCCGCTATTCGGTCGTCAACGTACCCAAGTTGACCAAGTGATGCCGACAGTCTTGGCGCTTATTCCTGCGGCGAAGAATCATCGGTGGGCGCCCGCGTAGACTCCTCGATTAACTTCCTGGTTTTTCGATCGGGATTTTTGCCAACCATTCGGGCAGAGCGCTGGCCGGAAAGGTTGGGAAACTGAGCTCCAAGAGCGAAATGGCCGGCACTTCAAAACGCGCCGCGCCCGCGCTCCGATCGACCAGCATCGCGACGCCCACGGATTGACCACCTGCTTGCCTTACGATTTCGAGGGCCTCGAGGACGCGCCCGCCGCGCGTGACGACATCCTCGACCACCAGAACCGGTTCGTTAGCCCTAAGCGTGAAACCGCGCCTCAACACCAGCGCGTTGTTCTCTTTTTCCGCAAAAATATAGCGAGCTTTTGCCTGCCGGGCGATCTCTTGGCCGATGACCAAGCCACCCATGGCAGGAGCCAAGACGGTGGAAAATACCAGTCCCCGCGCGTGCACCCTCGCTAGTAGCAGTTCGGCGAGTCGTTCCACGGCATCCATGCGTTGGCAGACCTGGGCGCATTGAAAATAGTGCCCGCTGTGAAGTCCCGACCGGAGCACGAAGTGCCCTTGGAGGAGGGCGCGTGTGCGCGTGAAGATATCGAGAATTTCCTGTTGTCCGGCGTCCATGTGGCGACGGTGCGGCATTCGCGAAAAAAAACAAAATCAATTTTGCGCTGCCCAGAACCTTGTCGCTAGTCTCTTCCGGTGGTGACCAATCGAACCAACCTGCCGCTCGAAGATGAGTTGGGTGACGTGCTTGAAAAAGCGATGCACCGTGCCGGTCTGAACGACGAGTCGCTCGCGGTGCGGAGCGGCGTGCGCGCGGGCCGGATCCTTGACGCAATTGATTACCGCTCCGACTTGACGGTCGCTGAGCTCCGTCGCCTTGCAGAAGTGCTTGGGCTCAACGAGGTCGGTCTCTGTGCACTCGGCACAGGCCAATATCCTCTGCCGGAAATCGGGGCGCTTCCTTTCTGCGTGTGGCCGTTGCATATGCTGCACGGTATCGGGGTGGCCAATGCCTACTTGGTGGGCGAGTGCGGCAGTGATCGCGCGGTGCTATTTGATACCGGCGCGGGGATCGGCGACCTTGAGGGTGCGTGGCCCAATAGTATCCGTCGGCTTGACGCTGTTTTTCTTACTCATATCGAGGCCGAACACACGGGTGGGTTGTGCGAAGTCATTGCGCGCTTTAACGTGCAAACCGTGTTCGCTCCGCCAGGTGCCGAGATTGCCTGCGGTCATTTCATCGGGGAGGGAGAGGAGAAAATATTCGGCCCACTGGCGATCACTGCTTATGCGACACCGGGCCACGCGGCGGCGCACAATTGCTACCTCGTGCGTGCGCCTGTTACGAAGACGGGGGGCATGCTTTTAATCTCGGGTGATCTCATTTTTGCGGGCTCGGCTGGCGGGGGCTACTTCTCCCACACGCAATTGCAACTCAACCTCCGGCGGGTTTTGAACGCCGTGCCACCAACAACGGTCATAGCTCCGGGACACGGCCCCTTAACCACGGTTGCCAACGAGCTTCGCTACAACCCGTTCGTCAGCTGATGCTGCCGCCGGGGCACGGGCTGGTTTCCTGGCGTCTCCCATCCTGAATCCACGCACAATCGCACTCTCATCCCTCCGCCTGCGCGCGCGTCCTCCGCTCCAAATCAGCTCAATCCAGACGATAAAAAAAGACCGTGCCCTGATCGGGGCTGAAAGTAAGAACGCGTTTGCGCAGGAGGTGTGGGCAACTAGGGTCTGCGGCCATGAGCGATTTTTTGCAGGCGGGGCAAATCACCGAGGCGAAGCAGGCGTTGGAGCGGCTGCGCGCCAACATGCGCGTAACGATTAAGGGCAAAGACGAGGTCGTCGAACAGGTGCTCGTGTGCCTTGTGGCCGGCGGGCATTTGTTGATCGAGGATTTGCCGGGAGTCGGCAAGACGACGCTGGCCTACTCGCTCGCGCGGTCGATGGACTGTGTATTTTCGCGGGTGCAGTTCACCAGCGATTTGCTCCCGAGCGATGTGACGGGAGTCGCGATCTACGACGAGACGATCAAGGAATTTGTTTTCAAGAAAGGTCCGGTGTTTGCCAACGTGGTGTTGGCTGACGAGATTAACCGTGCGACGCCGAAAACGCAGTCGGCGTTACTCGAGGTGATGGATCGGGCGCGCGTGACGATCGATGGCGAGGCGCACGCGGTGGGTTCACCGTTTATGGTTTTCGCGACGCAAAATCCGGTGGATTACGAGGGGACGTTTCCGTTGCCGGAGAGCCAAATGGACCGGTTTCTCATGCGACTGCAAATGGGCTATCCTCAAGCGGTGGATGAGTTGGAGATTTTGCGAACCCAGCGCGGCGGATATGATGCGATCGCGCTCAATCCGGTGGTGACGCGGGGTGAGGTGGTAAAACTGCAAGCGCTGGCGCACGGCGTGTTCGTCGAGGAGAGTGTGCTCGATTACATTTTGAAAATTGTGACGGCGACGCGCACGGAGGCGGAGTTTCGGGCCGGCGTGAGTGTGCGGGGCGGGCTGGCCTTGCGCACGGCGGCGCAGGCGCGGGCATTGGTGAAAGGGCGCGATTTTGTGTTGCCCGAGGATGTGGCGGAGCTCGTGACACCGGTGCTCGCCCATCGGCTCGGACTCGCGCGGCAGACCAGTGATGCGCTCGAAGAACGGCGCGCGGTGGGCGCGGTATTGAAGCGGATCTTGGCGGCAATTCCCACCCCAGCGTGAGAGGCGGGCTACGCTCAACGTGTAACGCTCAACGTTTAACTTTTAACGCTCAATGGATGCAGTCGGCAGTTCGGGGTTCAGGGTTGAGCGTTCAGCATTGGGCGGTGAGCGTTTGGCGTTAGACGTTCTGCGCGACGGTGCCGAGTGGGGTGGGGCGGGCGTGCGGGGTGGGGCGCGGCGGAAATTTACCTGGAACGCGCTCTTGTGGGCCCTCGTCCACCCGCAACGGGGGCATCGCATCGTGCCGACGCTGCCGGGTGTGCTGCTCATCGGGCTGTCCATGGGGATCGGCACGGCGGCGTATAATTCGTCGAACAATATTCTATTTATCACGCTCTCGTTGCTGTTGGCCTGTTTGATTCTGAGCGGCGTCTTGTCGTGGCTCAATTTGCGGGGCGTCGCGTGGCAGCTGCGTTTGGCGGCGCCGTTGCGGGCGGGGCACGAGGCGGTGGTGGCGCTGGAGTTGCGGAATCGAAAGACGTTTCTGCCGACGTATGGGCTGTGGTTTGAACTGGCGGCGCGAGCGGTGGACGTCGGGGTGCGGCAGCGCGCCGAGTCGACGGTCACGGGGCGGGGCATTAACGTGCGCGAGCTGTTGGCGAAGGCGGAGGCCGCGGTGACGAGGGGGCGGCTGGCCTTGCGCACGCGCCTGGAGCCTGCGGGAGAGGTGCGGCTGGAGTGGGGCTGCAAGCCGGAGAAACGTGGTTTGCTGCGGGTGGAGCTGACGTGCGTGGGGTCGCTCTTTCCGTTTGGATTTTTAAAAAAAGAAATCGGGACAGAATTGTGCGCGGAGACGGTGGTATGGCCGGCGACCGTGGAGTATCAGGCCCACGCGGTGGCGGCGCCACGCCGGCAAGCGGGCGGGCCGCGGATGGCGCGGGCGGGCACGGGTGGAGATCTGCACGCTCTGCGGCGCTATACGGTCGGGGATTCGCACCGGTTGATCCACTGGAAGGCGAGCGCGCGGACGCGGACGTTGTTGGTGCGGCAATTTGCGGCGGAGAGCGCAGAGGGATTCTCGCTCTGGCTACGGACCGATGCGGCCGTGTGGCCGCGTCCAGAACAGTTCGAATTACTCGTGAGTTTTTGTGGGACGCTGGCCGAGGATTTTTTTCGGGCGGGTCGGCTGACTGGTGTAGCGATTGACGGGGAGACGCCGGTTGCGGTGCGGCGAGTGCACGATGTGGAGGCTTTCTTGGACCGTTTGGCGGCCGTGCGCTGCGCGGAAGGCGGCGGGCAAACAGACCTGGCCCCGGGGAGTGCGGGGGAGCGTGGGGAGCTACGCGGGCGAAAAAATGTGATGACGTTTGTGCCGGACGGAACGCGTGGCGTGGTGGCATTGGTCGATGGCGAAAGGGCGGCGTCGATATGAGTGCGCGCGGTGAACGTGGCCCGGGGGCAAGTGCCGGCGCTGCTGCAAACACGCAGCGGCCGAGCCGGGCGCAGTTGACGCAGGAGGAATTGCACCAAGTGAAATGGCTGCTCGGCGGCGTGCTCACCCTGCTGGCGGCCTGGACCGTCTTCTACATGGATGTGGAGGCGTGGACGCTGATGGTGGCCACGACGCTGACGACCGGGGCTGCGCTCGTCTGGCCACGGTTGCCAGCCCGCGTGCCGGCGTTGGTGCACACTTTGGCCTTTCCACTCATCGTAGCTTTGTTTGCGGGTGATCTTTGGCTGACGGCGGAGGTGTTGCCCGCGATGGTGCGGTTGGGGATGTTGCTTCTGCTGTATCGTGGAATCAGTTACCGCCAACGCCGCGACGATCTTCAGGTGATCGTGCTCGGGCTTTTTTTGATCGTGGTCGCGGGAGTGTTGACGGTGTCGCTCTTGTTTGCGGCACAGATCCTGATTTACACGGGGTGTGCGCTGGGGTTTTTGCTCGTGATCACGTTGACCGAGGCGATGGAGGGAGGGCCGAAGCCTGGGCCCTATAAAGCCGGGGAATTGCCGATGTGGGCGGCGCATACGGATTGGCGCCGGCTGTGGCGACGTTTGGGCGAAGTGTCGGACTGGCGAGTGGTCACACTGGGCGCAGTGCTGTTTGCGGGGGTGGTGGGTGTGTCGGCACTGTTGTTCTTGGCGATTCCCCGTTTTCAATTGGAGAACAGCCTGTTTTTGGACCGTTACATTTCGAAGAAGGCGAGGTCAGGCTTCAACGACTCCATCAAGTTTGGTGACGTGTCGGAGATCATTCAGGACACGGGCGTGGCGTTGAGCGTAGATGTGTCGGACCGCAGCCAGGTGCCGGTGGCGCCGTATTGGCGGATGGTGGTGCTCGACGAGTATCGTGACGGGACGTTTCGGTTTTCCCCGGTGCTGCGGAGCACCGCGCTCGGCAAGGATCGCACGGACACGGCCGTGCGGGGCGAGGCGCGTCCGCGTTTGGGGGAAGCGGTCTTCTGGACATTTTACCTGGAGTCTGGGGTCAGTCGCTACCTGCCGCTCTTGGGTGAATTTGAGCGGTTGCAGTTCCGCGAGCCGCAGAACTTCCGCTTGGCGGCGGAACTGAACGTGGTAGCCCTGCGGGATGAGCCGGTTTCGATGACGGCGTATCGCGTGGAAGGTTTGGATACGTCGGGGATCTTGCGCGATCCGGCGTTTGCCCGGCGCTGGAAGGAGCGCGATCCAGCGGTGGCCCCGAAGGCGGTGATGCAACGCCGGGTCGGAGTGGGCGAGTCGGAGCGCACGCGACTGGAGCAGATCGTGGCGGAGATTGCGGTGGGTGGGACGGTGCTGGGGGCCGGGGATTTTACGCGACGGACAGAAGAGTGGCTGAGGAAGAACCACGCCTATTCGCTGTCGCCGCGCGTGCCCCCGGGCGAGGGCGATCCCTTGGTGCGCTGGTTAGTTTCGCACGAGGCGGGGCATTGTGAGTTGTTCGCGGGGTCGTTCGTGCTGCTGGCACGGACGGCGGGGTTTCCAGCCCGGGTGATCACGGGATTTCGGGGCGGCACGTGGAACGGTTTCTCCAACAACTTCACCATTCGCAATTCCGATGCCCA
>CAMBVX010000299.1 GCA_945871085.1 Opitutus sp. GAS368 | reverse complement strand
CGTGCGATAGCATCGAGGCGCAGGCCTTCGAGGGTCGGATCGGGTTTGAAAGTGCGGATCTGGATGTTTTCGGCCCCGGCGCGACGGGCGAGGTTTTCAATCATCTCGCGACGGACGCGGCCGAGCGTCTCCGGATTTTTGAGACGGGCCTGGAGCGCCCCGGCCCCACCCTCTTGCGCCCAGGCCGGCACAAGCGCCGGCGTCAATCCGGTCGCAGAAGCCTCGTAAGGATATTGGTCGGCAAACAACTCCACTCCGTCGGCGCGGGCGGCATTGATCCGCCGGATGATTTCGCCGGAGAGTCCCCAGACGCGGGGGCCCAAGGTTTTGATGTGCGTAACGATCCCGGGTAGTCGCGCCTCGCGCGCGACGCGGATCACTTCGTCCACGGCAGCGACGACGCCGAGGGTGTAGTCTCCCTCATCGCGCACGTGACTCGTGTAGAAGCCGTCGAACTCGGCGGCGACGCGAGCGAGCGCGATGTGCTCTTCGGTCTTGGAAAAAGTTCCCGGCGTATAGAACGGGCCGGCCGACAGGCCGAACGCGCCCGCCTCCATCCCGCGGCGTACGAGTGCCGCCATCTGCGCAAGCTCGGCGTCGTTGGGCGGGCGGTCTTCGAGATTGAGCACCTCGGTGCGGACGGAGTTGTGGCCGATGAGTTGCGCGACGTTCACGCCGAGGGCGTTCGCTGCGAGCGCGCGGCGTTGAGCGATGAGATCGGTGGGGCCGCCGCCGTCGTGATTCACAAACACCGTCGTGATCCCTTGGGTGAGAATCGGCGCAGCGGCGGCCAGGGTGGAATTGCGGGCGAGCGCGGGGCCGGCGTGCGAGTGGCCGTCGATGAAACCCGGAGCGACGTAAAATTCGCGCGCGTCGACCACGAGCTTCGCAGTGGCGTCGGAAAGTTTTCCCACGGCGGCGATGCGGTCGCCGTTGAGCGCCACGTCCGCGTAGAACCACGGCGTGCTCGAGCCGTCGAGCACGCGACCACCACGAAGCAAAACGTCGTAGTGCGCCGCGTGGGCGGTGAGCGCGGCGTGGGCGGCGAGCGCAACGGCGCTGAAGAAAACGAGATAACGCGGCCGGTTCATCGGAGGAAATTGAGGAAAGCGCTGATCACGGGAGCATTGGTGAAATCGATGAGAAATCCGCCCGTCGGCGGGACCAGCGCGACTGCGCGCGGCGCGGGCCCCCGACGGCGGGTGATCGCGTCCATCGCGGCGACGGCGGTCGCCGTGGAGCCGACGCCGAAGCCCACGAGGCCCGCGACCATCACGCCCGCTTCGTGATCGCGTCCCAGAAGCGGCCATACAACGCACGCCGCAAACGCGAGCGAGACCAGCGTGTTCACGACCAGGATCACGAGCATCGGGCCGGCGACCGCGGCCAGTTCCGCGAGGTTAAGCGCCGCGAGCGTCACCGCGAGAAAGAGCGACAACAGCACGGCGGCGAGGCGGCCGATGACTTCGCCGCGCAGCCACGTGCCACCGGCCGCATCGTGGATCGCGCGCACCGCGAAGCCGACGAGCAGCGCCCCCATGTAGGCGGGCAGCGCCGCCCCCGCACGGTCGAGTCCGAAGCTGACCCACGCGCCCGCTTTCACGCAGGACGCGATCAGCAACGCATGCCCAATCGCGCTGCGGCCGAACGTCGCGACCAAACGCACGTCGCCAAAAAAACTCGCGACCGCAGGGCTCGTTTCCACCGGAGCCGGCGTGGGTCCGGCGAGCTTTTTTCCGCGTCCGCGCAGGAGCCATTCGGCCAGCGGCCCCGCGAGGAGTCCACCGGCAACGAGCCCAAACGTCGCGGCCGAAGCTCCCATCGTGGCGGCCGAGGCGAGCCCGGCTTGTTCGAAGCGGGGCGCGAATCCGAGCGCCGTGCCGTGGCCACCCACCAGCGTGAGCGCGCCGCAGACGACGCCGAGGAGCGGCGGCGCACCGAGCGCGAGGGCCAACGCGACGCCCACAGAATTCTGGAGCACCGCCAGCGCCGTCGCAGCGAGCAGGAGGACTGCGAGCACCCGGCCGCCCGTGCGCAGAATCCGCACGGGCGCGCCGAGGCCAACACAGGTGAAAAACGCGACGAGCAACGGGAGATTAAGATTTTTCAGCGGACGCGCGGCCCATTCGATTTCCGTGGTGACGAGCCAAGTCCACCAACCCGCGGAGACTTTCGTGGCGAAGGTCACCACGGCGAAGCCCGAGAGATTCACAGCGAGCAAGAGCCCACTGAAAAGCAGGCCGCCGACCACCGGCACCGGGACGTTGAACCGCGACAGCCACGGGGCCCGACGCACCACGTTCTCCCCGAGTACCAGCACGGGCACGGCGAGCAAAAGGAGGAACCAGGGGGGAACGGTATACAGCATAACGTCGCGCAAGGAACTGCGGTCAGCAGTCGTTGTGCCAGGCCGCCGCCACAGGGACAGCCGGAAAATACCCTCGCCGCCCTGTGGCCGATTCGTCAACCGTGGTAGCCGCCCGCACAACATGACCTCCGCTCTCGCCAACCGCCGCATTCTGATCGTCGATGACGTGCCCGCGTTCCTCCAAGAAGTCCGTTCCTACCTGAAGAACCACTGCGCCGAAGTCCTGATCTGCACGAGTCCGCTGCGCGCCCTCCGGCGGATACGGAGCGATCCACCAGACCTGTTGATCACCACCCTGGTGATGAAAGAGCTGGGCGGATTCGAAGTGATCCGCCGCGTGCGGGGGCTCGGGAGTTCTGTCCCGATCGTCATGATCACCGGACGCGGCAACGAGAAGACCGCGATCGAAGCGACCCGGCTCGGCGTCTCGGATTACCTCGAGAAGCCGGTGTCGGCGGAGGAATTGCGCGCCCGGTTGGAAAAGATTTTCACTGCACTACGCCAACCGACGACAGGGCCCGCGAGCGGGGGGATGGTGAGTGAAGACCCGGCCATGAAGGCGATCTTCGACATGGTGGGTGCGGTCGCGCGCAGCGACAGCCGGGTGCTCATCCTCGGTGAAACGGGCACCGGCAAGCAGCTCATCGCGCAAGCCATTCACGAGCGCAGCCCGCGCCGCCACGAACCGTTCGTCGAGGTCAACTGCGCCGCGATCCCGGAAAATCTCCTCGAGAGTGAGCTGTTCGGCCACGAGCGCGGGGCGTTCACGGGCGCCACGGACCGGCGCACCGGACGCTTCGAGGAGGCGGGCGAAGGCACGCTGTTTCTCGATGAAATCGGCGAGATGAGTTTCGCCGTGCAGTCGAAACTGCTGAGGGTGTTGCAAGGAGGGAAGTTCAGCCGTGTTGGCGGCAGTGCCACCCTCCAATCCCACGCGCGCGTGATCGCGGCGACCAACCGAGATCTCCAGCAGGAGGCCGAGGCGGGCCGCTTCCGGGCGGACCTGTTTTACCGCCTGCACGTGATCACCCTGACGCCGCCGCCGCTCCGCCGCCGGGCCGGTGACGTGCCGCTCCTGGCGGAACATTTCCTAAAGAAGTTTCGCGGCACGAGGGGGACGCCGCATGGCTTCTCGCCCGAGGCCCTCGCACGCCTCCAACGCTACGGTTGGCCGGGTAACGTCCGCGAACTCGAGCACCTCGTCGAGCGGTTCGCCGTCTTGCACGACGGGCCGGAGATTGCCGCCGCCGACCTGCCGGAGAAAATCCTGCGAGAGACCGGCGGAGCAACTACCGCCCCGCCCGCGACGTTGTCACACGGTACGCTGGCGTCGGCCCGCGCCGCATTCGAACGGGCCTATGTCGTCGAGACCCTGCAACGGGCCCGCGGGAACATGGCCGCCGCCGCCCGGCAGGCAGGCTTGGACCGCTCACACTACTTTCGCCTCGTCCGCCGGCACGGGATCGAGCCGAAGCTATATGCGTAGCCAGCGGATGGCGCGGCGTTGTTGATTTGTCCTCCACCCGCGCCGACCGCCACGGCGCGCCCCAGCAGAAGAAGGTTGGCATCACACCTGCAAGATTGGCCGAAAATCTTTCCACCCATGACAAAAATAAAAGTTATCCAGTTCGGCCTCGGCCCGATCGGCATCGAAGCTGTGAAGCTCGCGGCCGAACAGTCGTGGCTCGAAATCATCGGGGCCGTGGACATTGATCCCGCCAAAGTCGGGAAAACGCTCGGCGATCTCACGGGCGAAACCGCCCTCCGTGCGGCGCACGTTTTCCCCTCACTCGATACCCTGTTCGCCTCCGTCGGAGCACCCGCCGTGATTCTGCACACTGCCGGCTCCAGTGCCGCCGCCTCTTTCGCACAGATGCAACCTGCGTTGGAACGTGGAATCAGTGTCGCGTCGACCTGCGAGGAGCTGATCTTCCCCGCGCTCAATACTCCTGACCTCGCCCATCACTACGACGAGCTGTGCCGCCGAACCGGAGCGCGCATCGCCGGCACGGGCGTAAACCCTGGCTTCGTGATGGATATCCTCCCGATCTGCCTGACTGGCGTGAGCCGCGACGTACGCTCGATCTATGTCGAGCGCGTCGTCAACGCCTCGACCCGCCGACAGCCGTTGCAGGCGAAGATCGGCAGTGGGCAAAACCCCGATGATTTCCGCGCGAAGTTCGCCGCCGGCCAAGCGGGGCACGCGGGCTTCCGGCAGTCGGTGGCGCTGCTGGCCCATGCGATGGGGTGGAAACTCGACGAGATTCGCGAGTCCTGCGAACCCGTCGTCGCCACGAGTCGGGTCGTGACGAAGTTCTTCGACGTCGCCCCCGGCCAGAGCCTCGGCATCCACCAAAAATGCATCGGCCTCGTGGCCGGCGAAACGAAGATCAAACTTGATCTCCAAATGTATCTCGACGCCTCGCTCCCCCATGACGCCATCGTCGTGCGCGGTCGCCCGGACCTGAATCTTGTGCTCAACGGCGGTGTCGCCGGCGACGATGCCACCGTCGCTGCGCTCATCAATATCATCCCTCGCCTGCTTGCGGGCGCTCCCGGGGTGCGGCTCATGACGGAACTCGCCGTGCCCGCATGGCGAAATCCGCGTTGCTAGTATTACGCGGTCACTTGCCTCGCGAAAATCCCCCGGCACGGAGTGTAACCCAATAGGTTACACTTCCTCTCAAATTATTGGGTGAATCCCGGCACAGCATAACAGAGTAATGCTCGCCCAAATTTCACACTCACGCGTGAAACCGCTACACCCTGTTACCTACCCACTCCACGTCTTCTCATTGCGAGAGCCCGGACCACCGCCCCGCCGAGCCGTTGGGTGAAAGGACGATGAACTTCCCCAAGCTTGTCAGTGCGAAGGAGGCTTGCCGACTGCGGCAATCCAGCAGGGAGTGCGCCGTGGATTGCCGCAGTCGCTTCGGCTCCTGCGCAATGACTAACAGGGTGTGTTCATTACGAGCGCAGCGACGAAGCAATCGATCTGGCTGGATCGCCGCGCCCTCGTGCCTCGGGCTCGCGCTGACAACCAAGAGGGTGAAATATCCGTATCGGCAGGTCCGGGCTAGCGAAGGTGAATCTCCGTGTCGTGGCACGATTCCGCATGCGCCGACGCGAAGGCCCTGCGCGTATCCTCTCGGTGAAATTTGAGACCCATCTGAGTAGGCCGCGAGCACCGCGCGCGGGTCTACCTGGAGCGAACAGAGGCGAGACCGCCATGGCTTCATGAACGTGACTCCGCTGCCCGTCGGAACAGATCTTCCGGAAATTTTACCCGCGGATCGGTTCACGCTGGCTTGCGATTCACGCTGGCTTGCGGTTCACGCTGGCTTGCGGTTCACGCTGGCTTGGTAGTTGAGCGTGAAGATTTTCTCTCCACCGTGGAGCCGCATGAAAACCCGACGCGCGTTTCTTCACCTCACCGCCACCGGTGCCCTCGCCACCGCCGCCGCCCGCGGGCAGGCGCTCCCCGCCTCGTCGGCCACGCTCACATCGTCGCCCGGCACACCGGCTAACCCCACAGCATCGGCCGCTCCCGCACCCACCACAGGCGCCCAAGACCGCGCCGCCTGGGTCCGCTTCGCGCAAAAACTCGCCAATCCCGTCCTCACCGCGCTCGCCGAGCACCGCCTCAAGGCCACCATGCCCGTCGAGTCCTCGCCGAAGAGCAAAGACCGCCCTTCCGTGACCCACCTCGAAGCCCTCGGCCGTCTCCTCTGCGGACTCGCCCCGTGGCTCGAGCTCGGGGCCGACGCCACGCCCGAAGGCGCCGAGCGCGCCCGCCTCGCGGCCCTCGCGCGCACCGCGCTCGACTCCGCCACCGATCCGAAATCGCCCGATTTCCTCAATTTCTCCCAAGGCTCTCAACCCCTCGTCGACGCCGCGTTTCTCGCGCAGGCCATGCTCCGCGCCCCCACGGAGCTCTGGAAAAAACTGGAGCCGCGCGTCCAACAAAACGTCATCGCCGCTCTGAAATCCTCCCGCCCCATCAAGCCCGGCGAGAACAACTGGAAACTCTTCGCTACCACCGTCGAAGTTTTCCTCCACGTTGCGGGTGCCGGCCGCGACGACGCCCGTCTCCTCGAAGGTATCACCAAACACGCGACGTGGTATGTCGGGGATGGCATGTATGGCGACGGCCCGGAGTTTCACTGGGACTACTACAACGCCTTCGTCATCCAACCGATGCTTTATGAGGCACTCGAAGTCGTCGGCGACGAGACGCCCGAACTCAAAACCTTTCGCGGAAAAGTCCGCGAGCGCCTCACGCGTTTCGCCGCGATCCAAGAGCGCCTCATCGCTCCCGACGGCACCTATCCCGTAATCGGTCGCTCCCTCGCCTATCGCTGCGGCGCCTTTCAAGGCCTCGCGCTCGCCGCCTTCGCCCACCGCCTGCCCGCCGCCGTCTCACCCGCGCAGACCCGCGTCGCCCTCACCGCCGTCATCCGCCGCACGCTGTCGGCGCCCGGCACGTTCGATGCCGCCGGCTGGCTGCGTATCGGCGTATCCGGTTCACAGCCCGGTCTCGGTGAAGCCTACATTTCAACCGGCAGTCTTTATCTTTGCAGCGCGGCCTTCCTGCCGCTTGGTCTGCCGGCCAGCGATCCGTTCTGGGCGTCTGCGGCCGCCAAAACCACGTGGCAAAAAGTCTGGTCCGGTGAAGACCTCCCCGTCGACCACGCGCTCAAGAGTCCGAAATAACCGTGAATTCTTACCGTGCTTCATTCGCGCGCGGCACGCCCGCGCCAACGCACGGACTCCGCTCCTTCCGGCCCGCTCAACGGTAGGACAGCGTGTAGGCGAAGTAGCTCGCGAACCCGAGTCCCCTCGTGCGATCGCCAAAGAAGTAGTGCTCGTCCAAAAGATTTTTCAGGTTGAGCGCGACCTTGTGGCTGAGACGAGTTCCCGCCGTCTTCCACGTATAACCGACCGATCCGTCGAGTTGGGTGTAAGCCGCTTGCACGTAATTCCGCTGGTAGCCGGCGGTCGTGCTGGTCGTGATCGTGCCCACCGATTTCCAACCCAGAGTGGAGAACAACCCTTTCAAGCGACCGTCGCGCAGCTCGTAGCGCATGGCGATTCCGTAGCTCTCATCCGGCACAAAGGGGATCTGGAAGCCAACCAGCGTCGGATCCTGCAAGTCCGCCGCGAAGCGCGCCTCCAGATTCGTATATTGCCCAAAGAGCAGGAGCGACTTTGTCACCTGGTATTGGAAATCGAACTCCCAGCCTTTGGAATTTTCCTCGCCGGTGAGCTCCTGCAGGCGTGTGACGGCATTCGTGCGGATCACGTTGAAGCGCGTAATATCGAAATACGCTGCAGTGAGCGTCAGCTTCTGGTTCAACAGCTCGGCCTTGAAACCACCTTCGCTGCCCTTGCCTTTTTGATTGTCCCAGGGCTTGCCCGTCGGATCGAGCCCGCCGTTCACGCGAAAGCTCGTCGAGTAGTTGGCGTAGACTGAGAGCGGTTCGTTGATTTTCCAATTCAGGCCGAGCTGATACGTGAGCGCCTTCCTTCGCTGATCGGTCGTCGCGCCACTCCGGTAGTCGAGCGACGTGGACTTCACCCAATTCTGGCGAGCACCCAGCAGCAGCAGCCCACGCTTCCCGGCGAAATAGACCCGGTCGCTGACAAAGACCGCGCTGGTGTCACCGCGGCTGGTGTCGTTGCGGTAGAAATCGCGCAGCCGACTCTTGTCGGAAACGACAAAGTAGTTCGGCGCGCTGACGTTCAACGTGGGCACATTGTAGAGCGGGTTGTTCCGGTCTGCCGCGAGCACGCGCCAGCGTTCGTCGCGTGAGGTGTCCCGCGCAAAATCAAACGTCGCCAACAGCTTTTGCTGCACCGGACCTGTGTCGAAGTCGATCAGCAGGTCGCTTTGCGCCGCGACGTAGCGCGTGCCGCCTTCCTGCAAATCGGCGAGCCGGTTCGCGACCGTGCGGGTTTCCACGGTGTAGAACTGATCCCCGCCGACGCGCAGCGACGGATCGAGGCGCACCGAGGAATGCGCGGTCGCGCGGAACTGAATTCGCTCCGTGAGTTTCTGTTCAAACGTCAGGTTGCCGGACTTCAACTGGCGGTTGAGCCCGGTCTCTGGCGGCGCGGGATTGAAACGGCCCAGTTCCTCCGCGAGCTGGCTGGTGGTGACTCCGCCCACCCGGCGAAAGAGCGTGTTGGCCCCGTT
>CAMBVX010000298.1 GCA_945871085.1 Opitutus sp. GAS368 | reverse complement strand
CCCCCGAGATTTCCCGCAGATTCAGGGCCCCGCAGATTTCGGGGCCGACCGAGCAAACCGATCGCACTTCCCGCAAAATCAGCGCTCATGCCGTGTGCCCCATCGGCGGTGTCCTGAATCTGCGGGAAACAAATAACTGCCCCCGCGTGGCCCCATTTGCGGGGAGATTTCGCTTTGGGTAGGTCGGGGCTATTTTCGCCCACGACGCACTCTCTCCCACTCTTCCTCCCACGACCATGAGCACTCCCCCCATCGTGTTTTCCGCCACCGGTAAAATCCGTACCTTTATCGCACCGACGACCGGCAACTACCTCATCGAAGCCTCCGGGGCCCAAGGCGGCTCGGGCAGCGGACTCGGCGGCAAGGGCGCCCGCGTGAAGGGTATTTTTAATCTCTACGCCGGCGACTCTCTTCAGATTCTCGTCGGCCAATGCGGCACCCCCGGCACCACGCCCCATCAACCCGCCGCGGGCGGCGGCGGCGGTTCCTTCGTCTGGCGCGGGGGCGCGGCCACGCCCTTACCCCCGAAACCCATGCTGGCCGCCGGCGGTGGCGGCGGCGGACAGCGTAACCAAGGCGGCGACGGCGTCATCACCCTCGACGCCGGCGATGGGGCCGCACCCGGCGGTCACAACGGTCACGGTGGCGCGAGTGATCAAACCGATTTTCGCTACAGCGGCGGCGGCGGCTCCGGCTGGCTCAGCACCGGCGCCAAAGGGTCGAGCCCCACATTTTGTGGTGGCGGCGAACAATGGGCCGGTGGCACCGGGGCCAACTATTGCTGCAATTGCGGCGGAGCCGGTGGATTCGGCGGCGGCGGCGGCGGTTCCTTCATTGGCAACGGCTCTGGCGGTGGTGGCGGTTTCAGCGGCGGCGGTGGTGGCACCCAAGCCGGTCCCGGTGCGGGTGGCGGCGGCTCCTACAACGCCGGCACCAATCAGACCAACACCCCGGGCGTGCAAATCGGCGACGGCAGCGTCGCGGTCGTCGCTGTCGCCGAAGTTTCCGGCCTCGCCTGGCCCCGAACATCGCCGAGCACCAACCCGGAGCCGCCAGCCCTCGAACTGGCGGGAAAGCCTCCGCGACATGGCAGCGCTGACAGCGAATTCGCCGGATATTTTTGAGTGGAGCGCCCAGCCGGTTCTGGCGGGCGCCCATGCGGCCAACCGCGGATTTTTCCGCCCCCCCGCCTCGCAAATTCTGTGCGACGCGTTTCCTTCGCCCCATGATCGTCATCCGCCGCATGGTCGACCGCCGCCGCGCCTACACGGCTATTTTTCTCCCGGGGGAGCCGCCGAAAATATTCCCCACCAACGACGCCGAGCACGCCCGCATCCTCCAAGTCTACAAACAGGACCGCCCCCACGACGGTATCCAGAACGATTTTTCTGAGCTCGATTTTCCGCCCAAGCCCGCCGCGCCGATCTCGACCGCCCCCACCGCCCCGCACGCCGCCCCCCACCCGTGGCCCCTCGCAAAACCCGCCCGTCGATCCGCCGCGAAAAAGAAAGCTCCCGTCGCCGCGGCGGCAATCCGCTCTCCCTCTCGCTCGAAACCTTCCGGCCCGCGTTCCGGCTCGCACAAAACCACGCCGCCCTCGCTCTGGCTGATCCCCATCACTCCGCCGGTCTAGTTTTCAGGTTCCCCGCTGTTTCCCATCGGTGGCCGATTGGGCCCGGGGTAGCCACAGGCCTCCGTGCCTGTGGGGTTCGGCCCTACGGCCACCAGACCGGCAGATAGGGACGCCTGCCGCTACACCGCCCCGACGCCCCGACGAACCCCATGGCCTCCAGGGTCGCAGGGTAGATCGCCCGATTTTCCGTCGCACGCGGTGGCGCATCAACCCACCCGCCACTGCCTAGCCCACGGGGTCGTGGCGGACGATTTCCTCCGGGGAAGCTTTCCCGCTTGCCGCGCGTTTCGGCGCTCTCAACCCTCGCCGAAATCTACGCTCATGCCCAAACGCACTGACCTGAAGTCCATCCTCATCATCGGCGCCGGCCCGATCGTCATCGGCCAAGCGTGCGAGTTCGACTATTCCGGCACCCAAGCCTGCAAGGCGCTCAAGGAGGAGGGCTACCGCGTCATTCTGATCAACTCCAACCCGGCCACCATCATGACCGATCCAGAGTTCGCCGATGCGACCTACATCGAACCGCTCACGCTGGAGATCGTCGAAAAAATCATCGCCGCCGAGCGTCCCTCGGCGCTGCTGCCGACCCTCGGCGGCCAGACCGCGCTCAATCTCTCGATGGAGCTGCACAAGGCCGGGATTTTAGAGAAATACGGCGTCGAGATGATCGGCGCGAAACCCGAGGCGATTACCAAGGGTGAGGACCGCGAGATTTTCAAACAGTGCATGATCAAGATCGGTCTTGATGTCGCCAAATCGCGCACCGTGAAATCGATGCCCGAAGCGCGTGACGCCGCCGAATTTCTCGGGGCCTTCCCGCTGATCATTCGTCCCTCGTTTACGCTGGGCGGCTCGGGCGGCGGGATCGCTTACAACAAAGAAGAATTCGAACACATCTGCGCCAACGGGCTCGATCTCTCGCCGGTGCACGAGGTGCTCGTCGAAGAGTGTCTGCTTGGGTGGAAGGAATACGAGATGGAGGTCATGCGGGACCACAAGGACCAGTGTGTGGTCATCTGCTCGATCGAAAATTTTGACCCGATGGGCGTGCACACGGGCGACTCGATCACCGTGGCCCCGGCGATGACGCTCTCCGACAAGGAATTTCAAACGATGCGCGATGCGTCGTTCGCGGTGATCCGCGAGATCGGCGTCGAGACGGGCGGCTCCAACATCCAGTTCTCCATCGATCCCGACACCGGCCGTCAGGTCGTCATCGAGATGAACCCGCGCGTGTCGCGCTCCTCGGCGCTCGCGTCGAAGGCCACCGGTTTCCCGATCGCGAAGATCGCGGCCAAACTCGCCATCGGCTACACGCTCGACGAGCTGCGCAACGACATCACGCGTCTCACGCCCGCGAGTTTCGAGCCGACGATCGACTACGTGGTGACGAAGATCCCGCGCTTCACGTTCGAGAAATTCCCCGACGCCGATGCGACGCTGACCTCCGCGATGAAATCGGTCGGCGAGGCGATGGCGATCGGCCGCACGTTTAAGGAATCGATGCAGAAGTGCCTGCGCTCCCTCGAGACCGGCGCGCGTGGCTTCGGCGGCGGCGGCAAACACGGCCACGACGAGCCCGTCGAGGAAAAGATCATCAACGCCAAGCTCGGCACGCCCAATGCGGAGCGCGTCTACTTCATCCGCCACGCTTTCAAGGCCGGCTACTCGGTGGACCGCGTTTTCGACATCACGAAGATTGACCGCTGGTTCCTCACGCAGCTCCACCAGATTTTCGAAATGGAGCAGGCGCTCGCGCAGCACACGCTCGCCACGGTCGATACCGAGGCGTTGCGGCGCGCGAAACAGTTTGGTTTCTCCGACGCGCAACTCGCGCACATCCTCAAGAGCGATCTCACGACGGTGCGGGCCGACCGGAAAAAACGCGGCGTCAACACGACCTACCGCCTCGTCGATACCTGTGCGGCGGAGTTCGAAGCCTTCACGCCTTATTATTACTCCAGCTACGGCGACGAAAACGAAGTCATGGCGCCCAGCGGGAAGAAGAAAATCATGATCCTCGGCGGCGGTCCGAACCGGATCGGCCAAGGCATCGAGTTCGACTATTGCTGCGTACACGCGAGTTTTGCGCTCCGCGAGATGGGTTACGAGAGCGTGATGGTGAACTCGAATCCCGAGACGGTTTCGACCGATTACGACACCAGCGACCGGCTCTACTTTGAGCCGCTGACGCTCGAGGACGTGTTGGAAATTTATCAGCAGGAAAAGTGCGACGGCGTGATCGTGCAGTTCGGCGGCCAGACGCCGCTGAACCTCGCGACCGCGCTGAAGAAAAACGGGGTGAACGTGATCGGTACGTCACCTGAGAGCATCGAGCTCGCCGAGGACCGGAAGCAGTTCTCCGCCATCCTCGACAAGACCGGCCTCAAGTCGCCCGCGAACCGCACCGCGATGAACGAGACCGATGCACTGAAGGCCGCGCACGAGATTGGGTTCCCCGTGTTGCTCCGTCCATCGTTTGTCCTCGGTGGTCGCGGTATGTTCATCGTCTACAGCGAGGAAGAATTTAAGAATGTCGTGCGCCAAGCGTTCGACGTGATGCCCGACAAGCCCGTGCTCATCGACAAGTTCCTCGAGGACGCGATCGAGCTCGACGTCGACTGCATCTGCGATGGCGAGCTGTCCGTGATCGGCGGTATGCTCGAGCACATTGAGTTTGCCGGCGTGCACTCGGGCGACGCCGCCATGGTGATGCCACCGCACACGCTGCCGGCGTCGATGTTGAACACCGTCCGCAAGGCGACGCACGAACTCGCGCGCGAGCTCAAGGTGATCGGTCTGATGAATGTGCAGTTCGCGATCAAGGAGAACGAACTCTACGTCCTCGAGGTGAACCCGCGGGCGTCGCGCACGGTGCCGTTTGTGGCGAAAGCCATCGGCGTGCCGCTGGCGAAGCTCGCCGCCAAGGTCATGACGGGTTCGAAGCTCAAGGATCTTGGCTTCACCCAGGAGCAGACGCCGAAGCACTGGTGCGTGAAGGAAGCGGTGTTCCCGTTTGTGCGCTTCCCCGGCTCGACGATCGCACTCGGACCCGAGATGCGCTCGACGGGCGAGGTCATGGGCATCGACGATGATCTCGGCGTGGCGTTTGCGAAGGCGCAGGCCGCTGCGAAGCCGGGCCTGCCGGTGAAGGGCAACGTATTTCTCTCCGTGAAGGATGCCGACAAGGCGCGCGCGGTGGAAATCGCGCGCAAGCTGGAGGGCTATGGCTTTGCGATCTACTCGACCAGCGGCACGGCCGATACGCTCGCCGCCGCCGGAGTGAAGGTGAAGAAGCTCGCGAAGATTCAGGAAGGCCGCCCGAACGCGGTCGACTTGATCAAGAACGGCCAGATCCAACTCGTGATCAATACGCCCGCCGGCATGATTCCGCGCCGCGACGAAAATGCGATTCGCTCGGCGGCCTACGCTCACAACGTGTGCATCATGACCACGATCACCGGCGCGATGGCGGCCGTCGAAGGCATCAAGGCGCTCAAGGAAAAGCCCGTCGGCGTGCGCCCGATTCAGAACTACAAGGGCAACGTGAACGTGGTGGGCTGAGTTCTCCTGCTTCTCGCCATGCACGCGATCCGCATCCATGAAACCGGCAGCGTGGAAAAAATGTGCGTGGACGAAGTGCCCGTGCCCGCGCCGGGACTGGGCGAGGTGCGGCTCCGCGTCGAAGCGGCGGGGGTAAACTTCATCGACACCTACCAGCGCAGCGGGCTCTACGCGGTGCCGTTGCCGCATACGCTTGGCCTGGAAGCGGCGGGCGTGGTGACGGCCGTCGGCGCGGGGGTGACGGAATTTTTCGTCGGCGACCGCGTCGCGAGTGTGCGGGTGGCCGGGGCCTACGCGAGCGAGGCGCTCGCGCCGGCGGCGCACACCGTGAAATTGCCCGAGGGTTTCGCGACGCGGACGGCCGCGGCGTTGATGTTGCAGGGGATGACGGCGCACTATTTGGCATGCGATACGTTTCCGCTGAAGGCCGGCGATACGGCGCTCGTGCACGCGGGGGCGGGTGGGGTCGGGCTGCTGCTCACGCAGATCGCGAAGCTGCGGGGGGCGCGGGTGCTCGCGACCGTCGGCACCGACGAGAAGGCCGCGCTCGCGCGTGAGGCCGGAGCGGATGCGGTGTGCATTTACACGCGGGAAAATTTCCCGGAAGCAGTGAAGGCCTTCACCGGCGGGCGCGGCGTCGATGTCGCTTACGATGCGATCGGCAAGGACACGTTTGACGGCACGCTGGCGAGTCTGCGGCCGCGCGGGATGTTTGTATCGTATGGTAACGCCAGCGGCCCGGTCGCGCCGTTTGCCCCGCTCGTGTTGGCGCAGAAGGGTTCGTTATTTTTCACGCGGCCGACCCTGGCTCATTACACGCTGACGACGGCCGAGCTGCAGGCGCGGGCTGGCGAGTTGTTGGGCTGGGTGACGGCCGGGAAACTCAAGGTGCGCATCGGTGCGACGTTTCCGCTCGCGCAGGCGGCGGAGGCGCATCGCGCGCTCGAGGGGCGGAGGACGACGGGGAAAGTGCTGCTGCTGCCGTGAAGAACCGGAATTTTGAACCGCTAATCTTCGCTAATCGACGCTCATGTCGGACTCTCAGCTTGTCGGTTTTTCAGCTTCGGGATTAGCGAGGATTAGCGCAGATTAACGGTTTCGTTTCCATGCCCGCCACCCTCATCGCTCTGCTCCACGGTCCCGATCAACCGGGCCTGGTCGCGCGGGTGGCGGGTTGGATTTTCGCCCGCGGAGGCAATATTCTCCACGCCGACCAGCACCGCGACATGCAGGCCGGAATATTTTTCCAACGCGTCGAGTGGGTGCCCACGGGGGCGGTGGGCGTGGCCGAGCGCGAGGCGGCGGATTTTTTGGTGTTTTCCGATTCGCTCGGGATGCAGGCGCGGATCCTCGTGGCGAATCGGCGCGCGCGTATCGCGGTGTTCGTCTCGAAGGCGAATCATTGTTTCCACGATTTGATCCTGCGTTGGAAGGCCGGGGATTTTTCCGGCGACATCGTGGCGATCGTGGGCAACCACACCGCTCTGGCCGAGGCGGCGCGGGCCTACGGGTTACCGTTTCACCACATCCCCGTGACGGCCGAGACGAAGGCGGAGGCGGAGGCGCGGCAGCTGGCGTTGGTGCACGAACTCGGGGCCGACTTGATCGTGCTCGCGCGCTACATGCAGGTGTTGTCGGCGGATTTTTTGGCGAAGGTCGACCGGCCGGTGATCAACATTCACCACTCGTTTCTCCCGGCCTTTGCGGGTGGGAAGCCCTATCATCAGGCGCACGCGCGCGGCGTGAAACTCATCGGCGCGACGGCGCATTATGCGACGCGCGACCTCGACGAGGGTCCGATCATCAACCAAGACGTGGCCCGCGTGACGCACCGGCACGACGTGGACGACCTGATCCGTAAAGGCCGCGATCTCGAAAAAACCGTGCTCGCACAGGCCGTGCGCTGGCACCTCGACGGTCGTGTGCTCGTGTATGGGAACAAGACCGTGGTGTTTGACTGAGGGATCGGGATTCTTGCGCGGGGCGTAGGTGCGAGAAACCGCGGACTGGGGGGCCAACGGGGGGCCAACGGGGTCAGCCCCTACTTTCTATGCCATGTGGTTCGGCAGGAACTTTCATTGACCACAAAGGTTAGGGGCTGACTCCGTAGGGATTTCCGCCGCCGGCCAAAATTATTGGTCCGTGGCGCAGCCGCAAAACTACCGTCACAAAGTCAGTAGTGAAAATCTCGCGGAGCTTCTTCATCTTTCTTTGGCCAACGTCTGGCATCAGCGGCGAGTGAAGCGATTCCGCTGCATGCCGGGGTTAGGGGCTGACTCCGTTGGGATTTTGCGCTGCATTTGGATGCAGTTGGGAGTCGTTGCTGTGGGCTCCGGCCCCGCGCGCCGCTGCGCTAGAGTGCCGCGTTAGCCACTTTAGTCATACGCTGCGGACACGACCTTGATGCCGCGCTCTTTGGTGAGTGAGGCAAACATCTCGGAGTCCTTTTTTGGCCCAACGACCACGAGCACCAATCCCTCAAACTTTTTCTGGCCGGCTTTCTTCATCGTCGCTGCGAGCAAGTCTTGAATGTATTCCAATTTGGGTGCGGCGATGACTAACGGGACATTGGCTTCCAGCGCTTGATTCAAATGCTGCAACAGCGTGGCCGGATCTCCCTTCGGTTCCGGAAGATTGAAGAAGGCAAACTGGGTGCGTCCGTCTAACGCCCGCATGGCGGCTTCAGCGGCCTTCTGCATCGAGTAATTGCTCGCGGCCTTCGCGCAGAGAGTGAGACACAAAGCGCCAATCAGCAGGGTGATGAAGGCGCGGATATTCTTGATGGGTTTCATGATTTTTGGCTCACGGTGTTATTCGCCGGAACTCAGTGCCTGCATCAGGAGCAGCTGAAATGGCGCGGGGTGCGAGCGGAAATTTTGAACGCGAATGCTACCAGATGACAGATTGTGAATCCCAAGCGGATGGAAGACCTGGCCCCAGTTGCACATATTCCGCGCAATCGCCGGTTTCGTGATGATATTCCATTGTGTGATTTCGCCCGACGACCCGAGCTCAGCGGCGGGTGTTGCGGCGGCGCCCGCTCGCTGTAGCGCAGGGCTTAGTTCCACTTTAGTGAGGCCGCCCAATGGCCTCACGCCAAGGTCGCCGAGGGCGCAAAGGACTGAAGCCTTGGCGTCGCGACCTCCGCGTCCTTGGCGTGAGGCCCATGCGGAAAGAAATCCTACCAAAGTTGAATTAGGGGTCGCGACGATGGCGCGCTTCAAGCCAACGCTGCAAAGAACGAGGGCTCTCACCGGAAGGGCGTCCGGCAACGATGCCCTCGGTGCTGATGTCTTCATCGAGGTCGGGCCAATGCAGACCCTCGCCACCAGCGATCAACCGCGCATGCCCCCGCTCAGCCACGGTGCCGTGAAAGAGGCG
>CAMBVX010000297.1 GCA_945871085.1 Opitutus sp. GAS368 | reverse complement strand
GCCATTCGCCAGGCAGGAGTGGAGTCGCTCCAGATTGTGAGCCGGCACGGTTTTCCTTATCCGATCATGTCGCGGTATCTGGCTGAGAACGGGCCGCAGGCAAAGCTCTGGGGCGAACTGCCGGCTGCCGCGTTGGTGCCGCCGCAAGGAGTGTTGCTCATGGAGCCCTTCACCCGACCGTTGCCCCTCTACCTCTTTCCGACCGGGACGACGGAGCGTTATCGTGCAGTGGGTGCTACCGATCCCTATGGTTTGTATATCCCAGAGGCGCGGGCGCGCGCGTTGGGGCCGAGTATGCCCCTGCCGCAATTTGTCGGGTGGGACGAGTCCGCGGGCTTTGGGCTCCCAGAGATTGTGATGCGTGACGGTCGCGCTGTTCCGGTCAAGCGCATGGAGGCATCAGTGTTGCAATTCAAGTTTCGCCGCGCGGCCGCGCGTATGAGTGTGCGGATTGAGGTCGCGAATACGGGTGCGACTGCGTGCGAACTACGTGTGCGGTTGGACGGCCAGCGGGTGGCGACCTTACGCTTCGAACCGGGACCCGAAACTCAAGTGGTCCAGGTGCCGCTGACTCCTCTCGCCGAGCGATGCGAACTCTCGCTGGTTGGATTGCCCGAAGGCGCGGCGACGGTCCCGTTGCCGTTGCGGTTCTTTGCTGTGCAGATTGACGACCGCTAAGGGGCGGCCCGCGCCGTCAGTTTCCCGCTGATGAAGTGCGTTCAATGAGCGCGCTCCAATCTTTGAGCGAGCTGTCGGTGGCGGCAGCGACTTCATCGGTGCTGAGTCGGAACACGAGGATCGAGTGGCCCATGGTCGCGAGCGCGGGCTTCACGCGCAGGAAATGGCAGAGTCGGGCAAAACGCAGCAGCTCGAACCGCTTCCAAGCCGTGGTCCAATTTGCTTCCGGTGCCTCGCGCAGAAGTTCGGTGCGTTTGGTCGGATCGTCCTGGTAGGCCAAGAGCAGAGTTTCCAGCGTGCGGAGTTTTTGATACTCGGCTTCGTAGCCGAGGGTCCAGTCGCCCCGCACGGGACTGTAGACGTGCTGCAGCATGGTCGCACTCACGCAGTAGAGGCCGGCCGACAGGCGATGCCAGGGGCGTTTGGGACCGACTTCGGGCAGTGTGGGCAGCAGGGTCGCGCGGATCCCTTCGTGGGTCGGATCTCCGGTGCCAAAGTAGGCGAGAAACGTCGGATCTTTGCGGGCGTGAACTTTGAGCCATTGAGCCAGCCCCGGCAGATCTTGTCCCCAGTCAAGGGAGCTATCGACGAGGTGTTTCCAGCCATTTGCTGGGCCTCCCGCGATGGCGTTGAAATACGCCAGGTAGTGAGGGCGGATCAACCATGACTCACCGACCTGCCAAATCGTGATCACGCTGACGAAGAGCGCCGCGAGCGGTCGGCGAAAATCGAACCACGTGCCAAACGCACCGGCGGCGATGAACAACACGGGATACGTTGGTAGAATATGGCGGTGCCCGATGTTGAGGTGGCTGGTGAGCGAGGTCGCCCAATACACCGCGAACAGGACAACGAGGGGCGTAAACGGCCTGATTCGCACGAGCGCGGATCGCACCCGCGTGGCGCCGAATTGTCGGCATGTTGCGAGCGCACCGACGAGGAGCAGCAGCAGAAAAGGCAGCGTGGTCTTAACCAGAAAGGTATACGGAAAAAACGAGACCCACCCCGTGAGACTGTATTCCCCGTTCAGAAATGCGCCCCGCTGTTGCGAGAATTGTAACACGAAGGCGGAGCCGTAGAGAAATGCGTCGGGGAGGGCGCGCCATTCGCGGAGGAAGATAAAGACCTTTCGCGGCCAGCCCATGTCTTGGAGCATCCAGCCCCAGCCATGGTTAAAGCTCGCTCCGTCGGCGAGCGTGGGGGCGAAGGCGGCGAACCGAAAACTATAGAACATCCAGATGATGGCCCAGACTGCGACGACGTGCACGGCGGTCGTGCGGGCGAGCCGGAGGAGCGGTGGGCGCCAGCCGGCGGTGCCCACGCGACCGGCGAACCAAACGAGCGCGCACAACGCAAACATGGGGCCGAGGATCACCGCAGAAAATTTGGACACGCAGGCGAGTCCGAGCACCGTCGCACTGAGGGCCGCACCACCGGGACCTGGTTGCTCCAAGTGGCGCCACCATGCACTCACGGCGGCCAGGAAGAAAAAAGTCATCACCCCATCGGAAGTCGCCAACGCGCCGTGGGCCAAAAACGCCGGACAGAACGCGAAAAGAGCGAGGGAGAGAAAGGCCCCGCGCCAGCCGAAATGCGCTCGCGCCAAAAAAAAGATCAGCAAGCCGGTGGCGGCGCTGAACAGTGCAATCATGGCTCGGCCGGAGAAGACGAAGCGCTCGGTGAGCAGCGACTGTTCGTAAAAGAACCGATGACCGTAGCGCCATACATCCGCAGTTTTCCAGATGGGCAGGGAGGTCGGGGGCAGCGGTGCGGCGGCCAGTGTGAGGGGGAGTGCAGCCCACCGCTGGGGCAGATTGCCGTTTTCCGGTTGGAGGCGATAGTCCCCGAGAGTGTTGTAAGCCTGTCCGGCGGTCAGATGGGCAATCTCATCCGAGGTCATGGATTTTTCCGCCGTCGCAGTGACGGCGAAAATCGCGTGGCCGAGCGCCAACAGCACGGCGAGCGTGACGAGAAAACTGGCGGAAAAAGTGATCACGGGGCGCGACACGTTTTTGAACTTGGAGAACTCTGCGCAGCGAAACAATGTCTTCTCGAACGCTATGGACGCCGCCGAATATACCAACATCGCCGCCCTCGAACGAGAGCACTGGTATTACTCAGGCAAGCGCCGGTTCGTGCGCGCGTGGATTCGTCAGGCTCGGCCGCCGCAGCGAGACGATACCTTGCTCGATTGCGGGGCCGGCACGGGACTCTTCGCCGAAGAAATGTCCGCCGACTGCCGTGTGTTGGTGCTCGACGATCACGAGGAAGCGTTGCGAATCCTGCGCACGCGGTTCAACCCCGAACAGATTCTCAGCTTGGCCGGTGATCGCGTGCCATTACCGGACGGGTCGCTGGAATACGTGACCGCGCTCGACGTGCTGGAGCACGTGCCGGATGACGCTGCGGTCGTGCAGGGATTTCACCGTTTGCTCAAGCCGGGCGGGCTCGCGGTCGTCACGGTGCCGGCCAGCATGGCGCTTTGGAGCGACTGGGATGTGGCGCTCCACCACTTTCGCCGCTACGATCGCGCGCAGTTGCGCGCATTGTTCGGGAACGACCAGTGGGAGTTGGTTTACGTCAATTATACCAACGTCCTCGTCTATCCCTTGGTCTGGGCGGTCCGCCGTTGGCGTGCGCTCGGCCAGCGCCTCGGCTGGAATCCGCCGGCGTCACGCACGGAAGATCGTCAACCCGCACGACCGATCAATACGCTGTTGCGGGCGCAGTTTGTTTCGCTGGCCCATTGGCGCGTGCCTTTTCCGTTTGGCGTGAGCCTCGTGCTGGTGGCGCGTCGGCGTGGTTAGTTGATAAACCGCGCCTCCGCCGTGCGTCGGCCGTGGGCGTCGCGCAAGTAAATCACCCCGAGCTTAGGGGGGAATTTTTCAGGAAAATCATCGGTGAAAACGTCGAGGCGGACGATGCCCGTGGACCGGAAGGGCAGGGTGATCTGTTGCGGGACGCCCATGGTGACTCCGGCGGCATTCAGGGGTGTGACGAAAAGGCGCGCGTTGGCGGGATTCCACGTCCGCTCACTGGTTCCGATACTCACGTTGAGCCGGTGAAGTTCGAGCGCGGTGGTCGTCTCGAGTGCCGCGGCGGCGAGGGTGAGGGAAATTTTGAAGCGCGATTCTCGATTGTCGGGCGCTGCCTCGAACAACGTGGCCGTGTCGAGAGCGGCGATGGTGCGGCCTTTGCGGACCCACAGTTCATAGCTCTCCAACGTGAAGGCCGCTTCGTAGTGGTCGTGCAGCCAAGTATTGAGGGGACTGCTGGTATCAACCCCGGTTCGTGTGAGGAAATCATAGACCTCGCGTTGGACGACGATCACGGCGCGGGGGGAGTCGGCGAGTTTTTGCCGGATCGACTCCTGCTGAGCGGTGGAGAGTAGTGAAAACCAATGGGTGGCGTTGACGGTCGTCGGCGGAGGCACGTCGGTCCATCGGTGGAAACTGAGCATCCCGGGCAGACTGAACAGGGTGTCGGCGTGCACCGTGATATTGCGGGAGAGGATCCGCAGCGCCGTCGTGGTGCGCTTGGGGAGTTGCAAGGCAGCGGCGCCGGGCAGTGAAAGTGACTCGGATTGTTGCACGCGCGAGAGACCGCGCCACGCATATTCGCCGCCGCGCAGGGTGACGATGAGCAGGACGAATCCGCCGGCCACCCCGATCATGCGAGTGACCGCCGGCCTCCACGCACTGCTGAAGAACTGGATGGCGTCGTGGGTCCCCAACGCGGCGAGCGGCACCCAGAGGAAAGTGCCCCAACCGACTTGGCTGCCCGCGACCGGAAAAGCGTGGAGAGCCTGCGGCACGAGGAGTAAAGCCAACCAAGCCCGCGCCGGTTGCGTGGCCTCATCCCCACCCAAGGGGAAAACAAAGAGCCACGCCAAACCGAGGCCAAAGCACAGCGTAAACCGGAGGATGCTTTCCGGCTCACCGAAAACCCAGAAGGCGAAATAGACGGCGACCGCCGCCAGGCGGGCGAAGGCCACCCACCGGGTGACGAGCACTCCGGGCCACGCGATCGCGCCTGCGGCTGCCGCCGCGAGACCCACGGCCACAGCAACCGTGCTGGCGGGCCAGTCGACGTTTACTGAATACACGGCGGGGTGCCGCAACGGGCCGAGCAGCACACCTTCCAGCAGGCTGCGGAGCGACGAGCCTTGGCTGATCATAGCCAAGACGGTGACCGCTGTGACGACCAACCCAGCGATGGCCAACACGGGGAGGTCTCGCCAGCGGGAGAGCGGCCGAGCACCGCGTGCGGCTGCGATGGAGACACTCGCTCCAGCGAGGGCGGTCACCGCGGCGAAGATGACCACAGCGTGGTTCGCAAACTGGCTGCGCATCAAAGCAACTGGCCATAGTGCCATGGCGAAGGCCGCAAGGGCACTGCGGGTTCTGAGTCCAAACGTGGGGGCGTCGAGATGCAGCAGCCACCAGGCGCCCGCTCCTGCCAGCAGGAAAATTCCCACGTTGATTTTGGTCAGCACGAGCGCCGCTCCAATGAGACCGATCGCGAGAGCGAGCGGCCGGGGTGCGGTCGCCCAGTGCGACCCGCACCAGGCTGCCGCAGCGATGGCGAGCACGATCAAACCGCCTGGATGCGACGGCTCGCTGCGCATTTGCCAAAGATGAAGGAACACGCCGCCCAGCGCGAAACCGGCTGCGACCGACGAGCGAGTCAGACGCCAGAGGAGTGCCCCGCAAAAGCCCGCAGCCCCGAGCCAGCAGCCAAGGGTGACTAATCGCGCGGTGGTGTTGGTGAAATCCAAGCCGGCGAAATGCAGACCTTGGTTGAAGAGGAAAAAGAAGGGACCGTATTGGCTGAAAACTTTTTCGTAGAGGCCGCCGACGGTGGCGAAGGTCTGCAACGAGTAGAGCACGTAGCCCTCATCGTCGTAGGCCATGAACGTCGAGAAAAGGTGGGCGGTGCCCCCCACCGCCAGCAGTGCGCTGAGGAACGTCAGGGGCACCCACCGAAAACGCGTCATCGCGGACCGCCCGGCCGGCGCTTCAACACGTAGAGCGGGCGCTGTTTTACCTCGTCGTAAACGCGGCCCAAGTATTCGCCGATGACCCCGATGCCGATGAGCTGCACCCCGCCCAAGAAGAGGACGACGGTGACCAAGGTGGTGTAGCCCGTGGGAGCCGTCTCGATATTCAGAATTCGGCGCACCGTATAAAACACGGCGGCCGCGAAGCCCATGAACGCGACGAACACCCCGGTGTAGGTCAGCATGCGCAGGGGCAGGTGAGAAAAACTAAAGAGGCCGTCGAGGGCGTAGCGGACGAGCCGCCGCAGCGTCTGTTGCGGCTGACCGGCCGCCCGCTCCTGCCGGTCATAGAGCACATCGGTGGTCGGAAAACCGATCCACGCACGCAATCCGGGAAAAAATCGGTGACGCTCGGGCAATTGATGAAAGGCCTCGATGGCATCGTGGCCGATCAAGCCGAACGTGCCGCTGTTGGACTCTATCGGAAAATCCGAGAGTCGGCCAAAGATCCCGTGAAAGAGATCGAAGCCGACGCGGCGGAGGCCGGTTTCGGCACGGGAGCGTCGGGTCGCGCGGACGATTTCCGCGCCCTCGCGCCACGCGGCGACCAGTTCGGGAATGATTTCGGGTGGATCTTGGAGGTCGGCGTCCATCGTGACGATGGCGTCCGCGTGGCGGGCGTGGGCAAGACCGGCGGCGAGCGCGGCCTGGAACCCGAAGTTGCGCGAGAGCTCGACGAGTTCAAAGCGCGGGTCGGCCAAGGCTTGGGCGCGGATCAAGGCAGCCGAGGGATCACGACTGCCATCGTCGACGAGCACGGCGCGCCATGTGTAGCCGTGAGCGCTGTTGAACAGTGCCGTGAGTCGCGTGAAAAGCTCGGGGAGCACCGCGTGTTCGTTGAAGACGGGCATGACCAATGCGACAGTCGGTGTGGCAGCGGATGACGGCATTATCACGGGCGGGTGGCGCGGACGCGGACGATCATAAAATGAGCATGGCGGCGAAGGTTCCGAGGGCAAGCATCGGGCACAACCATGCATGTGGGCGCAGCAGGCGAACGTGGTGCGGCCGGACTAGCGGCCTTGAGCGGGAGCAGTGGATACGGCAGGGGCGGAAGCACCGATGGCAAAGAGCATGAATCCCTGGTTATCCATAACCGGAATCAAGGTTTGCGTGGAGGCATCTGCAAAAGCCGGGCTGTCGATTAAGTAGCTACGATTGAGAGGACTCTTGAAAATGATTACGTGGGTGAAGCGATTCGCTTTGAGCCGCTGCCAAACGGTCGGGGGTGGAATCGAGCGATCAAAGAGGAAGGAGGCGTCAGGACTCCACGGAGGTGCCGAAGCCACCCCTAGGTGGGTCAGTTCGGGATTGTAGCCAAGCGCGAGCACGCGGCCGTTACCGACGTGGCGGGCGACGACCCGCAAACCGTCGTAGCGTAACTTCTCGACGACTGCGGCCGAGCCATCGCCGGTAAACCAAGTATGTATCCAAGCTTCGGCGGTGGGTTCTTTTGGGGTCAGTGGCAGCACCAGGGTGTGCGGCACGGAGCAGATCCCGAGTGCCGCCAGCACCACAACTCCGGCGGTCCGGCGCCGGGGCGCGGCCAGCCCAGCCGCCAAGGCTGCGCCCCCCAGGGCAGCGGCGATTGCGAGAGCGGGATTGAGCACACGCATGGAGTAGGCAATGCCGCCGGCCGTGTAGGGAACGGAGGTGATCCAGAGGAAGGCGACGATTCCAATGGCGAGTGCCGGGGCGATGGTTCGGCGGCGGAACCGGACGATGCTGGCGACGGCCGTGACGGTCACGGCGGCGCAGCCGAACAGGGTGGCCAGCGGCCAATTGTGGTATTGCTTCATCACGGTGAAGTGCAGACGAAACACTTCCATCAAGGCGGTGTGGGCTTCGTTCACGGGGAACAGTCCACTTATCGAAAGATTGAAGACGGGGTTGCCGGTCAGCGCAAAGTTGCGCGCATACCACGGCAAAGCGGTCAGAGCCACGACGCCGCAATACCAGCCAAGCCCTTTCCGCGATAGTCCGCGCCAGCAACCGAGCCCCAGTCCGAGCGCGAAGAAAACCCAGCCGTATTCCCGCGCGAGGCTGCCGACCGCAGCGGCGAGGCCTGCGGTCAACATGGCCGCCCGCGTCTCCTCGGCGGCGGTGCGGGGAAGATAGAGCAGCAAGCCCACGAGCGCGAGCGCGGTGAAGCCGGTTTCCTGCCCCATTGAGGTCGCCCACGCGGCGAGCGGTGTGACGCCGAGGAGTGCGACGGCCCAGCCGCCCGCAGCGGGTGAAAACAGTCGGCGGGCGAGCGATCCGGTGGCTCCCAGGAGCAACACAAATTGGGCGATGGTCACGGCGCTGGTGAGCTCTGCACGCATACTTCCGGCGAAGGAAAAAAGCCCAAAATAAATCGACGATACGAGGGGTGGAATGCCATCGGGCCAGAAGTAGATCCCGAAGTCCGCCGCGGATACCGGCGGATAAAACGCGAGGGTTTCCCGCAGCCACATTTGTTCGGCCAAAAAGCCCCACCGCATCTTCGTGTCCCACCCGAACAGGGGATTTTGTAGGGTGCGGTAAATGACTCCGGCAATTGCGGGCAAAGCGATCAGCCAAGGCCAAAGATCCGTGAAACGGAAAGTCGATGGAGCAGGTTCCCTCGGTGGCTGGCCGACGGACCTCGCCGTGATACTCCTCGCCCAGAGCAGAGATGCGACGAGCCACAACATCCATGCGGGGCCGATGGTGAACACGTTGAGTCGCAACCCGGAGAGCTGCGCCGCCAACACCAGCGTGACGAGCGCCGCTGAGCCGGCGAGCAGCCCGACGAGGAGCGGACAGGGGAGGCGGGCAGCCCGAGCTAGTTGCCAACCAGGAAGGCCCAGCACCAAGAGTCCGATGATGCCGATCAAGTGGAGCGTCATCCGCAGGTCGAAGAGCTCACCCG
>CAMBVX010000296.1 GCA_945871085.1 Opitutus sp. GAS368 | reverse complement strand
CGACGCGATACAACCGGCCGTCTACCATGCGTTCAAAGAAATGCATTCCTTCAACTAGCAATAGCCGAGCGCCAAAACAAGCCGATTCCCTCTGGAAAAACCGAAAACCACGCCCTCAAAGCCTCCCGAAATGCGAAGGTCGGGCTAGGTCAGCAGCCAAAGATGACGGACGTCACGGCGAGCCGGATGGCGGGGACGGTGTGACCAGGGAAAAAGCGAGGACGGGATCGCGCAACGAGACATCTCATCGACGACGAAGGGGAATCCATCGAGTTCACGCGGAGCCCGTGAAAACCCACCGAAGTCGGCGCAAGTGAAATCCCGGACCCGTCCTCAGTAGCCAACCGCGACGTTGGTGCGGCGCGTGTCCGCGTAGCCGGTGAGGGTGCCGTCGGCGTTGAACTCGATGGCGTTGAGTCCACCGAAATGCCGGCCGCGACCGGGCTCCTCGGGGAGGACAACTTTCCAACCGAGTTTTACGAGTGCCGCGGCGTCAGCCGCCGGGAAGGTGAGTTCCCCCTCAATCGTAGCGGGGTCGGTGGCGTTCAGGGCGGGCACAAAATGCATCCGCGTGTCGCCGATGGCAGCGGCGAGCGGACGGTTGAGCGTCAGGCGATCCAGCAGGACTTGGAGCATCGCCGTCGGAATGCGGGAGGCACCAGGGATGCCGAGGGCGAAAACCGGCCGGCCGTCGCGCACGACGATGGAGGGAGAAATGGTGCTGCGGGGGCGTTGGCCGGGAGCGACGTAATTGACGCCCCCGGGACCGGTGTACGCGAAGTTGCTCATGGAGTCGTTCATCACGATGCCCGTGCCGGGCGGGACGACGCCAGCGCCGAAATGAAGGCTCTGCGATTGCGTGGCGCACACGATATTGCCGGCCGAATCGGCGACGAGAAAGTGCGTGGTGGCGGCCAGCGGGCTTTCGTAGAACGGATTGTCGTCGGGGAAAACGGCGGTGAGGCCGGCTGGCTTCGGCGAGTAAGCCTGGGCGCGAATTTCCCGGATGGAGTCCGGGGCGAAGAGTTGTTCCACCAGCACGCGGGAATTTGCCGCATCGCCCACCGAGCGCGACACGCGTGGGGCGACGACACGCAGGACACGCCCGATCCGGTCGAGATTGGCCGGCGTGCGGAGTGGACCGCCGCCGAACATCTCGTCTTCGAGCACCTTCATGATCGTGAGAAACAAGGCCGGGCCCTGCGCCGGCGGCGGGGCCGCGAGAATCCGGTAGCCGCGAAAATCCAGCGAGAGAGGCGGGGTGAGTCGGGCTTCGTAGCGGGCGAAATCGTCGAGCGTCAGCACTCCCCCACCCTGCTGAGCGGCATTGACGATCGCGGCTGCGACCGGGCCGCGGTAAAAGCCGTCGCGGCCGTGCCGCGCGAAGAGCTCCATCGTGCGGGCGAGGTCTTCGTTCGGAAGCAGAGCGCCGACGCGGGGAAGTTGGCCGTTGGGCAGATAGAGGCGGGCGATCTCGGTGTCGCCGCGGTGGAGTTTCTTTTCCGATTCCTCGAAAAACTCGCGGGATTTCGGGAGTATCCGAAATCCGGATCGCGCGAGCGCGATGGCGGGCTGCACGGTGGTGGCCCACGGTTTTACGCCCCATTTTTGGTGAGCGGCCCAGAGTCCGGCGGCGAGACCCGGCACGCACACCGAGCCGTAGCCGTAACTGCGATCTTCCGTAGGGCGCTTCTTGTAGGATTCGACATCGAGGGAGCCCGCGGCGTCCATGCCATCGACGACGTAAGTTTTCCCGCTCTTCGCTTCGTAGTAGAGGAGCATGAGCTTGCCGCCGAGCCCGGAGCCGTAGGGCTCGGCGACGCCCACAGCGAGCGAGGTGGCGACGGCGGCGTCGATGGCATTGCCGCCAGCGCGGAGGACCGAGAGGCCGGCTTCAGCGGCCTGCGGGTGCGCGGCAACGACCATGCCGTGCTGGGCCGTGACGGGCGTGATCGTGACGGGCGTGGCGGCCGCGACCGCACCGAGGGACAGCGCAATAAAGAGAAATGCCGAAAAATATTTGGACATAAAAAAGGGCCGGTCAGAGACCGGCCCGAGCAGTGGCACAGTTAGAGTTTTTTGGTCAGCTGAAAGCTCCACGCGAGGCCGCGCGCCATGTTGTTGTAGAGGCTGGGGTCGTAGCCGCGGGAATCCGCGGAGAGCGGGGGTTTGGCGTCGAAGAGGTTATTCACGCCCAGACGGAGGTTTGTGTTGTTGAGCCAGCGGTTCTGCGCGGCGAAACGGTAGGTGACGTACAGGTTGTAGCTCTTGGTATCATGCACGACGTAACGATAGGAATACGCACCGTTGTTAAAGATCGGCTGGATATAGGTGGGATTGCCGAGCGAGTCCCACACGGCCCGGGTCGTGGTGGCGTTCACATCGGTGTAGCTGGCGATGTAATACAAGCCGAGGCCGGCGCCCCACTGCTGCTTGCGCCAGCTGAGCGTCGTCGAGCCGCGCCAATCAGGCGTCGCACCGCCGACGTTGGCACTATTGCCACCCTTGTAGTTCGTGCGGGTCGCGCCGGCGGCGGCGTAACCGTGATAGTCATTCAGGTAGGTCCAATTGGTATTGAGATTGAACTGGCCGACGGCGAACTGCGGGAAGCGGTAGTTGATGTCGAAATCGAAACCGTTCGTGAACTGCACGGACCGGTTGAAATAACTGGCGCGGATGATGTCGATGCCGCCGACGACGGCGCGTTGGTTGCCGGGGACCTGCCGCGCATTGTAGGCAGCGAAGGCGTCGCGGTCGACCTGAGTGACCGGGAGGCGGACGACCGAGCCGTCGCCTTGGTAGTTGGCCGTGCCGGAACCGAGATCGATGGCACCGATGGCGGTGCCTCGCGCGAGCGCAGACTGGGTGGCGGCTTGCAAGGCGGCGGTGTCGTCGGCGACGCCCCCGCCGGACGCGATGAGGTTCTTCTGGCGAATCTCGTAATAATCGATGCCGATCGAGAGCCCTTTGATGCGCGGGACTTCGACGACGAAGCCGGCGGATTTTCCGGTGGAGGTCTCGGGCTGCAGAGTACGATTGCCCGAGGCCACACTGCGGCGGTTGGACGGCCCGTCGGTGATGGCTCCGGTGACGGCGCTGCGGTAGGTATCCGTGCTGCCGGTGATGGTGCGGATGAGCGTGCCCGTGAAGAGTTGAGCGAGGTTCGGTGCGTGGAAGCCTTCATTGTAGGAACCGCGCACCATGATCCAGGAGGCGGGTTTCCAGTTCACGCCATACTTCGGTTTCGTCGTCGCGCCGAAATCGGTGTAGCTCTCGTAACGCGCGGCGGCGGAGAACTCGAGGGACTGCACGAAGGGGAGCTTGAACTCGCGGCCGACGAGCGGGACGACGACTTCCGCGTAAAGCGCGGCGACGTGCCGGTTGCCGTGCGTATCGGAGTTGGGCGAGAAGCCGAGGAAGTCGTTCGAAGCCGGGTCCAGACCAGAGCCGGCGGGGTTCAGCCCGGCGAAAGGAGGACGGAAGTCATCGTAGGCCTCGTAGCGAAACTCACCACCGAAGGCACCACCGATCATGTTGCCGCCCCAGAGCGGGAGCACATCGCCGCTCGCTCGGAAATCGCCACTGCCGAGTTTAGTGATACCGCTGCGAATGAAGGACGAGGTAAAGGTGGAGGTGACGCTCGCAGGGTTGGTGTAGGGGGCGGTGGCGACGAGCGCCCCGTTCTGGACGGCGAAACTGCGGGTGAAAGGGTTAAAGGCCTTGGCGGGGTCGGTCTGGTTGATCGCAGCGATCAGGAGGGTTTTCCGGCTGGGCCCTTCTTCGTTTTCGTTCACACGGGCAGTGGACCAGACGAGCGCGGCTTCCCACGTCCAAGAATCGAGGAGTTTGCCGCGGAGGCCGGCGACTCCGCGATAAACGTAGTTGTCGACCCAATCCGTGCGCAGGGGGAGATCGGTGAGGCGCTTGTTCGTAATCGAGACGGCGGAGGGCGTGCCGGTGAGGCGCGGGGTGCCGTCGGTGTTGGGCGCACCGGTCGTGGACCAGAAGCGATTGCCGAAGGGATTGTAGGGATTGGTGACAGGAACAATGACGAAGCCGTCGGTGCTCTGCGTAATGCCGTCCATCTCGCGATAGGTCAGGGACTCCGCGCGGTAGAGACTGGCATCGGCAAAGGCCGTGATCTTGTCGGTGAGGTCGAACTCGGCGCTGGTGAAAATATTCGTGCGCTGGGATTTCGGCTGGATGACGCGAAACGCATTGTTGTTCCAATAGTAGTCGCGGGTGATGCCGGCGCGGCTGGGGGCGGCTGTGCCGAAGACAGCGCCACCGGTGCCGTTGGGCTGGAGCACGAAGAGGCCGTTCGCTGCCGCCATCGTGGTCGGAACACCCGTCGGGCGCGCGCCGGCGAAGCCCGAGACGGCACCGTATTGATCGGTCGCTGTGACGGTACCGAGCAGGAAGTTGCCGAATGCAGTGGTGGCCGAACGCGCGTTGAAGGTGGTCACCGTGGCTAGATTCCACGGGGCAGGAGCGACGTTGCTATGATCGTTGTCGGCGGCGAAGTCGCGGACGTTGGCGAGGATGGCGGCGCGGTGATAAAAATCGGCGTTGATCATCGCGCGGCCCTTGCCCTTGGAGAAATCGAGGCCGTGCGTGAGGGTGGCGCGATGTTCCGCACCGTCGCCGTAACGCGTCTCACCGAAACGATAACTGAGCTCGGTGCCCCGGTAATTCCGCTTGGTGGAATAGTTCACAACGCCGGCCACGGCGTCGGTGCCATAGACCGAGGAGGCGCCGTCCCGGAGCAACTCGACGCGCTCAAGGCCGCGGTTCGGGAGTTGGTTGACGTTGGTCGAGAGCGTCGGGACGCCGGCCTCACCCTGACTGATCGGATGCGGCACGAGCCGACGTCCGTTCAGCAGAATGAGGGTGTTGCTTGAGGCGATCCCGCGGAGGGAGATCGTGGCATTGTCGCCGCGGGCGGTGGCACCGAGGGTGGCGGTCTCGTTACCCGGGAGACCGGTTACCTGAGGGAGAGCAGTAAGGAGATCGGACGGTTGGGAGGCGTCGCGGATTTCGATCTCAGCGGAACCGAGAATTGTAACCGGAAGAACTTTTTCGTAATCGAGGCGCTTGATGTTCGAGCCCGTGACGGTGAACGCCTCGAGTTTGACGGCTTCCTCAGGTTGACTGCCGGCTGGCGCGGGGGCGGTTTGAGCGAAGGCCGTCGCGACGAGGGCGAGGGCCAGCGCGGCCAAGGTGGCCAGGGTGGTCGGAGTGCGGTGGTTGGTCATGGTGGTCAGGGTTGAAGGGGAAGAGCGTGGCCGTTGGGTTACTAAAGATCAAATCTGCGGCAAGGAAAGATCGGAAGCCGGCGCGCGTGGGAAGGCCGCCCAAGCCTGCTGGCTGGCGATTTCCCGGGTGCGCGCAAGCAAGCTCCTTCAAGAGACCACCAATCGGCGCAAGTTGACGAGAACTGGCAATCAAATGCTCTTCGAAACTTGCGCATAAAACGTGCGGCCCTTCGCGGTCGTGCCGGCACCACGACGATAGCCGAAAGCCTCATCGGCAAGCGGGGGCTCGATGTCGGTGACGTTATTGACGCCGAAACGCAGCGAAACACCCGCGAGCAGGCCACCGCGACGTTGCCGCGGGAGGGCGTAGTTCACGTAGGCGTTGTGCGAGGCGAAGGGGCTCACCAAATAGCGGTAGCGGCGGACATTGCCGGAATCGACATAGACGGAAATGTAGTCGGGCTGGCCGAGCGCGTCGTAAATTTCCTTGGTGGTCGAGGCCCCGGTATCCACGTAGGCACCGTAGTAGGTCGTGAACCAGCCCGCGGTCCAGCGCTCCTTGCGCCACGTGGCTCCGAAACTGCCGCGGAAGCGGGTGCGCCCGTCGCGATTGATATTGTTAACCTTGGGCGCGCCAGGTTCGTCCTCAGTGTCGGACTGAAGCAAATACGCGGCGTCGCCCCGCAGCGTGGCTTGGCCGAAGCGCGTCTTGGGCAGGCGAAGCTCGAACCCGAAATCGAGGCCCTGCACTTCGCGACCGGAGAGGTTGACGTAGTCGGTCACCAAAGACTTCACGGCGCCGACGGGCGCGCGTTGTTGGACGGCGGGCCGGGTGGCGTTGAAGGCCGCGAAGTCGGCGAGGTCGACGGCGGTGACCGCGTTGCGCGTGATTTTAGGATTGCCGGCGTAACTGCTCGTACCGCTGCCGAGGTTGATCTGGTTCAGCGCGGTGCCAGCGGCGAGGGCCTTTTGGACGGCTCCGTCCAGAAGTTCCTCGTCGCGCAGGAGCTGAGCCGTGCCGGTGACGTCGTCGATCACGTCCTTCTGCTGAATCCGCCAGTAGTCCATCGTGACCGTGAAGTCGCGGTAGAAGGGAGCCGAGAGGGCGAGGCCCACCGAGATCGAGCGCGAACTCTCGGGACGCAGGGCGGTGTTGCCCTGGCGAAACACGACCGGGCCAGCGCTCGAGTCGCGGTTGAGGCCGGTGACTTCGGAGCGGTAAATATCGTTGTAGGTATTACCGGAACGTTGGAGCGGCGTCGGATTACTTTGCACGAGATTGGGCGCGCGGAACGAAGCCGCGAGCGTGCCGCGCAGGAGAATCCAATCGTTGGGCCGGAAATTCACGCCGAACTTCGGTTTCGCGGTGCCACCAAAGTCTGAAAAATGTTCGGCGCGGCCGGCGACGGAAAGTTCGAGGGAGCGGATGAGGGGCTGGCGATTGGCGCGACTGACAACCGGAAAAAGCACCTCACCAAAGGCGGACGCAATAGTGCGCGACGCGTAGAGATTCACGTTGGGGCTGACACCGAGAAAGTCGTTTTCGGTGGGCCCGAAGAATAGATTGGTGGGATCGTTGCCGTTGCCGTTGAAGGGCGCATTCGCGGGGTTGAGGCCGACGTAGGGGGGACGGAAATCTTTATAGTCTTCCCATCGCATCTCCGCGCCGACGGCGACGCCAATGGGGCCGCCCCAGAAGCGGTCAAACACGGAGCCGTTGACCTTGAGATCCCAGCTCGCGAGCTGCGTGCGTCCTTCGCGGATAAAGACATCGTAGAGCGACTCCGTCAGGGCCGCACGGTTGGAATACGGTTTGTCGACTTGGAGCAAAAATGGGTTCGCGGCATTGCCCACCTGCGGCGCGAGCTTGAACGTATAGCCGAAGGGGTTGAAGGCCTTCGCGGGATCGGTGGTCGTCAACGCGGCGCGGAGGCGGCTCTCGCGCACCGCGTTGAACTCTTGGTCGCGGGTCGTGTTGCGGCTGAAAAGCACAGCGGTCTCCCACTCCCACTCGCGCGAGAGGCGGCCGCGCAATCCGCCGACGGCGCGATACGCCTCGGAATCGACGACGATGCGGGTGGGCTTAAAATCACGCGAGATCACGCCGACCCCGGGGAGGAGTTGAACGTCGGCCGGCGCGCCGACGAGGCGTGGAGTGCCGTCGGTGTTCGGGAGTCCGTTTGCCTCGTAGAAGCGGACGCCAAAGGGATTAAATGGATTCGCGGCGCTGACGTAGATGCCGTGATCGGTGGTGGCATCGAACGAGTTGGGGCCGCGACCGGTGATCGAGTGGGCGTTGTAGGCCATAAACTCGCCGAACAGCTCAAGGTTTTCGTCGAGCTTGTGCCGGAAATTACCCATGAGATTAAGGCGGTCCGACTTGGGCAAGGCGGGTTTGAAGTCGTTGGGATTCTGATACCAATTAACCGTGTAGTCATCGATATTGTGCGAGGGCAGCGTCTGGCGGAAACCGAGGTTTCCGTCGGCGAGCGGGATGACGTAGAAGGTGCCGTTCGCGGCCATGGTCGCCGCCGTGCTCCCGGACGTGGTGATGATGCCGCGATTTCCCGCGGGGCGCGCGCCGACAAAGGCCCCGGTGGGGTCGTAGCCGCCCCGGACAAAGCCGCCGTAGTAGCTGGAGTCGGTGCTGAGGCGGTTGTCGAAATCGTTATCGCGGACCACCACGCCGGCGGTGTCGGTGAGGGGCAGACCGTTCCACGGCGCGGGCACGTCGCGGACCGTGCGGATATCTTGGTTACGGGAAAATTTGCGTTGGTCGAGCCAGAGGAAATCGCGGTGGAAATAATCGAGGGTGAGCAAGAGATTGCTGCGCCCGCCGTTGAAATTAATGCCATCGGTGACCTCGACGTTCCACTCGTTACCGCCGCCGTGCTGGGTCACGCTGCCGCGAGTGCGGAGGGCAAGACCGTCGAAATTCCGCCGCGTGATCGAGTTTACCACTCCGCCGGCGGCGTCGGTGCCGTAGATCGCCGAGGCTCCGTCGCGCAACACTTCGACGCGCGCCATCGCGGCGGCGGGGAGCTGGTTGACGTTGACGGAGAGCGAGGGGACGCCGCTCTCGGCCTGCGAAATCGGATGGGGGGCCAGGCGCCGGCCGTTAAGGAGCACGAGGGTATTGCCGGAGCCGATGCCGCGGAGGTTGATCGAATTATTGTCGCCGCGCGCATCGGCGCCGAGGGTGTTGCCTTCGTCGAGGGTGATCGGGCCGCCGATCGAGAGTGTATCGAAAAGTTCGGCCGCCGTGGAGACGCCGCGCAGGTCGAGATCATCAGAGTTGATCACGGTGATCGGCAGCGTCGTTTCCTGATCGATCCGTTTGATATTCGAACCGGTGACGGTGAAGGCCTCCATGATCTGCACT
>CAMBVX010000295.1 GCA_945871085.1 Opitutus sp. GAS368 | reverse complement strand
GTCGTCAAACTCGACAGCCTCGATGTCGCCGCCTCCGTGCGGGTGATCGCCTCGCGCTGGAACGGGGAAAAACTCTCGCTCGACTCGCACGGCTGGTCGCTCGGCGTGACCGGCAAAAAATCCGCGCTCAAGCCCGGCAGCCTCATCGTTCAGCTCGTGGGTGAGGACGACAACGGCAACACCGCCTATGAGGCTATCGGCTCCGGCCTCGAGATCGCCTTGGGCCACACGCACCACGTCGTCGCGCGCATTTCCTGCGCGGACGGCACGGTGGCGTTTTCGGTCCGCGACCTCGGCGCGCCGGAGTCGGCTCCGCGCACCGCGACCGCCAAGTTCACTCTTGTCGGCAAGCTCGGCGCTGGCGCCTCCACGCCCGTCATCGGTGGCCTCTTTCGCCGCGGCCCGCACCAGTTCGACGGCCGCATCGACGCCGTGCGCGTCGCCCCCGGCCTGCTCGACGAGTCTGCGCTCTCCGCCGAACCCTCGCGCTGGCCCGCGCTCGGCGCGATGACGTGGGACGCCCGCCGCCCGCTCCCCGCCGGCTACGAATGGCAAGCCGGCGCCAGCAACGCCGAGAGCCCCGACCCCAAGATCCGCGCCATGACCGACCTCGCCCACGTGCTGCTGAACTCGAATGAATTTCTGCACCTGCATTGAACGGAAGTCAGAATCTTTAACCACGGATGAACACGGAAGAACACGGATTCAGAGCAGAGCACTCGTGCCGTTATCCGTGTGCATCCGTGTCCATCCGTGGTTCAAATCTGTTTTGATCGACTGTCCCCATGCCCTGCCACAACTACACTCCCGTCGCCTCCCGCCGTGATTTCCTCCGCACTGCCGGCTGCGGTTTTGGCGCGGTCGCGCTCGCGGCCCTCACGGAGTCGCCGCTCCTCGCGTCCTCTGCCACACTCACGCGCGCGAGCGCGGCGCTGACCGGGCGCGCGGGCCGCGCGAAGAACGTTATTTTCCTTTTTATGGAGGGCGGGCCGAGCCACCTCGACACGTTCGATCCCAAGCCGCTCATCAACGAGCTCAACGGCCAGCAACTCCCCGCGAGTTTCAAGCCACCAATCCTCGCGATGGGCGAGTCCAAGTCCCCGATCATGGGCAGCCCGCGCAAGTGGGCGCAGCACGGCAAGAGCGGGCTCTGGGTTTCCGACTGGTTCCCGCACGTCGCGCAGCACGCCGACGATCTCGCGGTGATCAAGTCGTGCGTGTCCGACGGCATCAACCACGCCGGCGGCGTCTGCCAGATGAACACGGGATCCGTCTTCGGCGGCCGCCCCTCGCTCGGCGCGTGGGTGGACTACGGCCTCGGCACGGAAAATAAAAACCTCCCCGGTTTCGTCGTCATCAAAGACAGCGAAAAGGAAGTCGTGAACGGCGTGCGCAACTGGGGTACCGGCTTCATGCCGGCGGTGCACCAAGGCGTGGAGTTCAGCCCGGCCGGCTCGCCGATCCGCAACCTGCAAAATCCCAAGGGCCACGACGACGCGCGCCAGCGCGACAAGCTCGCGCTCCTCGCCGAGATTAACCGCACGCACGCCGCCACGCGCCCCGACAACTCTGAGCTCGAGGCCCGCATCCGCAGCTACGAACTTGCCTACGCCATGCAGGCCCAGGCGCCCGGCACCGTCGATCTTTCCCAGGAAACCGCCGCGACCAAGACACTCTACGGTCTCGACGAAAAGGAGACCGCCGTGTTTGGCCGCAATTGCCTGCTCGCCCGCCGACTGGTCGAGCGCGGCGTGCGTTTCGTGCAACTCTACAGCGGTGCCGGTAGCGGCTGGGACAGCCACACGCAGCTCGAGAAAAACCACAGCGCGCTCTGCCGCTCCGTCGACAAACCCATCGCCAGCCTCCTCGCTGATTTGAAAGCGCGGGGTTTGCTCGACGAGACTCTGGTCATCTGGGGCGGCGAGTTTGGCCGCACGCCGATGGCTGAGCAGACCGGTGGCCGCGACCACAACCCCGGTGGATTCACGATGTGGATGGCCGGCGGCGGCGTGCGCGGCGGCCAGAGCATTGGTGCGACTGACGATCTCGGCCTCTACGCAGTGAAAGATAAACTGCACGTGCACGACCTCCATGCGACGATCATGCACCTGCTGGGGGTGGACCACACCAAGCTGATCTATCACCATCAGGGTCGGCCTGAGCGCATCGATCAGAACGAAGGCCACGCCTACCGCAAAATCCTCGGATGAGATTGGGTTTCCGGTCGGAGATTTTCTCTACGGAAATCTAGCCGCGCCGCTCGGTCGGTGTCCGGGCGATCATCCGGCGGGAGCGCGGTGCGTTCTTGTTTTTTTTCTTTGTCTGCGTGGCGGGCGCTTCTGGCGGCGGAGTGAGGCCGTCGTTCGGTTGGTTCCAGAGGCGCCACGGGTCGTTAAGGCGACGCATTTCGGAGAGCAGCAGGGCCTCCATCTCCGCAAGCTTGATGGCGTAGCGCGGATCCGGGGCGAGGTTGCGCTGGTGGGCGGCAGGGGTGACGCCGGTGAGCGCCACGAGCGCGACGGCGTGATGCTGTTCGAGGAACTCGTGCGGATTTTCGCGGAGGTTGAAGAGCTGGGTTTCGCGTACCGCGCCGGCGAGGACGTCGAATTTCACGAGTTTCCAGTCGCCCTGCTTGACGCTGCGCATGCCGGGCTTCGTGCCGCCGTTGTAGACCCCGTAAACGACGTCGCGCATGAAGGGCTTTTTGCCTTCGAGCACCGGACGGAAGCTCAGGCCCTCGTTGCTTGCGGGTGCGGCGATGCCCGCGAAATCGCAGAGGGTGGCGAGCACATCGAGCAGGTAGGTGTTCCCCTCCGCTCGGGTGCCGGGTTTGATGCCGGGGCCTTTCGCAATGAACGGGACGCGCCATGTGTGTTGGTAGAGGTTTTGTTTTCCCTGCAAGCCGTGGCGGCCGATGGCGATGCCGTGGTCGGCGGTGTAGAAGATGTAGGTGTGGTCGAGCTCGCCCATGGCCTCGAGCTGGGCGAGGACGCGCCCGATCTGGACATCGATGGCTTCGGCGCAGGCGAATTCGCGGCCGAGTTCGTTGCGGATGGTGCGCTCGTCCCGCCGCAGCCAGACGCCGCTGACAGTCTCCTCGTCGCGGAGACCGGGATGACCGTGCGGAAACGGATGAGCGGGCAAATAATTTTCGGGCAGGGCGGGCTGGTGGGGATGCGCGGGTGGGGGAGTGGTGGGATCGGTGTGGTTGGTGGCGCCATACTTCCCGAGGAGTTCGGGCTTGCCGTCGCGGGTGTCGTGGGGATGCGAAAAGCCGAAATAGATCAGGAAAGGATCATGGTCTTTGGTCGCCGCGCGGTTTTGGAGATACGCGAGCACCTGTTCGCCGTGCCAGGCGCTGCCGGTTTCGTCGGTACCACCGCGTTTGGAGGCGTCTTTGCGCACAGTGAAGAGTTGGTTGGCCGCCTCGTAGCTGTTGCCCAGCTTGCAAGTGCGCATTGTATCGTAGCCGGCGCGGTTGAAGACGGCGGGGATCGTGTGCTGTTCGAGATGGGGCGGACAATGGGCCGAAGCACCCGGGCCGATGGGCAAATGCCAGACGGTGCGACCGCTCATGATCATGTGGCGCGAGGGCGTGCACACCGCGCCGCTGAACGAACCCATGTGATACGCGCCGTCGAGGACCATGCCCTGCGCGGCGAGGCGATCAAGGTTGGGCGAGTGCAGGGGGGATTTCGGGTTGTAGGCTTTGAGGTCAAACGGCGACTGATCGTCGACGAGGATGAACAGGATATTGGGCCGGCGCATCTCGGCGGAAAAAACGGTCGAACCGAGGGCGAGGATGACAAGGTAGAAGCGAAGGAGGGACATGGGCAAAACGGTAAGAGGGCTGGGGACAACACGGACTGCGCCGCACGTTACGAGATGGCACGGGGTTGCCAAGACCGGCGATGCAGGGAATCCGCGCCCCGTGGTTTGGCAGCGGTGGCGAGTCGAATGCGCCCCGGCGGGGCGAAAGGGTGGGCACGAAAAAGAGTTCGTCGAGGGCACGCTCATGCTTGCCGACGCTCCACGATTGCAGGCGCCAGCGGCAGACGAGGGAGATGGGATCACCGGGCCCGGTTTTTTCTAAACGGGTTTGCCTTCGATGGGAAATTCCGGACGCCCTTTGCGCTCATCAATCTTGAGTCAATGGGGGAGGCGATCGGCGATCTCACGGCGATTTTTCTGCTCTCCGGCTTGCCGACGCGCGGGGCCGGGCATGGGCGGAGAGTGTCCGGGGGCGTGATGGCGGACGGCGTGGTGAGCACGTGCGCGGCGATGTTCGGCGGATTTCCCAGGCCTATGCGCGGAACAACGGCGTGATCCAGATCACGGGCGTTGCCAGCCGCCGCGTGGGCGCTGTCATGGTCGTGAAGCTCGCGCTGCTGGGACTGTTTCCAGTCGTGGGGCAGTGGATATGCCGCCGCCGGTGCTTGGCGGACTGGCGTTGATGATCTTCGGTCTTGTGGCGGTGGCGGGTGTGCGATTCGGCACGAACGCAGGATTGGATCAGCGCGAAGACCTGATTGTGGCACGGGTACTTGGGGTGGGGTTGGGATTGCCCATGCAGCCAAAGGTTTTTGAGCGTCTGCCAGGGGGGCTTCATTCCCTGCTCGAATCGGTCATCTCCGCCGGAGGATTGACGGCATTGGTGTCGAACTTCGTCTGCCGCGTGAAACGCAGTGACTCGTCGGAACTGGCCGATTAGTGCTGCTTCATGGGCACGCTGCTGGTCAAAAATATTCACACGCTCGTCACGATGAACGCCGTGCGTGCGGAGATCCGTGATGCGGCGGTTTTCGTGCGCGACAATGTCATCGAGCAGGTTGGTGCGACCGTCGCACTGCCGACGACGGCGGACGAGGTGCTCGATCTCCGAGGCCGACACGTCGTCATGCCCGGGCTCGTCAACACTCATCATCATTTCTACCAGACGCTGACGCGGGTGATGCCGGCAGCGCAAAACTGCGATTTGTTTCAGTGGCTCAAAACGCTCTATCCGATCTGGTCAAACCTCACAGCCGAGGGGGTCTATGTGAGTGCGCAAATGGCGGCGGCGGAACTAATGCTCTCGGGCTGCACGACGTCGAGCGATCACCTCTACCTGTTTCCCAATGACTGCACGGTTGACGATGAGATTCGGGCGCTCGGCGATATAGGAATGCGTTTCCATGCGTGCCGGGGGAGCATGAGTGTCGGCGAGAGCCAGGGTGGTTTGCCGCCGGACTCGCTCGTCGAGCGGGAGGCGGACATCCTCCGCGACAGCCAGCGGCTCATCGGACGCTACCATGATAACTCGCGGCACTCGATGCTGCGGGTCGCGCTCGCACCGTGCTCGCCGTTTTCCGTTTCACGGGAGCTGATGCGCGAGTCAGCGGTGCTCGCCCGCACGCAGGCGGGCGTCCGGCTCCACACCCATCTCGCGGAGAATAAATTGGACGTCACGTATAGCTTGGATAAATTCGGCCTGACGCCGGGTGACTACGTCGAGTCGGTGGGTTGGGTGGGGGAGGACGTATGGCATGCCCACTGTGTGCAGCTGAGTGACGAGTCGATCGCCAAGTTCGGCCGCACGGGCACCGGGGTCGCGCATTGCCCGTGCAGCAATATGCGCCTCGCGAGCGGCATCGCTCCGGTGAAGAAAATGCTCTGCGCACGCGTGCCGGTCGGGCTCGGGGTGGATGGTGCCGCGTCGAACGATGCCACCAATCTTTTCCACGAAGCGAGGCAGGCGTGCCTGCTCGCGCGGGTCGCGGCGCAGGATGCCTCGACGATGACGGCGCGCGAGGCCCTCGAACTCGCCACGCTCGGTGGGGCGCGCGTGCTCGGGCGTGACGACGTCGGCTGCATCGCGCCGGGGATGTCGGCGGATTTTATCTCCGTGAATCTCGACCGGCCGTCGTTCGCCGGAGCGCACCACGACGTCGTCGCCGCCCTCGTGCTCTGCCAAGTCGACTCGGTCGACTACAGTTTCATCAACGGACGCCGCGTCGTGGATCAGGGGCGATTGACGACCTTGGAGTTGCCGGTGCTCGTGGAGAAGGTCAACCGACTCTCCCGGCGGCTGGTTTCCGGCTGAGGCGATTTGGCGGAGGGCAATCGCCCGCGAGGGGATGCCCACCCTCAGAAGAACAGTCGGTGGAAAAGGTGGAAGAAAAACAGCGTGGCCAGCACGTAGGTGAACGAGGGGAGGCGCTTGGCGCGGCCGGTGCACAGCGCGAGGAAGGTCAGCGAAATGACGCCCAGGCCGAGGCCCTCGGCGATGCTGAACGTGAGCGGAATGCAAAGAATCGTGACGACCGCAGGCATCGCTTCGGCGAAGTCATCGAGTTTAATCTCGGCCACCGTCTGAAACATGAACACACCGACAATCACGAGCGTGGGGGCTGTGGCCGCGGCAGGGATGATTAAGATTAGCGGCGTGAGAAAGAGCGTGAGGAGGAAGCGCACGGCCGTGCTCACGGCGGTGAGGCCGGTGCGCCCGCCGGCTTCTACGCCGGAAGCGGATTCGATGTAGCTCACCACGGTCGAAGTGCCGAAGAGCGAACTGAGAATCGCGGCGAAGGAATCGGCGACCAGAGCACGGCCAGCTTTCGGGAGCGTGCCCTTGGGGGGGAGGAGTCCGGCGCGTTTGGTGACTACAATGAGAGTGCCGATGTTGTCTAATCTATGCAATTTGACTAGCATCGGCGCAGCTATACGAAAACTAACTCACTTGAGAGTGCCGAGTTCTTGAGCGGCGGTCAGGATTGATCTGGTGCGGGAAGCGCGGAGCAATTCGGTTTGGCGGTCGGCGATCTTGACGGAGAAATCGATGCAGCGATCAACGAGCGCACGAAAGCGTTTGAAGGTGGCGAGCAGCGACTTGATGCGGGGCAGTTCGGTTGGCCGGACGTAGCGGGAGCGGCTGCGCATATTGTGGGTGTAACTGAGCTGCCAGTAGGCGCCGGTTCGCGCGACCGGATCTTTGTATTGCTGGCTGAGGGAACCCGGGCGCATGGGCCCGAGCTGTGCGAGTTCAGTCTGGGTCCGGGCGAGTTGGGCCTGCCACCTTGCGAGCTGTTTATCTTCCACGTCGGAGAGTTTCCCGGCGAACCGGCGTGGATGTCGAGCCGGCGGGAGCGGCCGTGCGAAGTTTTCTTTGAACGGGCGTCATTTGGTGATCGTAGTATAGCATAGTAATGCTGTACTATAGACGAATTCAACTTCTCCCCATGCTCCTGTGGTCCCACTGGTGGTTAATCGTCTCGCAACTGCGGCTGGCGTGCTCGCGCCAGCGCACCTTTCTGTGGCTGGCGGTGACGCCCGCCGCCATGGCGGTCCGTCGGGACCTTGGCGGGGTCACCAGCTTCGTGCGGGCCCTCGGGCTCAAGGCGGCCTGCTACGGCTGTCTCTTGGATTTCTTCCACAGTCCGGCCCTCTGTGTGGATGCCTTGGCGAGGACCTGGGTGCGCGTCGTCCTGGCGACCATCCTGGCGTGTAGCGGATCAACGGTCGCCTGGTGCTGCTGGCCGATGGCCTGAAAAAATCCAAGGCCGGCTGCAAGATGCTGGCCGTAAAATCCCTCCACCAAGCCTCGGACTCCAACACCAAGCCGGAGTATTTCATGGGCCACTCCTGCCAGGCACTCGCGTTGCTGGTCAAGATCGGCGCGAGCTTTCAAGCCGCGCCCCTGACCGCCCGGATTCATGAAGGATTGGTGTTCTCCAACCGCGACCGCCGGACGCTGCTCGACAAACTGCTGCTCCTGCTCACCGCCTTGCGGCTGCCCGAGCCGGGGCTCTTGGTCGCCGCCGCCTATTACGCCTGCGGCAAAATCATCGCCGGACTGCTCGATCAAGGCGGCCACCTGATTTCCCGCCTCAAGAAAAACGCCTGCGCCTACACCGTGCTGCCCAGCCCGCAGCGGGCGGGCCGCGGCCGGCCCAAACTTTACGGCACCAAAATCCGCTTGCGCGATCTTTTCACCGGGCCCCTCGCGACCATGCCCAGCCCGGTCTACGACGAGCAAGGCGTCACCTTGCGCTGGGTCTGCCGCGACCTGCTATGGCGTCCCGCCGGACGCGTCGTCCGCTTCGTTGCCGTCGGTTCATCCCCGCCGCGGCCAAATCCTCCTGCTATGCACCGATCTGACGCTCGCTGCGGCCGAGATCATCCGGCTCTATGCCCTGCGCTTCAAAATCGAGGTCAGTTTCAAGCAGGCCCTCCACTCCGTCGGCACCTGGGCCTACCATTTCTGGATGCGCCCGATGACACCCCTGCACCGTTTTCAGGGCGACCAATTCCTCCATCACCAGTCCGCGGCCTACCGCACGGGTCGGTCGACGATGGCGGTGGCGGTCATCGGGTTTTTGAAGACCTTCTCCCACTCGCTGAAGGCGAGGTTGGTGGTGACGAAGACGCTCCTTTGCTTTTCGTAGCGTTCGCCGAAAAAGCTGAAGAGAACGTCGACCTCTCCCTGGGTCAGATCGACGTAACCGCCAAGTTCATCGACGATGACGACCTCGAAGTTGTTCAGCTTGGCCAGTGCGGGGACGAGCTTGAGGTCGCGCTTGGCGGCGAGCAGACGGGCCGCGAGTTTGAAGGCCGGAACGAACAGCACCTTCATTTGGTGCCGGTCGAGCAGCTCGCGTCCGAGGGCCGCGCAGAAGCC
>CAMBVX010000294.1 GCA_945871085.1 Opitutus sp. GAS368 | reverse complement strand
GCGGCGCACATTCGCGGGCCGTATTGAGGTTCCCGGGCCGGTGCGGCCATGCTTACAGGAGCCTTTCGTTGGCACCTTTTCCTGCGGCCGAACGTCTTGGCAGCTTCTTTTCCATGATTCCCCGTCCGCTCCTTCTCGCCACGATGGTTTGCTCCTTGGTTTCGACCTTGCTCGCCCAGCGCGGTGACAAGGCCGGCGAAGTGCAAGCTCCGCCACCGCCGCACATCGTGATTCCGCCCGCGCCGATTTTGACGGCGGAGCAGGCGTTGAAGACGTTTACGGTGGCGAAGGGTTTTCAGGTCGAGCTCGTCGCGGCGGATCCGCTCGTGGGTGATCCGATCTCGATGCAAATTGCGCCGGACGGAAAGCTCTGGGTGCTTGAGATGCGCGGCTACATGAACGACGTCGACGGGAAAGGGGAAGACCAACCGCTCGGCGTGATCGCGGTGCTCGAGGACACGGATGGCGATGGGCGGATGGACCGGCGCACGGTGTTTGCGAAGGACCTTGTGATGCCCCGGGCGATGTCGCTGATCGGCGATGGCGTGTTGATCGCGGAGCCGCCCCATCTGTGGTTCATGCGCGACACGAATGGTGACGGCGTCGCGGATACGAAGACGGAAATTGCGAAGGACTACGCCAACACGACGAACCCCGAGCACAACGCCAACGGGCTCGGGTGGATGATGGACAATTGGATCTACTCGGCAAACCACACGGCGCGTTTCCGCTATGAAGGGGCCGGGAAATTTACGCGTGACGGCACGATCACGCGTGGCCAGTGGGGCATTACGCAGGACGACGTCGGCCGCATTTATTACAACAGCAACAGCGACCCGCTGCGCATCGATGCCGTGCCCTCGGCGTATTTGCGCCGCAATCCGAATTTCACGGCGACCGGCACAAACGTGAAGGTCACGCCGGCACGACTGCCGACGTTTCCCGGTCGCGTGACGCCGGGGATCAACCGCGGCTACAACACGCTCGATAAGGAAGGAAAACTGATGTCGGTGACGGCGGCCTGCGGTCCGGTGATTTATCGTGGCGGGTTGTTTCCGGCGGAGTTTCGCGGCGACGCCTTTATTGCGGAGCCGTCGGGCAATCTCATCAAGCGGATCAAACTCACCGACAAGGACGGCGCGGTGACGGGCGCCAACGCTTACGAAGGCACGGAGTTTCTCACGTCGACGGATGAACGGTTTCGTCCGGTGAATTTGTTCAACGGCCCCGATGGCGCGCTCTATATCGTCGATCTCTATCGCGGTATTTTGCAGCACAAGACCTACGTCACGAGTTTCCTGCGCAAACAAATCGAGGAGCGAAAACTAGCGGACGGTATCGGTCTCGGCCGGATCTGGCGGATTGTGCCGGATGGTGCGCCCAAGGTGAATTTGAAGTCCGGTCTCGCGACGGCGACGACGGCGCAGTTGGTGGAAAAACTCGGCGATGCGAATGGCTGGGTGCGTGACACGGCGCAGCGTTTGCTCGTTGAAAAACGCGATCCGGCGGCGGTGGTGATGTTGAGGAAGGCGGCGACGGCGGCGGCGAGTCCCTTGGGGCGCGTGCACGCGCTCTGGACGCTGGAAGGGGTGGGTGGGCTCGATAAGCCGACAGTGCTGGCCGCGCTCGCGAACAACGATGCGCGGGTGTGCGCGGCGGCGATTCGCGTGGCGGAGAAATTATTCAAACCGACGTTGGACGCGGAGATCGTGGGAAAGTTGGTCTCGCTCGCGGTGCGGTCCGAACCGGCGGTGCGGCTGCAACTGGCGTTGTCGTTGGGTGACGCGAAGACGCCCGCGGCGGATGCGGCCGTGCGGGCGCTGCTGATCGCGGCGGGCGAGCAGCCGTATCTCGTCGACGCGGTGGTGAGCGGGCTGGCGAGGCGTGAGGCGGAGTTTGTGGAGGCGATCATCCGTGAGGCAAAAAACGGCGGCACGGCGGTGAAGAACGCGGTGAGTGCCGCGACGGCCGGGGCGTTGAAGGCGAACGATACGGTGCGGCTTGGTCGCGTGCTCGCGGTGGCGGCCGATGCGCAGGCGCCGGTTTGGGCACGCACGGCGGTGCTCGATGGAGTGGACCGGGCGATGCCGCGGCTGTTTGATGGCAAGGCGATTCCTGCGACGCTCTCGGCGGAGCCGAAACCGCTCGTGGCGCTCGCGGCCCAAGGCGGCACCCCCGAGTCAGAGCGCGCGACGAAGCTCCTCGCTTCGCTCCGCTGGCCCGGCAAGCCCGGCATGGTGGCCGCGGCGGCGGTGAAGCTTTCCCCGGCGGACCAAGGGCGTTTTGACAAGGGCAAGGTGCAGTTCGCGGCGTTGTGCGCGGCGTGCCACCAGCCGGAAGGGCAGGGGCTCGTGGGGCTCGCGCCGCCGCTGGTGTATTCGCGCTGGGTGCTCGCGGACGAGCGCATCCTCGCGAGTATCGTGCTCAACGGCAAAGCCAGCGATAATTTGGTGATGCCGACCCTGAAGGCCGCGCTCGACGATGAGGCGATCGCCAACGTGTTGACCTATGTGCGCAACTCGTGGGGCCACGCGGCCAGTGTGGTCACACCGGAATCTGTGGCGCGGGTGCGCACGACGACCGCCAGTCGCGAAGAGCCGTGGAACGACGAGGATTTGGCCGAGCTTTCGCAACAGTTTGGTGCGGGACGACGCAACCGCACCGGACCGCCCCGCAAGGCTCCGTGAGCAATGTGATCGTTAGACTGAGAAACGCGCCGGACGAAACGTCGGCGCGTTTTTGAGCCGAGGGACGGAGACGGGCTCCTACGCCGGCAGAGGTTTACCTTTGGTCTCGGGGGCGAGCCAGATCACGACCATGCCAACGAGGTAGACCAACGTGATGATCGCGCCGGCCTTTGCGTAGCTGCCGTCGAACATTCCCATCAGCGCCGACATTTGCAGCGCACCGGCGGCAGCGAGGATCCGGCCGGCATTGTAAGAGAGGCCCTGGCCGGTCGCGCGCACCCGGGTGGGAAATAGCTCGGGCAGATAGAGCGGGAAAAATCCATAGAAGGATGCCGTCAGCGCGCCGACGACGAACACCATGGTGAGAAAGGCCGGTCCGTAACTGTCGAAGCTGCGAAAGAGGATGGCGCAGGTGACGAGCGATCCGAGGCAGAGGAGAAAGAACATGGTGCGGCGCCGGACGAAACCACCGACCCACGCGCCGGCCAAACAACCGACGACGGCACCGATGCCGGACGCCAAGCCGGTCCAACCCTTGGCGGAGGGGTCGGCGGCGCCGGCCATTTTGTCGGCCCAGAGAGGGAGCCATTGCACGGAGCCCCACGTGCCGATGAGTGCGACGGAGGTCAGCGCGGTCGCGATCGAGGTGGTGCGCCACAGTTGCGGACCGAAAATTTCCTGCAGGGGGCGGATCTTGGTCGGGCTGGCTTTGACGGCGGCCTGCCATTTTTCCGACTCGGGCACGAAGAGGCGGAAGCCAAACGTCAACAGTGCGGGGGCCGCCCCGATCAGGGCGACCCAGCGCCATGAGTCGATCGTGACTTTGAAGAAGATGGCGAAGACGGCGATGAGGGCGAAGCCGATGTTGGCGGCCGCACCGATAATGCCGGCCATGAGAGGACGGTGTTTTTCCGGCCAGACTTCCATGACGAGGGCGATGCCGAGCGACCACTCGCCGCCCATGCCGAGGGCCGCGATAAACCGCACGACGCAGAGGTGCCACGGCTCTTGCGCAAAATAAATCAATCCCGTGAACAAAGAGTAGACGAGGATACTCGCCGCCATGGCGCGCACGCGGCCGATTTTGTCGCCGAGCCAGCCGAAGACCACGCCGCCGCCGGCGGCACCGATGAGAAACGCCGCCGTAGCGTAGCCCATCCATTGGGCCACGAAGGCGTCGCTCAAGGCCAAGCCTTGGGCCTGCTGCATCTGCATCAAGGCGGGGCGGGCGATGAGCGGGAAGAGGCCCATTTCCATGCCGTCGAACATCCAGCCGAGGAAGGCGGCGACGAGGACGGCGGCGAGGCGCTTATTATCGGGGGGGGCGAGGTCGGTAGCGGGATTGGGGTGCTTCATGGGTGGGGAGCGTAAGAGGAGGAGGGCTCGGCGCTTTGTCGAGCGGGCGAAACGAAAAAATGCGGATTTTCCGGGGGTGGGAACCGACGGTCCGAACTTTATAGCGCTTCAAGCTTCACGGTGGCCGGTTGCGCGTAGCCGTTCCAGTAAGCGTCGAGGTGGACGCGATCAGGTTCGCCGTCGGCAACGATGAAGCGGAAGCGGGCCACGTACGGCGTGCCGGGCTCAATTTTGAATTCACCGAGCAGCTGGGGCACAAAACTGAAGTAGGGCATGTTGGGGTGCAGGCGCACAGGTTGCGGTGCGCGGAAATTATCCGGGTGTCCGAGCGTGGCCGTGCCGGCAAACGCGCCGTCCTTGAGCGGGCCGCCGAGGAAGCACCACCGGGCACGGGAATTGTTGCCCTTGATGCGGTCAGTGATGCCTTCGGACGTGAGGTAGCGGGCGGCGTCGCCGGGGCCGTTCCACGCGCTCGCGGCGCGAAAACCGAATCCGCCGTAGTGATACTCGGGGAGAATGAGCGGATCGGCGGTGGCGCAGGTTTGGGTGGTGACGAGGTCGAACATCCGCACGGGACGCGAGGCGCCGCCGACATCGTAGACGGTGACCTGCCAGGTCTCGTTGAGCGCCGTGATGGGCGTCGCGGCTGAGAGATCGACCATCTTCAAGCGCGCCGTGAATCCGCCATGCACGGGGCCGCTCCACGTGCGGTCGAGCGCTACGAATTCCTCGGCCCCCGTTTTGTTCTGCATATTCCAGAAGTCGGGCGCGCGGCCTTGGAAACTCGTCTTGGTCCAAGGCGTCCAGATACCGTGGTGATGCGCGTGATTCGACGGATAGTCGTCCGTGACGAGGTGGCCGGCCGGCGAGAAGACGGGGTGGATATAGCCGGCGCGAACGATCTCGGGTTTGATGTCGGCGCGGGGCACGGCGTCACGTTCCACGCGGTAATAGAGGACGGGCTGGCCGGCGACGCTGAGTTTGAGGTCGCCGCGATCCGGTGCGGCGACGACGCCTTCGCGGGGGCCGCTCGCGCCCGCCGCGAGGGTGAACGAGAGGGATTCGCCGACCTTCTGGGACGGCACGATGAAGCGCGTGAGACCATCGGGATCGGTTTGCAGCGCGAGGGAGCGCCCACTCACGTTGCGGAGGACGGGGGACTTCGGGGCGTCGGCGGGGAGTTTGAAGGCGATGACTTGACCGGCGCGTTCGACCTCGGAGGGAGCGAGCGTCAGGCGGAAATTTTTCGCCGCGGCCGAAGACAAGAGCGTCGCTCCGACGAGGGTGGCGACAAGGGGGCGGAGAGCGAAACGCATAAAGAAGAGCGTGGTTACGAAGGCACACGCCTCCGGGGCGCGCAAGCTCGCGGAACGAGGCGGTCACTCACGAGGGCGCATGGCAATCTTCCGCGAGAGTGGGGCAGGCTTGATGGCGACCAAGGCATGGCGGGGGTAAACCGCGCCCCACAGTGAGCCACGGCACCGGGTGGCAGGAAAGCGAGATGCGGCCAACTCGCAATGATGTGCACTTTGGTTTCGACCCGGAGGGCGGCGTGGGCATAGTCGGTGCCGGGGAAAATCACATGCGCCTTGCGAGTATCTTACCCAGTGGAAGTGTGGAGCCGGTGCCGGTCGCGGCGGCGCCGGATGGGACGTGGATCGAATTGGCAGGGCTCATTGGACGCGACGCCCCGCGGATGAGGACCGCGTTGCCCTGGCTGATGGTCCACGGTGGGCATCTCGCGGAGCGAGCCGCGGCGTGGCGCGGGCCGCGTTACCGGGAGAGCGAGTTTTCATTTTTGCCGCCGGTGGTGCGGCCGCACTCGTTTCGGGATTTTTTCGCGTTTGAGGAACATGCCAAGGCGGCGCGCGGGCGCACCGGCGTGGCTTTGCCGGCGGAGTGGTATGAGGTGCCAATGTTTTATTTTTCGAATCACAACGCCCTCGTCGGGCACAATGCGGCGGTGCCACCACCGGCCGGGTGCGCGGAGATGGATTTTGAATTGGAACTTGGGGTCGTCATCGGGCGCGGCGGGCGTGACATCGCGCCGGCGCGCGCGTGGGAGCACGTGATGGGCTGCACAATCATCAATGACCTCACCGCCCGCGATCTGCAGCGCAAGGAGCTGGCGGTGGGGCTCGGGCCGACGAAGTCGAAGGATTTTGCGACGGCGGTCGGGCCGTGGCTCGTGACCCGCGACGTCTTTGCGGATCGGATCGCGGGCGAAAAACTAACGTTGGAAATGTCGGCGCGAGTGAACGGCCGCGAACTCTCCCGCGGCAACGTGGGTGCTCTCTACCATACGATCCCCCGGTTGATCGCGCAGGCGTCGCGCGATGCTGAATTGTTTCCGGGAGACCTTATTGGAACCGGCACGGTCGGCTCGGGGTGCATCCTTGATCTCGGACCAGAAAAAGTCGGTGGATGGTTAAAAACGGGCGATGTGGTGGAATTAGAGGTGGAACGGATCGGGCTATTACGGACTCGAATTGGAAAGAATTTAAGTCGCCAATAATGGCGAAATATGAATAATAGTTTCGTTTAATCGTCATTTATGGCGAAAACATAACTATCAAGTAGTCGACAAAAAGGACGAATAGACTTGGAATTGATGAAGAAATTGCGATACCAGATGTGTTATGAGAATAGGGAAAGAAACCACCGATGAGGCTGTTTTGAGTGAAATGGGAAGGCGGCTTGCGCAGGTGAGACTGGGGAAGAATCTGACGCAGGCTCAACTCGCGGCGAAGGCCGGGGTGTCGAAACGCACGGTCGAACGGCTGGAAGCGGGGGGAGTGGCGCCACAGCTGTCGGGGTTTATCAGGATCTGTCGGGCGTTGGATTTGTTGGAGCGCTTCGAGCTCCTCGTGCCCGAACCGGTGGCGAGCCCGATGGCGCAGCTCAAATTCGGCGGCAAGCGACGGCGCCGGGCTTCGGCGGCGACGAACGAAGTGCCGCCAACTGCGGGAACCTACGATGAACCCGGTGCCGGTGCCAGCCGTGGAATCGTCGCGGAGGATGCACCGTCGGCGTGGCGCTGGGGCGATGAGACATGAGCACGCTCGCCGAAGTAAAATTGTGGGGCCGGACCATTGGGGCGGTGTCGCTGGAGGACGGAAGTGCGCACGCGGCGTTCGAATACGATCCGGCGTTTGTGCAGAGCGGCATCCAAGTCGCGCCGCTGATGATGCCGCTCGGGGAAGGCGTGCACGTGTTTCCGGAACTGCCGCGCGGGACGTTTCACGGCTTGCCCGGGATGTTGGCGGATTCCTTGCCCGATCGATTTGGCAATGCGCTGATCGATGCGTGGCTCGCGACGCAAGGCCGCACGTCGGGGAGTTTCAACGCCGTGGAGCGTCTGTGCTACACGGGTACGCGCGGGATGGGGGCGTTGGAGTTTTTACCCGCAATCGGGCCGCGTTCACAACGGGCCACGGGCGTGGAAATCGCGGCGCTCGTGCGGCTGGCGTCGGAGGTCCTCAGCGAACGGACGCAGTTGAAATCGTCGTTGGTGGATCCGGACCGCGCGGCGGCGTTGGGCGACCTTTTGCGGGTCGGCACCTCGGCGGGTGGGGCGCGGGCGAAGGCGGTGGTTGCGTGGAACCGCGTGACGAACGAAGTGCGCTCGGGGCAGATCGAGGCGGGGTCGGGGTTCGAATATTGGTTGATCAAGTTTGACGGCGTATCGGGAAATAAGGACAAGGAGAGGGAGGATCCGAAAGGCTGCGGCGTGATCGAGTATGCGTATTCGCTGATGGCGCGGGCCGCGGGGATCACGATGAGCGAGTGCCGGCTCCTGGAGGAAAACGGGCGGCGGCATTTCATGACGCGGCGCTTTGACCGGCTCGATGGCGGCGCGAAGTTGCACCTGCAATCGCTCGGAGCGATGGCGCATTTTGATTTCAACCACGCCGGGGCGCAGGCTTACGAGCAGGCACTGCTGGTGCTCCGCCGGCTCGGGCTGCCGATGGCAGCGACGGAGGAGCAATTTCGCCGGATGGCGTTTAATATCGTGGCGCGCAACCAGGACGACCACGTGAAGAACATCGCCTTCCTGATGAACAAAGCGGGCCGTTGGTCGCTCGCGCCGGCGTTTGACGTGACCTACAGTTACAACCCGGCGGGTGACTGGACGGCGCGCCACCAGATGACGATGAACGGCAAGCGTGATGGTTTCTCGTTGGAGGATTTTCGGACGTGCGCCAAAGGGGCGCTCATGAAGCGTGGGCGGGCGGAGACGATCGTGGCGGAAGTGTGCGCGGCGGTGCGGCGGTGGCCGGAGTTTGCGGCGCAAGCGGGCGTCGCGGATGGGTGGCGCGAGCAGATCCAGCGGAGCTTGCGGCTGGAGTTGGCGGGGGAGAACGGGCGACGGAGTGACGCGGTGGCGACGTCGCTGCCCGCGGTTGGGACGGCGATGCCCGCAGAGGCGACGGCGATGCCCGCGGCGGCGACGGGAGTGGCGAGCGTCGTGGTCGTGGCGCATGAGCTGAATTGAGCGGCGTGCGACTGACGGGGAGGACGGCTTGCTGGCGCTCGCCGCTACGGAGACGGGCGCGGTGCGACGAGGTGCGCGCGGCGCGACTGAAGGGAGGACGGCTTGCTGGCGCTCGCCGCTACGGGGACGGGCGCGGTGCGACGAGGTGCGTGCG
>CAMBVX010000293.1 GCA_945871085.1 Opitutus sp. GAS368 | reverse complement strand
AAGACTTCGGTGAGCCGCGTATCGGCGCCGGACATCACAACATAGTTTTTCTCTCGGCCGAGGGTGATCAGGTCGCGGTGGTAGGCAAACTCTCCCCCACTCTGTTTGATCGCACACATGGGGGCGCGGTCCGCGAAGGCCGCGATGGTGGCGAGGTCGATACGTTTGCCGGTGAGCTCGGGGAAATTGTAGAGCATGACCGGCAGATCGACGGCCTCGGCGACGTGGAGGAGAAACGCCAAAATGTCATCCTGCGACAGGGGGAAAAACGGCGGCGGCATCAACGCGACCGCCGGCAGGCCGAGCGACTTCGCAAAACGGCCGAGCTCAATCGCGACCTTGGGCCGCAGATCGGTGATGTTGGCGATCACTGGCAGAGGCGCCGCGATCTCAGCGACGGCGGTGAGCGCGACCTTGCGCTCGTCGGGCGAGAAGTGCGGAAACTCGCCGGTGCTGCCGAGGCCGAGGACGCCGGCGATGCCCGCCGCCTTTTCGAACGCGATGTGCGTGGCGAGGGCAGCGCGGTCGAGTTGACCGGCGGAATTGATGGGCAGCCATTGGGCGGAATAGATTCCGCTCGGGCGATAGGGAGAGGTGGTGACCATGGAAAAAATGAGGAACGAAAATCAGAGTGCGGCGGCGGCGAGTTCCGGGGCGGAGTCCGCCATGGTTCGCGAGCGAAAGTTTTTCACGCGATGAAACGTGATGTGGTTGGAATCGTGGTAATTCGCACCGTTCCACGCCAGGCGGCACACCGCCACGAGGTCGTCGCCGTCGAATTGCCAATCGAGATATTGAAAGCCGACACGCGAGCCTTCCTTTACGACGACGGAGCCCTCGGCGTAGCGCAAGATGCGGGTCTCCTCGCGCCACTCGCGCAGATCGGCCGACGAGGTGAGCGCGATGACGTTGCGCTGGTGGTGCGGGCTCTGCACCCACTCGGTGCCGGAGCGGGGATTGGTGATTTTGTTGGCGAGCGACCAGTAGCGTTTCGAGACGGGATCGAAGCGGATCGTGAACTTCGCCTCGCTGCCGATGAAATGGACGAAGTCCTTCGCCGGATCGAAAGCGAAGGTGCGGCCGTCGGCCGAAATGCGGGCCATCGCCCCCACCTCGAAACGCGGGATGCCGCGCGCCGCGCCGGGCAGCTCCCAAGCGGCTCCGGCGGCCTGATGCGACTCCACGCGGAGGACGTTGACGATCTCACCGCCCGGTGCGACGACGACGTTGCCTTCGAGCCACTCGGCGTTGCGCGTGTTGAGCCATTGCTTGTCGACCCCAATTTGGTTGGTGCGAGTCCAGCTTTTGGCGTCGAGCAGGTCGGCGTCTGCGGGGGCCGACATCACGAACGCGCGGAACGCCCGCTCGGGCGCGCTCGGTGCGTATTGCTCGAACGCGCGCCACACACGGCCGGCATGCACGATCACCGGCGTGGGGCCGCAGTGATAGCGACCCTCGGCGAGCAGACCGTTCTGCGCGTCGGTCGGATTCGTCCAGGTGCGACCGCCGTCGGTGGAACGCCGCACGATCATGTTGCTGGCCTTAGCGGAGGTGCCGAGCAGGTAGATCGCGCCGCGATACGGAAACAGCGTGGACCATTTTTGGTCGGGCAACTCGGCGAGCTTCGTCCACGTGACCCCACGGTCACGGGACGAAAGGATGAAGGTGCTGCCGCGCCGCTCCCCGGCTCCCACCCCGCCGTAGTCGTGACCCACGAGATAACTCCCGTCCGGCAGAATCGTGATTGTGGGCGAGCCGACGAAGATTTTCTGCGAGTCCGGGCTCGCCGTGATCACGACGCCGGGCGGCGGGCCCGACACGGCGGGCGCGGCGGCGGACTGCGCCACGCAGAGGACGAACGCGAGGGTGAGAACGAGGATGAAGCGGGCGAGCGGCTCGGCGGATTGGGTGGGCATCGAGGCAAGTGGAGTCATGGGCGCGGCGGAGTCGGCCAGCGACCGCCCTCGGCCACGATGCTCGCGGCGTGGGTTTCGAGTTCGCGCCGGACTCCGGAGTAGGCGGCAGCCTCGACGACGTTCACCGTCTCCGCTGAATCGGTCGTCTCGTCGTAGAGTTCGCGGGCCGTCACGACGCCCGTCTGCCAGTCGCGCCACTCGACGTAGCGGTGCCGCGCAGTGCGCAGCGTGTAACCCACGTGCGTCGCGCGACCGTAGGACGGATGCGGGTGCTGTGAGACCGCCACGGTCTTGCCGGCCAGCTCCGGCTGGCTGAGCTGTGGCACGAGGCTCCGGCCCTCGACGCCGATGGCGGCGGGCCGGCCACAGAGTTCGACCAGAGTGGGATAGAGGTCGATGAGTTCGGCCAAGCCCATCGCCCGCGTCCCGGCCCGGGAAACGCCGGGCGCGGCGACGATCAACGGCACCCGGGTGTCGAGTTCGTAGTTCGTGGTCTTGCCCCAGAGTTGGTGCTCACCGAGATGGAAGCCGTGGTCGCTCCAAAATACCACGATGGTGTTCTGCGCGAGACCGAGTCGCTCAAGCTCAGCGAGCACGCGGCCGACTTGCGCATCCAGAAAGCTGATGCCGGCGAGATAACCGTGCCGGAGTTCGGCGACCTGCGCGGCGGGCAGCGGGCCGGATTTCGGCACGCCGGCGTAGCCGCGCAGTTCGTTCCACGCGTGGCCGGCGATGACGGGCGCACCGGTCGGCATCTGGTCCGGCGTGGGCCCGCTCAGCGCCGCGCGGTCGTAGAGATCCCAGTATTTCTTGGGAGCGTTGAACGGGAGGTGCGGCTTCCAAAACCCGACGGCGAGGAAGAACGGCTCCGCTTTCCGCGCGAGCGCGTCGAGCTTGGTCACGGCGGCGGCGGCGATACGTCCGTCGAGGTAGGCCTCGTCCGACACGTCGAGACACTGCACGGGGCCGCCCTTCGTCTTCGGTCCGCCCAGGGCTCCGGGCACGACCCAGTCCTGCCAGTGCGCGCCGTCGGCAAACACCGGCGGCTCGGACCACGACACCGGATCGGCAAACGGAAACGCGGGCTTCGCGCCGGACTCGTTGTGAAACAGTTTGCCGATCCCGACCGAGATGTAGCCGTGGTTCTTGAAATGCTGCGGTAGCGTCACGACTCCCGGGAGCGTCTCGCGAAAATGAGTTTTCAGATCCCAGACCTTCAGCGTATCGGGGCGGCGGCCGGTCAGGACGGAGGCGCGCGAGGGGTTGCAGACGGCCTGCTGGCAATACGCGCGCCCGAACACCACGCCGCGACGGGCTAGCGCATCAAGGTGTGGCGTCTTTGCCTCCGGGGAACCGTAGCAGCCGAGGTCCGTGCGCAAATCATCGGCGGCGATGAAGAGCACATTGGGTGGAGCTGCCGCTGCCAGCGCGCCGCCCGCAGCCACGGCCACGGCGAGCGCCCAGCAGAGACGGAGGTGATGCCACGGAGCCGAGATCATTTTTTCGTGGCCTCCAGTTTCACCAGCAAAGGATCGCCGTGCAGACGCATCTGCGCGCGGATGCGCGCATCGAGCGCGGCCACGACGGAGCGCACGGCCGGCGCGGAGGCCTCGTCGATCCGATTGCGCGACTCGGCGGGATCAGCGGTGAGGTCGTAGAGTTCGTCGCGGCCGGGATTCAAAAAGTCGCGCACGAGTTTCCACTCCGGTGTGCGATAGGCGCGGAGGTCGGTCCGGCAATAGACGCGCATACTGTATTCCGCGAAGAAACCGTCTTCCCAGTCCGCGACCGGGGCACCGCGCAACAGCGGCAACGCATCGCGGCCCCGCACAGTGACGGCGGCAGGCAGCGCGACACCGGCCATCGCGAGAATCGTCGGATACCAATCGAGGCTGGAAACCGTCCGCGCGACCACGGTGCCGGGAGCGATCCGGCCGGGCCAACGCACGAGGGAGGGCACCCGGAGCGAGTGATCGTAGAGGTTGGGCCGGTAGCGCGATGCGATATTGGGCTCCGCCGCCGGCAGCGTCTTAGTCGCCCAGATGCCGTTTCCTTTGTGCCAAATTCCGTTGTGGCCCATGTTGTAGCCGTGGTCGGACGTGAAGATGATGATCGTGTTTTCCGCGAGCTGCAATCGGTCGAGGGCGGCGAGCAGGCGGCCGACGTTGCGATCAACCCCGGTGACGCTCGAGAGATACTCGCGCATCATGCGTTTCACCTCGGGGACATCGAGCCCGGGATAGTCGGGATTCGGAATCACCGGATCGAGATTTTGGTAGGGAGCCGCGTCCTCGGGGGCGACGGGCAGATAGCGCGTGTGCGGGGCCCGCAAACCGAGGAAGAGGAAAAAGGGGCGGGCTCGCTCGCGCTCGACGAAGGAGATCGCCTCGCCCGTGAGCAGGTCGTCGGTGAGGCCCTCGAATTTCCGCACCACTCCGTCCTTTTCCAACTGGGGATCGCGGGGCGAAGTGCCGCCGCCAGTGAGGCCCATAAAAAAATCGAAGCCGTGCCGCGTGGGGTGAAACCGCCGCTGGGGATCGTCCGCCCAATCGCCGAGGTGCCATTTGCCGACGAGTCCGGTCGCGTAGCCCGCACGGGCGAGCAGCGCGGGGAACGTGACAAAGCGCGGCTCCAGTCCGATGGCGCCGTTGGCCGGCGTGTACTCCTTATGCGCCGGATTCGTGATAAAATCCAAAATACCCACCTCGCTGCCGTAGCGACTCGTGAAGAGGGAGGCCCGCGCGGGACTGCACACGGGGGTGGCGACGAGCGCGTTGGTGAGGCGGGCGCCCTGCGCGGCGAGGCGGTCGAGGTGCGGCGTGTGCGCCTGCGGATTGCCGGAGCAACCGAGCGTCCACACCGCCTGATCGTCGGAGCAGATGAAAATAATGTTCGGCGCGCGCGCGCCCGCCGCACCGGCAGTCGCCAGAGCGGCGCCAAGTGCGCACAGCGCGCCGGCGAAGCGCCGCAGCGCGGACGTTCGCGAAGTCAGCATCTGGGGTTGGGGAAAAGCGGGGCGCGACATAGGGCGACGATTCCTCAAAAGCGACCGCTCACTCCGAAGGTGAGCGTCGTGCCGTTGACGCTGTGGGAAGAAATGCGGTCGGACCGCGCGCGGTAGAACGTGTGCGGTTCATTGAACGCGTTCATGAGATCGACCGAGAACTCGAGCGACGGCCGCCACTGATAGGACACGCTGACATTCACGGTCGTCCGCCCTTTTTTGTAACTGAGACGCGAGGCGTCGCTCGAATAGGCATCGAGAAAATCCGAGATGCGGCTGACAAACAGCCGCGCGCCCACGCCACGATGGCGCCAGAACAGGCCGGCATTGATCGTCTCGGGGATAAACCGCTCCACATCGCTCGTCGACCGCGGTCCCGTCGAGCCGTAGTCGCCGGCGGTCCACAGCCGCGTGTAGTTCGAGAAGCCGCCAAGTCCTTTGAAGACGCCCGGGAGAAAACTGAACTGTTGCTGGTAGTTGAGCTCGAGCCCGTCGATCACGGCGGAGCCGCCGTTACGGGTCGAGATGAGTGAGTAGCCTTCGAAGTTGCCGTTGTAGCCGTTGGCCGCGCCCCGGCCGACTGTGCCGATGGTGTCGGAGAAGATGAAACCCGCGATGTCTTTGCGGAAATAGCCGACCGCGAACTGCCCGACGGGTTCGAAGTAGTATTCCACGGCGGCGTCCCAGTTGTTTGCATACTGCGGCTCGAGCGAGGCGTTATTGAGGGTGAGCGTCTGGGCCGTGTCGTTGGGCGTCTCGAGCGGCAGGTAGTTCGACATCTGTGGCCGGCCTAGGCTCTGCGACCAACTCGCTCGTAGCTGCACTTGCGGATGCAGACGATAGACGGCATGCACGCTGGGGAAAAAGTCGGTGAAGCCGCCGTCGAGCGTCCGTGGATTGTCGAAATCCCGACGCGCACTCCCGACGGGATCGGCAGCGCGCTGCGCGGTGGTGGTCAGCGTGCGGGAGGCGATCCGACCGAAGCTCTCGACCGTGGTGCGCTCGACCCGCACGCCGCCGAGCAGGCGCAGGCGCCCGGTTTGCACCTGCCCTTGGACGTAACCCGCCGCGACGGTTTCCTCGACATCGCGCGTGGCCGAGAGGCGGCGCATCTCAGCAAAATAACGATCCTCCGTCCACTGTGCGGGATTTCCCTGTAAGTGCCGATAGACGGTGGTCGCCTCCGCAAAGGGCAGCTCGCGACCGCTGCGGCGCTCGAAGGAACTCAGACTACCCGGCTCCGCAAAAATCGAAAGCGGCGCCGCGCCCACATAATTGTAGCGCCGCTCGCCTGTCACCTCTTCGACGCGAAACGTGCGCACGTTAAAACCCGTCTTCACCGTCGCCGCCAGCGTCGTCGGTAGGACATAGGCGCCGTTGGCTTTCAGAGTGGTGTTGCGGGAATTTCGTTCGCTGCTGTCGCGGAAAAATAACTGGCCGCCGCGGTAGTTCGCGCCGTCGTAGATACTCGGCCCGGAGGTCTGGGTGAACACCGGATTGATCCCGGAACTGCGGCGGTCGATCGTCCAGCCGACGCCTGTAATCGTCGCGGTAAACTCTCCGCCCGGGGCCTCGTCACCCTTGCCGTTACCGCGGTCCACATTGCTATGGTTGTAGTTCGCATCGTAGTCGATCGTCCAGCGGCCAAATTTGTGCTCGGCCCCGACGTTCACCTGCACGCCGTCGTCGAGGAAACCGGACGGCAGGTTTTGCGAAGTGAGCGTGACGGTGGACGCCGCGACATTGCGCACCGTGGTAAAGTCATCGGTGTAGTTGGGCAAAATCGCGCCGGTGCCGGCGGGCTGACCGTTGACATCGAGTGCCGCGACGGTGCGCCCGGTGAACGCGCGGAAAATGTTTTGGCGGTTGTAGCGCGTGCCGCCGCCGATGGAGAGCGCGTTGAAATGAACCCGCGTGCCTGCGTTGGCCTGCCACTCCACCTTTGCGCCGAGACTGCGCTGGTTGCGGTTCACGAGGACGTCGGACTCGCGAAAATCCCAGAGATACGCCGGCGACGCCGTGGAGAAAGCGTAGTCCCGGACGCCGAGGGAATAGCCGGCGACGTTGTCGCTCGCGAACGCTGTCAGTGAGATGCCCAGGTTGCGCGTACCGCCAAACGCATCGAAGACTTCTTGATAGCCGACGTTAAGCAACGGGTGGGCGTATTTCTGCCGACGCAGCGAAGTGTGATCGTAGAACGACGGGGCCCAACGCGCCGCCGCGCGGTAGGTGAACTGCCGCTGGCCGCTGAGCGCGAGCGTGGAGCGCGTCTTCAGATTGATGGCTCCGCCCAAGCCGTCGGCCCCCATCTCGGGCGTGAGCGCCTTGATCACCTCGATTTCGCTAAAGAGCGCGCTCGACAAATTGTTCGTCCGAAACTCCCGGGAAAACCCGTTGTTCGAGGCCATCGGGCTGCCATCGACCATGCCAGAATTCAGCGCGGAGGGGATGCCGCGGATGAGGAGATTCTGCACATTTTCCTGATCGTCGATGCTGCCGGCGACGCCAGGTAAACGCATCGCCAGCTCGCCGACGCTGTCGTTCGGCAAATTCCCGAAGGCATCCAACGAGACGACGTTTTTCACATTGGCGGCATTGCGCTGCGCTGTCAGCGAGGCGGCGTTGCCCTCGCGTTCGCCGGCGACGACAAATTTTTCCAGCTGATACGCGGCCGAGCCCAGACGAAAATCCCGGACGACACTCTGGCCGACAGAAACCGAAATCGGGCTGCGTTCAAGATCGAGTCCAATGTAGGAAACCTCGAGCACATGGTTTCCCGTTGGGACGCCGATGAGAACATAGCGGCCCGTGTTGTCCGCCAGCGCCAGCAACCCGAGCGCGGGCAGCTCAATCTTCGCGCCCTCGAGCACCTTGCCCGTGCGCGCGTTGCTCACCTGGCCGGTCACGTTTCCAGTCTCGGCTGCGCGGAGGAAGGGAACCGCATTAAAAAATGCGAACCCGAGGAGGAGGGCGAGGCGAGCGAGAGTCGGCATGAGGGGTTGTGGTAGGGCGGAAGCGGACTTCGGTCCGCCGGTGTCGAGGAATGATGAGTTTGCGGCGTGGAGAGCGGACTGAAGTCCGCCCTACTTGGCGCGAGGGTTGGCGAGCTGGTAAAAAAATCCGTCCTCCGCCCCGATGACGAGCGTGCCGCCAACGACACCCGGCGTGCGGAGAATCGTTGGCTTCGTTGCGTGGCCAGCGAGGACGTGGGTGCTCACCGGGCCTTCGTCACGGAAGGCCCACTGGCCGGCGGCGTTTTTGCCGAGGTTGCGAAAGAAATTCACGTTGGGGACGCTGTTGAGCATGATGTCCGGCTTTCCGTCGCCGTCCCAATCGGCGATGCAAAACGTCCGGCGCCCGCCGCGTCCGTAGACGCCGTCGTTGAGGCGCAGGAGGCCGGACTCTTTGTTTTGCGGCTGGCCGTTGCTTGTGAACACGCTCGCGCCTTCGCTCCAGAAAACGCGCTGAGCAGGCGAGAGGGTGAGCGTGCCGTCGGCGGTGCGTTTGCGCTCGTAGAGCGCGAGATAGCCGTCGGCGTCGGACATCACGAGGTCCATCAGGCCGTCACCGTTCCAGTCGATCATCTGCGGTGTGGTGCGCCATTGGGAAACGAGTTCGTTGGCTTTGGGTTTCCACCAATTCCACGCTGGCGCCGGATTCGGCGCGCCCGGCGGGAGCGCGAGCGCGACGGGCTGCGCGGCGGCGAGTTTGGGTGCCGTGCGGGTGCCGATGTTTTTATACCAAACAACTTTTCCCCAGATACCGTTGGTCATGATGTCGGGCAGGCCATCGCCGTCCCAATCAGCAACAC
>CAMBVX010000292.1 GCA_945871085.1 Opitutus sp. GAS368 | reverse complement strand
TTTGGCAGCCTTGGCTGCTGTGGTAGGCGGGATGCGGGGCTGCGGCGGGGCGATCCGCTTGAAAGCATCGCGACGCTCGTTGATGGCAATGGATTGGACGGCCGTTTTCGCGCTTAACTCAGAGAGAATGGCGGCGTGTTTCGGATCGGTAGCGAGGTTGGTGTGCTCGGTGGGGTCAGCGACGAGATCGAAGAGCATTTCAAACTCGGGCACACGCCCGCGAAAATCGACGTGGGTCTCCTTGAAGCCCGAGACGCCCCGGTAGAAACGGATGTATTTCCACCGTGAAGTGCGAATGCCCTCCTGAAGCGGGGTGGCGCGCAGCGTGAACAGGCTCTCGAGAAACAGCTCCTCGCGCCACGGTGCGTCGCGGCCCTCAACTAGCGGACGCAGGCTCCGGCCTTCCATCTGGGGCGGAGCCTCGATGCCGGCGTAGTCGAGGATGGTGCGCGTATAGTCGAGGCTGGAGACGAGGTGATCAAGTTGACGACCACGTTGCGCCTTCGGGATACGGGGATCGTGGATGATGCTCGGGATCTTCGCCGAAAGGTCGACGAGCAGCTCCTTGCCGCCCATGCCGTATTCGCCGAGGAGCAGACCGTGATCGCTGCCGAAGAGAATCACGGTGTTTTGATCGAGGCCGCGCTTTTTCAATTCGGCCAGCAGCCCGCCGATGACGTGGTCGAGGCCGCTGATGGTTTGATAGTAGCGGATGTGGTGTTCGCGGCAGGTGGCGAGATTGTAGTCGTAGACATAGGTCTGGTTTCGGCGGCCCCTGTCCTGATCCATAATAGTCTTCGGGATGTAGCGATAGGGATCAGTGCAGGCGTCGGCCGGGAGCGGAATGTCGATGTCGCGGTACAGCGTGTCGTAGAATGGGGTGTCCTCGAGCTGCGGATTTTCGTTCGCGGCGCGCTTCATCTCGTGCCACTCGGGATAATCGTTGAACATCGAGGTGACCTGCGAACCGTGGGGGACGTTGAAGCTGACTGAGAGGCAGAACGGTTTGTCTCCGGGTGCAGTGGCGAGGAACTTCGTCATCGCCTCGCCCATGATGAAGGTGATGACGTTCTCCTTCGCGTGGTGATAGGGCGTGGTGCTGGGTGTGTGGTGGTCCTTCGGCAGAAACTTCGTCCAGCCATCGTGGCCCCACCAGAAGTCGAACTTGTCCGGTGCCCTGCCTTTGAAGGTGTAATACTCGACGCCGAATTTTCCGATAAACCCGGTGTGGTAGCCGCCCTTGCGCAGCAGTGCCGGATAGGTGCGCTCCCATTGGGCCTCGGTGAGATCATAGGATGAACTGAAGCCCACCCCGTGCACGCGCTCCGGCATGCCGGTGAAATACGAAATGCGGCTCGGCGAGCAGACAGGCGTGGCGATGTAGGCGTTCTTGAAGCGCACCGAGTCGCGCATCAACGCATCGAGATGCGGTGTCTTCACGTAAGGGTGTCCCATCGCGCCGAGCGTGTTGTCGCGCTGATCGTCGGTAAGGAGAAAGATGATATTCGGGCGTGTCGCCGGCGAAGTGACCGGAGCTGCAGCGAGGAACGGAGTCGTCGCGTGAAGGATGAAAAGCACAGCGATGTGCGAGCGTTGGATCATGGGTAAAGTGTCGGAGGCATAACAAACACTGAGCGGTCAAGTTGAGAGTCTACGGTATTCGCTCGGCGCGGGCAGGCGCACGTTCACTGAGTTCGAGAGTTTGGCCCGGTTGGAGCCGGCAGCGTATTTCTCCGGCGGCGCGGGTGACCGGCAGGTTGTGATCGTAGGGACGGCCCGAGAACGGATCGGCGAGGCGCAGTTCCTGTGCGACGGTGGCGCGGATCGAGGCGCGCCGCAGGCGGCCCTCGCGCTGTTCGGCGGAGACCACGAAGCCGCCCTCGGCGCGGAGGTCGCGGAACGAGGTGTCGCGCCACGCCGCGGGCAGAGCGGGGAAAATGCGCAGGCGGCCGCCCCAGCTCTGGAGCAGCATTTCGTGCACGGCCTGCGCGGCGGCGAAATTGCCTTCGAGCGTGAAGGCTCGGCCGAGATAATTGGAGATCTTCGAAGTGGTGATTACGGCGTTCAGGTGGAAACCGTTGCGCGACGTGGTATGCTCCCGGTAGGCGGAGAGAAAGCGGAGGGCTTCGTCGCCACGGCCGACGCGGGCGCGCAGCGCGGCCATCCAGCTGAAGCTGTATCCGGTCCAAGCGGAGGTCCCGAGCCGGTCGATGTCGGCGAGCGTGCCGTCGACGATCCGGCGGTCGCCCGCGCTGTTTTCCGGATGAAGCAAACCCAACGGATGGATCGCCATCAGCTGCGAGTGGTGGCGGTGGGAGGCGGTCAGGGGTTCTCCCGCCGCCATGAGGAGGACGCCGGTGTCGCTGACGACGAGCGGTCCCAGCCGTGCGTGGAGCGAATGCCAGCGCTCCGCCTCGGGCCCGCGGTCGAGGGCCGTGGCCATCTCCGCGTTGGCGAGAAAGAGCCATTGCAGGAGCGCGTGGTCGAAATTGGAGTTGGGGGCCAGCCAGGCGCGCTGGGTATTGTTGTGGATCTCGGGCGAGCTGGACAACGGCAGCTTCAAGCGGCCGGTGCGCGGGTCGGGCGTCAGCAATTCTGCGAGCGCATCGCCGACGGCGGCGCAATAGGGATAGGCGCGGTCGGCGAGAAAGCGCGGATCCATTTCATAGCGCCAATGCGAGTAGAACGATTGCGCGACCCATGCGCCCATGGTGGGTGAGAGCGTGTAGGGGAACCACGAGCCCATGGCCCGGCCGTCGAGCGCCATGACTCCGGGGACGATCATCCCGTGTTTTACGCCGAAGAATTCGCGGGCGAACTGTTCGTGCCGCGGTTTAAGGCTCCACATGAAATCGAGGAAACTCAGGCCCTGGTCGAAATGGCCGGAGGCAAGGTAGGCCCAGTAGGTGAGCTGGGTGTTGAGGTCGTGGTGGTAGTCACCGCGCCACGGCGGGAGGACGCCGGCGTCGGCGGTCCAAAGGCCTTGCAGGGGAATCGGGGGAGCGCCACGGCGGGAGGCGGCGCCGTAAAAATATTGGACGAGGTTGTAGTGTTGCTGCAGGGCAGCGTCTGGCAACGAGACGGACGAGCTGGCCCAGAATTTTTCCCACCGATGCTGGTGCTCCGCGCGGGCGGCGTCGTAGCCGCGCGCGAGCGCCTGCGCCACGCGCTCCCGGGCGAGCGCGACGGGGTCGGCGTGGTCGCGGTTGGTGGTGACGGCGAGGGCGAGCAGGGTGCGGGCTCCCGCCGGACGGGACACGACGTGGATCACGTAACGAAAACCCTCGGCGGCATTCTGCACGAGGGTGACCTCGCCCTCGGCGCGGGTGACGGACGCGATTGCGTAGCCGATTTTCGTGACGGCCGGATTGGGAACGAGGTCGAACCTCGGCGCAGGATCGGGCAGCAACAGGAGGGCGGCGGGACTCGTTTCGCTGAAGAAACATTCGGCCTGCGCTGAACCGAGGTCGACCGACCCGAGGGCGCGTTGCAGGTCGAGGCTGAAGGAGCGGGCTTGAAACTTTGGGTCGAGGGTGACGACGAGCCGGGCGCCGGGGAGCTTGGTAGGGTAATCGCTGGAGTGCGCGATTTCTTTGTTTAACTGATCGGCTTGTCCGGCCTGGGCGCGGGCGACGACGGTCGCGTAGTTGAATTCCGGGCGCGCGTAGATGGGATGCTGGCGCAAGTCCCACAGGTCGCCGCGATCCAGCGAGAGGTGGAGCTCGTTGCCCTTGCCCCAGAGCAGGCCGCCGAGGAGGCCGTTGCCGAGCGGGATGGCTTCGTCCCATTTTTCGATGGGCGCCTCAAGCGTGAGCCGCATCGGGTCGAGTGTGGCGGCGAACGAGAGGGTGGCGGCGAGGAGGAGGGAGAGGATTTTCATCGGGCTATTTTGCAGCAGTCAGCGAGCGCATAAGCACGAAGCCGTTGTAGGTCGGATCGTCTCTTCGCGCGGTGCGAGAGACGCGCGGCGAAGTGGAGTGCAGCATCGAGGGTAAGTTGGGACACACCGGGAAGACTCATTGAGGGAAAATTAGCGGTCCGTCACAACGGTTTTGACAGTGAAGCCGTTCACTCGCCTTTGTGAGCGGGAGGTGGACATTGAACGACCGGCATCCGTCCCTGGGATCACCGTCGGTCGCGCCGAGGCCCGGGCGACATGACCCGCTCGGCGGTCCCCCGGGATATCCGGTCAATAAAGTGCCGGGTGCGCCGCGGCCGACGGACTTGACAGCCGCTGCAGTCGGTAAGACGGTCATACCATGGTCGCCATCACCTTCAAAGTCTCGCCGGAGGAAGCCAGCGCCATCCGGGCCGCGGCCCGCGCCAGCCGCAAGAACGTCTCGGCGTTTATCCGCTCGAAAGTGATCGAGACGCCGGCGAAGATGCCCCGTCGGCGCATCATCAAGAAACACCCGGTTTCCGGCCTGCCCTACGACGCCACCGATGAAGGCGGCCGCACGGTGAGCCTCGAGGAGATCAGGGCCGCGCTCGCGGACTTCCCGTGAAGTATCTGCTCGACGTAAATGCACTGATTGCCTGGCGCCACGCCACCGCCAACGGCCATGCCCGGTTTCATGCCTGGGTAAAGGCGGAAGGGTTCGATACCATCGCCACCTGCGCCCATGCGGAGCTGGGATTTCTGCGGGTTTCGATGCAGGTTTTTCGGCTGAGTCGTGCCGAGGCACAGACCGCGCTGGCCGACATGAAGAAACACGCCGGCGGATTCATCGCTACCTCGCCATCGCCGCGTCTTGACTCGTGGGCGGTCAAGCCGGCCCAGACGTCGGATGCCTACCTCTCGCAACTTGCGGCCGCAAACGGCCTACGCCTCGTGACGTTCGACACCGGCATTCCCGGCGCCGTGCAGATTTGATCGGCCCAAAGCCTGCCAATCCCCGCCCGGCAATCCGTCGGATCGGAAATTTCACGGTTTTGAACCGATGCGAAGCGGGAGGTGCACATTGAACGACGCTTGGCCGTCCTTGCGGTAGCCGTCAGTCGCGTCGAAGAGCGCGATGGGCGCATCGCGTGGGTCTCATTGGCTGCGGAGCGGAAGAAGCCGAGAGAGTTGTCGCGAGCGCGGCGGCAAGGAAGACGGAGAGTAATCTCATGGTCTAACATGCAGAGCGGGACGACGGGGCGGAAATTGTGAAACTCAGGGCGCGGGGTGTCATCGCACTTTCCAGATTTTCACTTCGTCGATCCACACGGTGCTGGGAACGAGGAAACTGAACCAGCGCTTCATCGGGTGGGCGAAGCCGGCGGAGCGGTGGCGGGCGACGAGCTTGCCGTCGAGGCTCAGGCGCATCTCGTCGCCTTCGGTCACGAGGACGAGTTCGTGCCAGTCCGTGTCGGCTTCCTTGGTGGCGCTGCTGATTTTCAGAATACCGTCGTCGAGATCGGCCATCTTGATCTGCGGCACGCGGTCGGCAGTGGCGCTGTTCCAACCGTTGCCGATGGCCTTGGCGTCGTGGCCGGTTTCCTCGCGCTCGAAGGCGTCGTGGAAGATGAGGGTGCCGTGGGCTCGAAGCCATGTGGCGTCGTCGGCAGGGAGTGCGGCGAGCGGAGTGATAGCAGCTGCGGCCGTCTGCGCGTGGGCGCTGCCGACGAGCAAGAACTGCATGGCGAGCGCCAGGGCTGGCGCGCACCGCGAGAGCGCAGAAACAGAAGTGGGTTTCATCGCCCGGTAACCTAATGAGGAGGTAACGTTAGAAGCGATACTCGGCGCTGAGGCGATACGAGGTCGGGTCGCCCATCGAGATCGAGCTGGGATAGTATTTCTCGTTGAAGAGATTCGAGACGGTGAGGTTGTAGGTCACGGGCTTGTCGAAGACCTTCGCGGTGTAGCCAGCGCGCGCGTTGACGACGATGCGCGGGTCGAGCAGGTAGGGATAAACGTCGTTCGTCTCGAAGGCCTTTGCTTGGCCGCGATAGCCGATGTTCGCACCGGTCGAAACGCCTTTGAGCCAACCCTCCGAGAACCGATACGACGTCGTCACCGTCCACGCGTGCGTAGGCGAACGGATGGCGGCGCGGCCGACAATGGCGGGGCTCGCGGGATTCTTGGAAATATAGGAGTGGGTCTGGGTGTAGCCACCAACGAGCTGGAAATTTTTCGTGACGTTGGCGGAGAGGCGAAGCTCAAACCCCTGCGCTTTGTTTTCCCCAACCTGGGTCTCGTAGGTGTAGGCGCCAATCGCGTCGGTGGCGCTGAACGACTGGCGGCCGTTGATATTGATCGTGTCAAAGATGGTCGCCTGGCCGCTGTAACGGCCCTCGCCGAAGTCAAACTTCACGCCGTAGTCCAGACCCTTGGCGATCACCGGATCAAAGGGCGTGAGCGAGCGGTCGGCGTTGGTGCGAAGCGAGGTGATCTGCCGGAACGATTCGGAATAGTTGGCGTAGAGACCGATGGCCTTCGTGACGCGGAAAACAGCGCCGGCCTGCGGCGTGGTGCGGTCGCGCTCGAAGCGGAGGCGGGTGTTGGCAACGTAGTTGAGCGAAAGGTTCTGAATCTTGGAGTAGTTGAGGCCGCCCAGGAACATCAGCCGCTCATCGAAGAGCGCGAGGGCATCGACCAGGTAGAATTTGTCTTCCCAGAACTTGCCGCCGCTGTAGGCGGAGACGCGCGCGCCGGCGAGCGCCGGGACGGTGCGGTCCCAAGTGGCCGGATTGGCGAGATCCCAATTCGCGGGGGTCGCAACGCCGACACCGGCGACGATGCCGGAGACACGGCTGTCGGACTCGCTGCGGGCGGCGACGTATTCCCAGCCGGCGACGAGGCGGGTGTAATGACGGCGGGAGAAATCGAAACGTGCGGCGAGGTTGAGCGTGTTGGCGAAGGTCTGGCCGTTGGCGTAGCTGCCGCTCAGGCTGCGCGAATAGGGCAGCTGGCCGGCGGGCGTAGTGGCGAGGATGTTGATCGTGGTCGAAGCGACTTCCCAGGCGTTGCGGCGGACGGAGCTGACGCCGGAGACATTGCGCAGCACGATGCGGTCGGTGAACGCGTGCTCGAATGTGGCGGAATAAATGCGGTTGCCGGTGTGCGTGCCGACGCCGGGACCCTGGCCGTTCCACGTGCGTGGAATCATATCGGCGAACTTCACAATAAAGTTGTTGGGCACGACGCGATTGTTGTAGCGCGGCCAGTTGGCGACACCGGTGAGATCCATGTCGACCCACTCGGCATCGAGGGTGAGCGCGGTGCCCTTGCGCGGCGCCCAGCGGACTACGGGCGCGATAAACGTCTTCTTCTGCTGATCGAAATCGCGATAGCCGTCGCGGTCGAGCCAGGAGGCGTCGACGCGATAGATAAGCGTGCCGGACTGATTCAGCGGGCCGGTGGTGCCGAGTTCGGCGCGGTAGTAGGCCCATGAGCCGAGTTCGAGGCGGAGATTCGATGCGCGCTTGGCGGAGGGCTGCTTCGTGACAGTGTTGGCGACGCCGCCGGGATCGAGCTGGCCGTAGAGGACGGAGGCGGGGCCGTTGACGACTTCGACGCGGGCGACGTTGGCGGAGTCGTAGCTGCGGAGGTTGGTGCTGCCGTTGCGGGCGCTGAAAAATGTGGTGAAGCCGCGGATGGTGTAGCTCTCGAGATTGCCGGTGGCGGCGCGCTGGGTGCTCTGCACGCCCGACGACAGGCCGATGATGTCGTAGACCTCCGTGAGGCCGTAGTCCTTGAAGAGTTGCTCGGTGATAATGTCGATCGACACGGGCATTTTCTTCAGTTCGGTGGCGACCTTCGTGGCGCTGATCGAGTTGGTCGCGGCGTAGCCGGACTCGCCCTCAGATTGAATGGTGAACGCGGGCAATAGGACTGCCTCGTCCTCGACGGACTTGGCCGGAGCGGACTGGGCGGAGAGTGCGATCGGCGAGAGAAGGACTGAAGCGAAGAATACGCGCAGGGGAGTTTTCATAGAGGGGTGGCGAAGGACGGGGGTTGGAAACTTGACCGATGCGAGCACGTGTTGCGCAAGCATCGGTCCAGTCGAGGTGCAGCCAAGAAGTTGGGGGTTGCGTGGCAAATGCCGCAGTGGTGAAATCGTTCACCGTGCCAGAACCCCGCGCCCAAGTCATCACACTCAAGGAGGTCGCTGAACGGGCCCGGCTCTCGCTGGCGACAGTCTCGTATGCGCTGCGCCAGGATCCGAAGATTCCGGCCGAGACGCGCGAACTCGTGGCGGCCGCAGCCCGCGAGCTCGGCTACCGGCCGAATCCGCGCGTTGCCAGTCTGATGGCGCATATCCGCGGGGCGCAGTCGCGGGCGCATCAGGAGCGCCTGGCGTTTGTGTGGGTGCATACGAGCCGCGCGGAGGCCCGGCTGAATTCGTTTCTCAGGATGGTCTTCGCCGGCGCACGCGAACGGGCGGCGCAGATGGGATTTGCCCTGGAGGAATTTTGGACGAGCGACCCGGGCATGACCGACCAGCGGCTTGAGCAAATTATCCGGGCGCGCGGGATCGTTGGAGTGGTGCTGTCGCCGGTTACGACGGCGGAGGCGACGGTGACCCTGAGCTGGGACTGGCGGAATTTCGCACCAGCGGTGATCGGCAATGTCACTTGGACGCCCGAGCTGCACCACGCAGGGCACCATCATTTCCTGGCGATCCGGCTGGCATTGCTGGAACTCGCCAAACTCGGATGCAAGCGGCCGGTCGCTTTGATCGAGGCGACGGTGCACGAACGCAACAAGCACGCCTACGTGGCGGGTTTTCTGGCCCACCATCCGCAAGCCGCGGCCGCGCG
>CAMBVX010000291.1 GCA_945871085.1 Opitutus sp. GAS368 | reverse complement strand
TGGTGACCGAGGCAGACGCCGAGGATCGGCTTTTTTCCCTCGAAAGCGCGGATGATATCCAAGGTGACGCCTGCCTCGCGGGGCGAGCAGGGGCCGGGGGAGAGGAGCACGCGGTCGGGGTTGAGGGCGAGGGCCTCGGCGGGTGTGATCTCGTTGTTGCGGAACACGCGCTGCGCCACGCCCAACTGCCCAAAATATTGGACGAGGTTGAAGGTAAAGGAGTCGTAGTTGTCGATGACGAGAAGCACGTTTTCCCATTCAACCGGTGGAATGACCCACGGGTCAAGCGTCTGGACCTCCCGCGGGCCATCGTCATGCCGCGGGCCATCGCCATTCAGACATCGCACCGCCTATTCACGAACGGAAGCGCTTGGCGGTGACGGCGCGAATCGCGCGGCGGTCGTGCCTCTGCGGCGAAGTGGCCCAGGTGGTCGGTGGTGCTGAGGTGGCGCCCGTTGGGCTGTTGCTGGCGCCAGCGGATGAACAGGCTGTTGGCCCAGCGGGTGAAGGCGCCGTGCGGGTGCACGGCGTGGCGTTCGCGCAGGCGGCAGCGGTCGCCGTGGCGCGAGGCTTCGAGCCGCGCGTGCAAGGTCGGTCTCGATGCCCCCGTGTTGGATCGTGGCTTCGAGCGAAGGGGCCTGGGGCAGGGCGGTCAGGGGGCGGCTGGTGATCAGGTCGACGGCTTTGGGTTGCTGGCCCACGCGTGTGCATCGCAGGCGCACGACTTGCGCTACGAACGGAGAGCCGCCGGTTTCGGCTTCGAGGCTACGCACCACGATGGTGCGGGACACCGGCTGACCTTTATCGAGGTCGGTCCAGCGCAGGGTGCCCGGATCGGGCACATTGGTTTGCACCGCCGTTTGGGCACTTGGCTGATTGCCTTTGACCGACATCTAGAAGTTGCCGCGATGTTCCATAATGATCGCGCGGGCGGTCGTGGCCTGCGTGTGCCTCGCGTCGAGGCTGACGAGCCGGCCGGTCAATTCGGGCCGCTCGAGCAACGCGCGGGCGGACGGGATCTCGTCGGTCTTGGCCGCGACCACTTCGCTTCCCAAAAAAATACTGGCTGGGCGAGGTGACGGCGCTGACGACGTCGAGCCCGCCGCCGGGGGCGGGCACCTTGCCGTCGAGGTCGATGAGCTCGGTGGCGGGCGGTGCGCCGCGCACTTGGTGCTGGTGGTCGAGCAGAGCGCGCTCGACTCGCGCGGCCGAGAGGCGTTTGAACAGCCGGCTAAACGTGGGCTGGCTGGGGGGCAGGATATTCGCCCTCGGCGGTGGCGCGCTCACCGAGCGCGGCGCGTTGGGCCGAGGAGAGGCGGCGGGCACCAATTCGCGCGGGAAAAGGCGTTTCGGCCGGTCGTACGCTTCATAGTAATCGTGCGCCTTGCGTCCGCTGCCTTTGCTCTGGCCCAGTTCGGACCAGCCGCCCGCGGGGTAGACTGTGCCTTGGAAATACGCAGGATCGACGAAGGTCTCTACCACAAGGATCGGATGCGCATGGCGGGCCTGCCAATCAGCGCTGAGTTGTGCGAGCACGCAGCTCAGTGCCGCCGAACCGAGGTTGGTCACCGGGCGCTCCGGCAGGAGGAGAAAATGGACGTGGTTGGCGACCAGGGCGAGGCGGCGACGGCGTTGCTCATCGCTCGACCCGATCCATTGATCGCGGGGCTGCGGGCGGAGTGGCATTTGAAACAAATCCGGAATTATTCGGCCCGCTCCGCTCGGCCGTGCCATCGGTCGTGCGAGCCGGTGGGGCCGTCGATTTGAAGGCAGTCAGCCAACCTGCGAGCACAGAATCCGCGGTCACGCGTTCGGCCTCGGCCCGGGTGACGACACTGGTCCAAGCGATCAACCTATCCGAGGTTTTTGCCGGGGGTCCGGCGGGCGCAAGTCGGGGATTTTGAGGAGGGAATTCACCCTTGACGGAGGGCGGAGCGAGCTGTGTCCTCGTCGGTTTTCAAACCATCTATCCTCGCATTATGAGAGACGATTACATCAAAGACGCCCTCAAGGCCATTCCTGACCCCAACATCCTGATCAACGTGGTTTCCCGTCGCGTGAAGCAACTCAAGCGGGGCAATCGTCCGCTCGTCGAGTCGCTCGAAAAGCTCACGCCCGAGGACACGGCGCTGCGCGAGGTGATCGACGGTAAGATCAGCTACGAGTTGGCCTGAGTTCACGGAGCGATTGCAACTTTGGGCGGCCCGGCAATTGTCTGGGTCGCCTTTTTTGTGCAGACATTTTCCGATCCCAATCAACCCTGAACCATGGCTGCGAAGAAAAAAGACGGCCCGCGTCATACCGAGATACGAAACTCGAAAGCTCTGCGTGACTATTTTGTGGATGAACGGTTCGAAGCGGGCATCCAACTCCGGGGCACCGAAGTGAAGTCGGTGCGCGCGGGCAAGGCCCAGATCAGCGACGCGTTTGGCCGGGTCGAGAAGGGGGAAATTTGGATGCATGGCGCACATATCGAGCAGTATGCGTGGGGTAATATTTTCAACCACGACTCGAAGCGTATCCGCAAACTGCTCCTGCATCGCCGCCACATCGATAAAATCCAGCATGCGCTGGAGGCGGGCGGGCGGGCCCTTGTCCCGTTGCGGATGTATTTCAAGGAGGCGCTCGTTAAGGTCGAGGTGGCATTGTGCACCGGAAAGAAAAATTTCGACAAGCGCGACGACCTCAAGACGCGGGCCGAAATGATGGAGCTCAACAAGGAGCTCAAGGCCCGTCGCTGAGGGGCCGTTGGGATGACGCTGCCACAGGCGGGTGCCGGGTAGCGAGTCGCCTGGCAGATTCTATCGGACAAGAACGAGTCGAGCGTGGTCGAACAGAGTTGCTCATTGCACCGAGTCGGCCCGGTGAGTTGGCGCGACGAGGTGACTGGGCCAGAGCCGAAGGATTTCATTGGCGAGAGTCCGCCAATCAAAAGGCTTTCGCCAGAAAGCCTTTGAGTGAGGGAAGGAGCGCCATGGTGTCCGCTTCGGCGGAAAGGTTGTGTCCCGTGATGAGCATGAGACATGAAGGTGGTTTCGGGCACCAACGGGGTCGCCTGCCGGATGAACTCCAAGCCGTTAAACGGAGGTATGGAGCAATCAGTCACGACGACAGCTGGATTGATTTGCGGCGGGGCTTGGAGGGCTTCGAGTGGGCGCGCGAAGGCGCGGACCGGACAGTTAAGATTGTCCGCGAGTAACTGGGTCCTGAGTTCCGTGGAGGATTGCTCATCGTCAACGAGAACGATGGCTCTACTCCCGACGGGGTTCACGGGTGCGGTGAACAAAAATTGCTAAAGGGGAAACTGAAAGGCCATCCGTGAGCGCGCTTGATTCGCGTGGGTGGCGCGTGACGATGAGACATGTTTCATGTCGTGCTCTTCCAACCCGAGATCGCGCCCAACACCGGCAATGTTGGACGCCTGTGTGCGCTGACTTGTTCGCGGCTGCACCTGATTCACCCGCTCGGCTTTGTGATCAACGATCGGAATTTGCGTCGCGCCGGTATGGACTACTGGAATTCGCTCGACGTCCACGAGCATGCCGATTGGGCGGCATTTCGAGCGAGTCCCTCGGCGCCCAAGCGGCTCTGGCTTTTCACGACCAAAACGCAGCAAAGTTTTTGGGATGTGCGCTATGTGGACGGAGACGGATTGGTTTTTGGCAACGAGGGGGCGGGTGCCCCCGGCTGGTTACACGACGAGGTTGGCGCGGACCAGCGAGTGACTATCCCTCATGCGAATCCCGCGTTGCGCTCGCTGAATCTGAGCACCGCCGCCGGGATCGCGACCTACGAGGCGGTGCGTCAATTCTCCCACGCCACTTCGCAATCCAGTCCCGCGACGTCCTGCTCCAAGCGGGAATGACCCCGGGGGCTCACGGAGCCGGAGCCGACCTCATTGCCGCGCTACTTCGCGATCAACTTTAAGAGTTCCGTCTGAGCGCGCGCGAATTCGGACTTAAGACCTTCGACGGCCGCTGCGACGCCAACCATGCCTTCGGTGCGGACCTGATGCTCGAGTCTTTCGGCAACGGCGCGCAAGGCCATCGCCCCAAGATTGGCTGAGCTGCCTTTGATACTATGTGCGGCCCGCGTGAATTTCGCCAAGTCGCCCGCGAGTAGGCTATGATCAAGCTCGGCGATCCTCAGCGGAGTGTCCTCGAGGAAAATGCCCGCGATTTCACTTAAGAATTTGTCGTTGTCGTCGGGGTTAAGCGACCGGAGGTTTTCGATAGCCTGAGGATCGATGACTAGGAATTCGGGCATGGCGTCAGTTTATTTTTGGAGGATCCGTGGAATGGCGAAGCGTGCAAAGCGGATGTTTTGAAGGGCCGGTAAACGCGGATTGCGGTGAGTCTCTCGTGATCGATTAGGTGGCCCATTCAAACGACGTGTTCTGTTCGATTTCTTCGATGGTGGTGAGGCCGAGGAGGACTTTCTTTAGTCCGTCGTAGCGGAGGGGCTTGTAGCCGACCTTGGCGGCGGCACGGCTGATATCTTGCACGCTGCGGCCCTCGGAAATGAGCGTGCGGACCTCCTCGGTAATTAAGACGAGCTCGTGAAACGCCACGCGGCCCTTGTAACCAGTATGGCGGCACGCGGGGCATCCGCGGCCGCGATAAAACGGAATCTCGCTGATACCCTCGTCCTGGAAATACTTCAGCAGCGTTTCACGGGTGGGGTAGTAAGCTTCCTTGCAGTTTTCGCAGATCCTCGCCGCCAAGCGCTGTGCGAGGACCCCGATGACCGAGGGCGCGACCATGTAGGGTTCAACGCCGATCTCGATGAGCCGCATGATGGCTTGTGGTGCAGTGTTGGTGTGCAGGGTTGCAAACACAATATGGCCGGTGAGCGCCGCTTCGGTAGCGATCTTGGCAGTCTCGAGATCTCTGATTTCGCCGACGAGGATCGCGTCCGGATCTTGGCGCATCAAAGCGCGCAGAATGGTGGCAAATTTGAGGTCGATGTTGGAGTTGACCTGAGTTTGCGTCACGCCCGCGAGTTGGATCTCAACCGGGTCTTCGATGGTGGAGATGTTGATGCCCGGGGTATTGATTTCGTGGATTGCAGCGTAAAGTGTCGTGGTTTTGCCAGAGCCCGTCGGACCGGTGACAAAAATAATTCCGTTGGGATTTTGAATGAGTCGTTTGAAGGGCTGGAGGATGGTATGGGAGATCATCATCTTTTCCAGCGTCAGCATGGTCTTCTTGCCAGTCATCGCGAGGATGCGGATGACGGTTTTTTCACCGTAGGCCGAAGGGATCGTCGAGACGCGGAAGTTGGCGGTTTGGCTGCCGACCGGCATCGAGAAACGGCCGTCCTGAGGAAAGCGGGTTTCCGCGATATTAAGGTTACAGAGAATCTTGATGCGCGAGATCAGAGCGCGGTGCAGTTTCCGCGAATAGGTGAGGATTTCGCGAAGGTTGCCATCGACGCGGAAGCGGACCCGACATTGGGTTTCCTGTGCTTCGATGTGGATGTCGCTGGCCCGTTCACGCATCGCGAAATAAATTATTTCGTCGAGGATTTGGACCAACGCATTGTTTTCCACCAGCGCGGCGAGTTTTTCACCGGCAATCTCGGGTTTGTCGAAAAGGCTCGAACGTTCGAGTTCGTTGAGGCTCTCCTCGAGGCCCTTCTCGGTGCAGTAGTGGATCGCAATGGCGTCTTCGATTTCGCGTTGGAGCGCAAAGACCGGACTGAGCTGCATTTGCGCGATCTGACCGAGGCGCCGGAGGAGGTCGCTGTCCGCCGGTGTGGCCGTGGCAACCGTGAGCACGCCGTTGAGCACGTAAAGCCCGATGGCCTTCACTTTCTTAGCGACCTCCATGGGGATTTTTTCGATCGCCTCGTCGGTGATGACGGACGCGAACGGATCGACGTAGGCCACGTTCATTGAGTCGGCCCAGTGGCGGCACGCGTCGTCTTTGTTGAGGAATTTTTCGTCGATCACCGCCTGCACAAAAGCAGGGACGTCGCCGTGACGCACCGCGAGGGCGGCAATCTCTTCGGCGTAATCGAATTTCGGAATTTTTCTGACGCGTCCGAGGAAAAAATTACATTTTGGGTTTAACACGGCGAGGGGCCTTGGCTTTGAAGAGTTTTCCTATTTCGTTCTGGTCGAGTTTCTCCAGCGCAAAGGAGCCAGCCGAGCGTTCAGCTCTTAGTTCTTGGAGCATTTGCGGCAGGGAATATTTCACTTCTGCGACGACGACGGCCGATGGTGTGGCTGGCTCTGATGGGATAGATGTGCGCATGGCGGGATCACTCCTCGGCTTGGAAACAGGCGTCGATCGTCGCGGTGAGTGCCTTGGATATTTCCTCTTTCGAGGTGTCCTTGCGGATGTAATTGGCGGCCCCGAGCTCGATGGCCTGCTCAATGGTTTGGCGATTGGCGAGGGAAGTGAGCATGACGACAACGCAATCGGGGTCGATCTCCTTGAGCTTCTTGAGCGTTTCGATGCCGTCCATGATGGGCATGTTGACGTCGAGTAAGACGAGATCGGGATTCTCGCGGAGGTAAGCCGCGACACCTTCCTCCCCATTTGAAGCCTCCACCAACGTAGGTGCGCCGAGTTGGCGAAGGATTAGTCCGACGTATTTGCGGATGTGGGGTTCGTCATCAATGAGCAAAATGGTGCCTTGGAAATTCATGATTAGGTGGAGAACGAAACGCGAAATTCGCAGCCGCCAGCGGGGAGATTTTCCGCAGAGATTGCACCGTGGTGCGCTTCGACAATCTTGCGACAGATGGCCAGGCCGAGTCCGGTGCTCTTTTCGCCGCCGGTAGGCTGGGCGGATAAGCGGCTAAAATCTTTGAAGAGTTTATCTCGCTCTCCGTCCGGGATGCCGGGGCCTTGATCTTGCACGGCAAAACCGGACGTGCGCCCGTGGGCGTCGGTCTGGATGGTCGCCGTGATGGCCGATCCAGGCGGGGAGTATTTCACGGCATTGCTCAAGAGATTATCGATTACCTGACGCATTTTGGCCGCGTCGAGCATAAGCAAGCTATTCGCGCCGTGACTGGCCACCGTCACGTGGGTTTTTTTCTTTGCGGCCTCGATGTTGGTCATCGCGACGGACTTCGCGATCAACTCAGCGAGATTGTGCGGTGCCAGTTGAAGTTTGAGTTCACCCGATTCGATGGTGGCAACATCGAGCAACTCGTTGACGAGATCGAGCATCGATTGGCTGGCCGAGTGAATCGTTTTGATGAGATCGAGTTGGTCGGTCGTGAGCGGTCCGACGGCCCCTTCACTGAGAAATTCGGAGAGCCCGCGGATCGAGGCCAAGGGATTGCGGAGGTCGTGGGCAGCCATCCCGAGGAAGCGGTTCTTCGCCGCATTCGCATTACTAAGCTGATCGACCAGCTGATTGCGTTGCTCCGACAGAATGCGGTTTTGCAGATGCGAGCGGATGCGGGCAAGGACCTCCTTGGCTTTGAATGGTTTTGGAAGATAATCGGCACCCCCTGCGCTAAGCCCTTCGACGACATCATGCGATTGGTTTTTGGCGGTGATGAAGATAACGGGCGCGCATTTGTCCTTGTAGGTCAGGTTCAGGCGACGGCAGGCCTCGAATCCGTCGATGCCCGGCATCATCACATCGAGCAAGACAAGGTCGGGGAGAAACTGGGCATAAATTTCGAGCGCACGCTCGCCTGAATCAGCATCGGCGAGCACATAGCCTTCACTGCGGAGAATTCCGCTCAAGATACGAATGTTGAGCCGATCATCGTCGACGATGAGGATTTTTCGTTCCCTGAGGTCAACGGGTGCGGGCGTCGGCTTTGGCATTCACCTTCACTTTGGTTCTGAATCTTAAGACTGCAATCGGAAGTTGTGGGCCAAATCGCGGAACTATTTCTCGGGGCCTGGCGGCGAGATATTTTTGCAGGCAATGACGAATTATTATCGCATCAGGAAATCGGCATATGTTGATGTTTAGACTTGCTCGCTGAGCGTTCGGAGCTTTTTCTGGCCGTCTTCTACTATGGCAAAATCATTCGTTTTCTCCTCCGAGTCCGTTGGTGAAGGACATCCAGACAAAGTCGCTGACTTGATCTCCGACAGTGTGCTTGACGCCTGCCTTGCGCAGGATCGCTCCAGCCGCGTCGCGTGCGAAACCATGGTTAAGTCCAACATGGTCATTCTCGCTGGCGAGATCACGACGGGCGCGAAGCTAAATTACGAGGCGATCGTGCGCGCTGCTATTCGGGATATTGGCTATGTGAACAACGATGACGTGTTTCATGCCGATCAGGTCTTCATCAACAACTATTTGACGAAGCAGTCTCAGGACATCGCCCAGGGTGTTGATGCGAAGAAGGCCAAGGGGAAGAAGCCGGCCGAGCAGGGGGCGGGCGATCAAGGGATCATGTTTGGTTACGCCTGCAATGAGACTCCCGAGCTGATGCCAACGCCGATCATGTTTGCGCACCGGCTGGGTCGCGAGCTGACGAAAATTCGCAAATCTGGCGTCGCGCCTTGGCTGCGCCCAGATGCCAAGTCACAGGTTTCGGTGCGCTATGAAAACGACAAACCGGTCGAGGTCGTCAACGTGGTGATCTCCACGCAGCACACCGACGACGTCGCGCATGCGACGATCGAAAAATATTTGATTGAGCATGTGGTCAAAAAGGTAATCCCGGCCGAGTTGCTCAACAAAAACACGGAGTATCTCATCAATCCGACCGGCCGGTTTGTGATCGGCGGTCCGCAGGGAGACTCGGGGCTCACCGGTCGT
>CAMBVX010000290.1 GCA_945871085.1 Opitutus sp. GAS368 | reverse complement strand
AAGGCGGTGAGCAGCGGGACGAGGCCAATGAGGCCGAGCCAGTTTTTGAAGTAGTAGCCGGCGCCGAGGATGCCGAGGCCAAGGAGGAGCCGGACGAGACGGTCGATCGTGCCGACGTTGGTTTTCATAGGAACGAGGCGTTGGAGGCGATGGGTTGGGTGGCGGACGAAAACGTGAGTCTAGCGCGAAACGGTGGCGCGGCGCTCGGCGCGCTCGATCAGGAAGAAGACGGTGAGCGCGATCGCGATCAGCCCGATAAACCAGACCAGGGCCGGAACACCCGTGACATCAGGCAGGCGAACTTTGCCGAGGGCGCCCACGGGCAAAATGTTTTTCGCGATCCACGGAAAACTGAAGGCGTAGAGCGTGCCGCCGACGAGCAGGCCGCCGAGGCCAACGAGACCGTGGATGCTACCGGAAGCAGCGGCGGCGATCGCGGTGCCGGGACAGTAACCGTAGAGCACCATGCCCACGCCGAAAATGGCAGCGCCGAGAACGACGCCGAGCATGTTGGCGGCTTTGATGTGGTAGTTGGCGAGGCCGGCGGAATTGAGGGCGAGCACGCCAAGGCCGCCGACGATAATGGCGGTCATCATGATTTTCAGGACCGTGAAATCGCGGAAGCGAAACTGGTTCACGATGACATTGTAGTTCGCGACGCCGCCGCGGTGGAGCAGCACGCCGAAGATGGCGCCGAGGACGACGGAGGCGACGAGTGCGGCGGAACCGGTGACGGGTGGAGTGACAGCAGCGAGGAAGTGCATGGTCGGGCGCGTATTAGTTTTTCGAGGACCGGCCGGTGCCGAAGAGCACGAGGCTCGTCAGGATGCCAAAGGCGAAGAGGGTCAGAAAAAACGTCCAGCCGCCGACGGCGAGCTGGAGGCTGCCGCTGATGCCGTTGCCGCTCGTGCAACCGTCGGCCAGACGAGCGCCATACATCGCGAGGATGCCGCCAAGGAAGGCCGCGATCATACGTTTCGCGACGGACCCGCCGAAGCGTTCGCGCCAGACGGTCGGGATGACCTCGGCGCGGAAACTGCCGGAGAGCAGGGCGGAGAGGAAGCCACCGACGGCGATGCCGCCGAGGAAAAGCATGCCGTAGTCGAGCTTGAAGACGTGGCTCTTGAAGTAGGCATTGGCCGCGACGGTATCGGCGCCGATGAACGGCGCCGCGCACGCACCGGCGAGACCGGTGAGCGACGTGGTGACGCCGAGGGGTTTGTCGACGACGGCGAAGACGATCCAACTCAGCACGCCGATGGCGGTGCCGACGAGGTAGGCATTCCAACGCGATTGGCGGAGCAAACTGGGGGCGGGGGTTGCGGAGGTCATGGGAGGGGAACTAGCGGCGGGTTTTGGCGGGCGGGCCGACGGGCCACGCAGCGGCGGACCAATCGGAGAGACTGCCGGCATTAGCGACACGAAAACCCTCGGCCGCGAGAATGCGCGCGGCGATAGCCGAGCGTCCGCCGGACCGGCAATAGACGAACAGTTCGCGGAACCGGTGTTTGGCGAGGAAGGGCGTCCACTGCGTGCGCGCGCCGGTGAGATCGGTGAGCGGCAGCAGCACGGCGTTTTGCGCCACGCCCTCGGCCCACTCCGAGGACTCGCGCACGTCGATCAGAACGGCGGCACCGGAGCGGATGCGGTCGGCGCACGCCTGAGGTTCGGCGCGGGGCGCAGAGGTGAACATGGCTTTGATCAGCTTGAACACGTTCATGAAGTGAGGTCGCACTTGCCGTCCGGTGGGGGAGCCGCGGGCGTGGCGGCGCGACCAGCGTGAGTCATGTAGTAAATGAGCGGCACGGCGAGCGGGCTGATGAGGAGCGAGGCGATGGCACCAAAGACGAGGGAGATCGCGAGGCCCTGGAAAATCGGATCGGCGAGAATGACGAGGCCACCGACAACCACGGCGAGCGCGGTGAGGAGCATCGGCCGGAAGCGGACGGCGCCGGATTCGATGCAGGCTTCGGCGAGCGTGCGGCCGTGGCTGAGACGCAGCTCGATAAAATCGACGAGGATGATGGAGTTTCGCACGACGATTCCGGCACCGGCCATAAAGCCGATCATCGAGGTGGCGGTGAAAAACGCACCCATGAGTGCGTGCGCCGGCAGGATGCCGACGAGGGAGAACGGAATCACGGTCATCACGATGAGCGGCGTGGAGTAGTTCTTAAACCAGCCGACCATGAGCATGTAGATCAGGATACACACAGCACCAAAGGCGAGGCCGAGGTCGCGGAAGACTTCGAGCGTCACCTGCCACTCGCCGTCCCACTTGATCGCCGGTTCACGGTCGTCGGTGGGCATGGCGATGTTGAACAATTCGACGTGGGCGGTGGTGCCGCCGAAGTCGCGGCCGTCGAGTTTCGCGAGGGCCTGGTTCATCTCGAGGATCGCGTAGACGGGACTCTCGACGATGCCGGCCACATCGGCGGTGACGTAAGTGACGTTCTGGAGATTTTTCCGGTAGATGTTTCGGTCGCCGAGCGTCGATTCAACGGTCACGAGTTCGCGGAGGGGAACGAGCGGAGCGGCGGGATTCATCTCCGAGCGCACGGAGAGCGCGAGCAAATCGTCGGGGCGGGCGCGGAGGGCGCGGGGGAGTTCGAGGACAACGTTCACGTCTTCGCGGGCATCCGGCGTGTGGAGGAGCGTGACGGGGTAACCCTGCACGGCGAGTTGGAGCGTGCGGGCGATGGCGGCTTCCGTGATGCCGTGGAGCGCGGCCTTGGCCTTGTCGACGAGGAAGATGGTTTTGGGCTGGCGGTCCTCGACATACCAATCGATGTCCACGACGCCAGGCGTGGCGCGGTAGATCTCGCGGACCTTCGCGGCGAGTTTGAGGCGGGCTTCTTCGGTGGGGCCGTAGATTTCGGCAACGACGGTCTGGAGCACGGGCGGGCCGGGCGGGACCTCGGCGACGGCGACGGCGGCGCCGTATTTGTCGGCGATGGCGGTGACGCGCGGGCGGATGCGTTTCGCGATGTCGTGGCTCTGCGCGGTGCGCTGGTGCTTCGGGAGAAGGTTGACCTGAATGTCGGCCACGGCGGGACCGCGGCGCAGGAAGTAGTGGCGGACGAGGCCGTTGAAATTATAGGGCGAAGCGGCACCGGCGTAGATTTGGTAGTCGCGGACCTCGGGTTCCACGCGGACGGCGGCGGCGATCTCGCGGGCGGCGCGGGCGTTCTGCTCCAGGGTGGTGCCCTCGGGGAAGTTGAGGATGATTTGGAATTCCGACTTATTGTCGAAGGGGAGCATCTTGACCTTTACGGCGCTGAGGCCGACGAGGCCCATCGAGCCGACCGTGGCGGCGGCGACCACGAGCAGGAAAATCCAACGCAGACCGCGGTGGGCAAGCAGCGGGCGCATCACGCGCTGATAAACGCGGGTGAAGGTGTTTTCGGAAATGGATTCATCGGCGGCTTCGGTCTCGTCGGAGAGCGGAGCGTCGACAAACGCTGCGGCGTCGGCGGCGTGCTGCTTGGTGTGGTGTCCGCGCAACATGCGGAGGGCGGCCCAGGGCGTGACCGCGAAGGCGACGAGGAGCGAGAAAACCATGGCGGCGCTGGAGCCGATCGGAATCGGGCGCATGTAGGGACCCATCAGACCGCTGACGAACGCCATCGGGAGCACGGCGGCGATGACGGCCCAAGTCGCGAGGATGGTGGGGTTGCCGACTTCATCGACGGCCTCGATGGCGATCTGGAGCAGGCGCTTGCGGCGGCAGCTCGGCAGGCCCATGTGGCGGACGATGTTTTCGACGACAACGATGGCGTCGTCGACGAGGATGCCGCTCGAGAAAATCAGCGCGAAGAGCGTGATGCGGTTGAGCGTGTAACCATAAAGGTAGAACACGAGCAGCGTGAGCCCGAGGGTGACGGGGATCGCGAGGAGGACGACGATCGACTCGCGCCAGCCGAGGAAGAGGAGGATGAGCACGGCGACGCCGAAGACGGCGATGCCCATGTGCAGGAGGAGCTCGTTGGATTTTTCGGCAGCGGTGGCGCCGTAGTCGCGCGTGACGGAGACCGTGATGTCGGCGGGGATGAGCGTGCCTTTGAGCGCGTCGATTTTGGTGAGGACGGCGGTCACCACATCGACGGCGTTGGCGCCGGGGCGTTTCGCGAGGCTGAGAGTGACGGCGGCTTCTTCGGCGCCGGAGGCGGTGCCGCCGCGGCCAAAGAGCACATAATCGGTGGGCTCGGCGGCGGAATCGCTGATCGTGGCGACATCGCGGAGATAAATGGGACGGCCCTCGGCGACACCGACAACAACGGCGCCGACATCGCGAGCGTCGCGGAAAAACGTGCCGGTTTGCAGGAGCGTTTCGCGATTGGCGGAGGACTGCGCGCCGGTGTGCGTCTGAGCGTTGGCCTGCTGCAGCATGGGCACGAGGTAGGCCGCGCTGAGATTGCGCGAGGCGAGCAATGCGGGGTCGAGGGCGACGCGGATTTGGCGGTGTTGGCCGCCGATGAGCGTGGTCTCGGAAACTTCCGGCAGGGCCTTCACGACATCGTCGACCTGTGCGGCGACGCGGCGGAGCGTAGCGTGATCGTAGCGGCTGCTATGGAAGGTGACGGCGAGGATCGGGACGTCGTCGATCGTGCGCGGCTTGACGAGCGGCGGCGTGACGCCGAGCGGGATGCGGTCGAAGTTGGCCTGGAGTTTTTGGTTGAGGCGGATGAGCGCGGCCTCGAGGTCAGTGCCGACCTTGAAGCGGACGACGGTCATGTTGCCGCCGGGCATCGCGGTGGAGTAGAGATATTCGACCCCGGGGATTTCCCAGAGGAATTTCTCCATCGGGCGCGTGACGCGGTTTTCCACCTCGGCGGCGGAAGCGCCGGGCATGCCGACCATGACGTCGATCATCGGCACCTTGATCTGCGGCTCCTCTTCGCGAGGGAGCATAAGGATCGAGAAGAAGCCGAGGAGCAGCGACGCGGCGACGACGATGGGCGTGAGTTTGGAGTCGATGAAGATCGACGCCATGCGGCCGGCGAAACCGTATTTCGCCGGATCAGTGAGAGGAGAGGCGGCGGGGGAGCTCACGGGAGGAACTCGAGGGTTTGGCCTTCACGGAGACCGGCGGGCGGGGCGATGACGACGCGCTCGCCGTCATCGAGACCCGAGAGAATCTCGATGCGGTCGGCCCGTGGGGCGCCGGATTTGACGAGACGGAGGACGGCGCGGTTGTTGGGGCCCACCACGAAGATGCGCTCCATCTGGCCGAGCGGCGAGAGGGCGGCTGATGGCACGAGCAGCGCGCGCGACGGGGCGCCGACGAGGAGGACGCGGACGAATTGGCCGGAGCGCACGGCGGTGCCGGCGGGGACGGTGAGTTTGGCGAGCACGCTGCGGGCACCGGCGTCGGCGGCGGAGGAAAGTTCGGCCAATGGGGCGGAGAACGTGAGGCCGGTGGCGGGAATCTCGACCGAGAGCGCGGTGCCGCGGACGAGTTTCGCGGCGAGTGAGTCGGGTACGGCGGCTTCGACCTGGAAGGCGGCGGTGCCTTCAATTTCGAGGAGTGGGAAACCGGGCGAGGCGAGGTCGCCGGGTTGGGCGAATTTGCGCGCGACAACACCGTCGAAAGGAGCGCGGAGCGTGGCGTAGCCCAGCATGATTTCCGCTTCGCGCACCATGGCCTGAGCGCCGGAGAAACGGTCTTCGAGGCCGCGGACCATCTCGGCGGTGCTGGCGTTTTTCGTAAGGAGCGAACGCTCGCGGTCGAGATCGCGGCGGGCGGCGTTGAGCTGCGACTGGGCTTGGGTGACGCGGGCGTTGATCTCGCCGGCCGAAATTTTCACGAGGAGATCGCCGGCGGCGACGCGTTGGCCGAGCGTCGCGGAAAACTCGTCGATGGTGCCCATGACCTTCGCGGCGAGTTGGGCGCGCTGGAGCGGGCGGACCGTGCCGGTGATCTCGGTGGTGGACGGAAGATTTTCGGCGCGCACGGTGGCGACGCGGACTTTGGCGACGGGGAGCGCGGCGGCAGCATCGGCGGTCGCGGCCGGAGCGGCGTGTTTGTTACAACCGGCGAGGAGGGCGAGCGTGGCAGCCGCCGCGAAGGCGGCGACAGTCGAGAGCGGAAGGCGGCGGGCGGACTTCATGGTGAAAATAAAATCAGGATTCGGGGAGCGGCGTGAGGCCGAGGGCGCGCCGCAACTCGACGAGCGCGAGGCGTTCGTCGGCGGCAGCGAGGGTACGGCGGAGGCGGGCCTCGAGGAGACGGCCCTCGACGCCGATGAGATCAGCGGTGAGCAGAGCTTCCTTTTCGAAACGCGCGCGACTGAGCGCGGCGCTTTCGGCGGCCTGCTCGACGGCGCGGGCGGAGACCGCGAGTCGCTCGGTGGCGTCGGCATGGGCGAGGCGGGCCTGTTCCACTTCGAGGCCGATGCCGAGCGTGGCTTTGCGAAGCATTTCCTTCACCTGCGTGAGCTCGGCGCTGCTTTGGCGAACTTTGGCGTTGGTCTGGCCGCCGTCGAAAACGTTCACGTCAACCGAGACGCCGGCGAGCCAGCTGTCGCCGTGGCGCGCGGTCTGCCAGCCGTGGTCGTATTGGTAGCTGGCGAAGGCATTGACCGTGGGGCGGCGCGCGCCGCGGGCGGCCTCGACCATGGCTTCGGCGGCGCGGACGCGGGCTTGGAGACCGAGGAGTTCGGGGCGCTGCGTGAAGTCGCGTGTATCAGGCGGGGACAGACGCGCCAGCGCGGGATCTTCGTCGAGGAGTTCGACCGTGGCGTCCGTCGCATCGAGGCCGAGGACGAAATGAAACGCGCGGGACGCGAGTGCGGCACCGTGCCGGGCGGAAGAGAGCGATTCGCGGGTCTGGGCGAGTTGCACTTCGAGGCTGAGGAAATCCGCGCGCAGCAGTTGGCCGGCTTCGGAGCGTGCGCGGGCCACGGCGACGGCGGCCTCGTAGGCGCGGACGCCACCCTCGACAGCGACGACGGCCTCCCGGGCTTTGCGGAGATTCAGCGCGGCACGCACGACTGCGGCGACGAGTCGATGGTGCGCAGTGCGGAGATCGAGATCGGCGGCTTCGGTGCCGGCTTGGGCGGCATGGCGACCAGCCGTCGCGCGACCGCCGGCGTAGAGATTGTAGGCAACGGTGCCGGTGGCGTTGAGGTTGTCGATGTTGCCGGGCCGGTTGAAATCGAGACCGAAGTTAAAGGCGCGCTGGTTGAGGATGGAACCGAAGGCCATCATCGGGCTGTTGGTGTCGGTGTAGCGGCCGGAAAGGGAAACCTGCGGGCGCCAGGCGGACTGGGCCTGGTCGACCATGGCTTGGGCGGCCTCCACGCGGGCCCGGGCGACGCGGGCGTCGGGGTGGCGTTCGAGGGCGGTGGCGACAGCGCGGTCGAGCGTCCACGACTCAGCGTGGAGAGCCGCCGAAAGGATCGCTGCGGCGGCGAAAGATGAAGCGAAAGTGAGACGCATGGGGGCGGGAGTGTAACCCAATAGGTTACAAGTGGAGTCAACCGGAATGGTGGGTGAGAGTGGCGGGAGGTTGGGACGATGATCCCGACGTGAGTTCCTTAGTTTCGGCCACCCCAATGGATAATCCCGTCGTCGCCGAGCCAACCGAGGGCGCGGAGCAGGAGGCTCGGCGGACAAAAGCCGGTGAAGACAGACTGGATGAGGTTGAGGCCGACAAACAGCGGGAGGAGCAGCCCCCACGGGCTGACGAAGTGCACAAGGGCGACGCCGACGAGGGTGACGGTGCCGGCGAGGAGGCGGATGAGGGAATCGATTTTCATGGGCGGGAGGCGAACGACCGACTAATTTATATGCGCATATACTCATATGCTTGAAATCAGGTCAAGCCTCTGTTTCGTAGTTTTAATGGCCAAGAAAGCACCCCTCACCGACGCAGCCCTCGAACACGTGGCGCGGCGCTTCGCCGTGCTCGCGGAGCCGATGCGACTGCGGCTCCTTCAGACGCTGTTTGCGGGGGAGATGAACGTGAACGCGCTCGTCGAGGCCACCGGCGGGACGCAGGCCAACGTCTCGCGACACCTGCAAACCCTCACGCAAGCCCACATGCTCTCGCGGCGGAAAGAAGGTCTGCAGGTCTTCTACGCCATCGCCGATCCCTCGATCTTCAAACTCTGCGAACTGGTCTGTGGCAGCCTGGAAAAACAGTTCACGAAGCACGCCGATTCGTTTTCAAGGTAGCAGGGAAAGCGCGCCCGACCCCGGCGAACCCGCGCGAACCCGGGGAATATCTCGCCGTCAACCAAGCGGCGGACGCCGGGGCTGGGCGGGAGCGGTCAATCGTTGCGAGTGCCGGGTCCATGCGGAGCGCGGGCCAATATTACTCTGTTAAGTTCATTGCCAAAAAAACCCGAATCCCCAGCGGGCGTGTCACGTAAGACCAACGTCCTTTGAACTCTGGACTTTTCGGTAGCCGCGAGCGCCAGCGAATGGACGGATCACCACTCGCTGGCGCTCGCGGCTACCTGGGAAATCAAAGTCTGACTCTTTTGGGCGATTGATATAATCCGTGACACTTTTCAGGGACGTGTTTTTGAGAGTAAAATAACAGAGTAATGCTAATTCGGTCGGATGGCGGAATCAAATCTCCGTCCATGCCACCGACGAATCTCCGGGCCCTTCAGCTCCTCGCACCCTGCGCTCCGCAAATCCGTAATTCTCTGCAGGCCGGGCCCGACTTCAACGTCGTCAACCCGGCCACGGGCCACCGGGCGACGCGACAAAGGTCGGCCGAGGGCGCGAAGGACGCGCCCGTGGAGTTTGAGTTT
>CAMBVX010000289.1 GCA_945871085.1 Opitutus sp. GAS368 | reverse complement strand
GTCAGCAGGTCACGGGACTACGGCGGAGGGTTTTTGTGCCGAGGGAGCCCCGTTTTTGGCACGGCGAAATTCGCGGTGAGCGGCCACGCACGGCGTCATTAGCACTACGGTTGCCATGAGTGGCGTCAGAGTCTGGAGCGTTGGGAGGGTGAAACCATAGGAAACCGGCCGAGCATGGCGTCAATCGGCCGAAAGACAGCCTGTCACTCAGCAGAGTGCCTGGGTGGGGTGGGGGCGGTAGCGAAGAAGGTGGGGGCGAGAAAGACGGCGAAGGATAGGCGTGGTCCGCGAGAGGGTGCGCACTGCTGGGTTAAAGTCGTTGTCACGCCCGTTGATCTTTCTCTCCCACCGGCAATTCCTGACGAACGAGAAAGATGACGAGGAAAGAGAAAGATGGGCAGAACGACTTTGACCCTGCCGTGAGAGGCGCGCCGGAGGCGTTTCGCGGGGTTGCAATCGACGGGAATCGTTGGCGAGCTGGGTGACTTTCCCATGCGCATCGCGGTTATTTCCGACACCCATGATCGTTTCCCGCCGACGCTGCCGGCGCGACTGAAGGGGGCGGATGAAATCTGGCACCTGGGGGATGTGTGCGATCCGGCGGTGCTCACGGAGTTTCAGCTGCTGGGACCGCCGTTGTACGTGGTGTTGGGGAACTGCGATGAGCATTTGGGGTGGCCGTTGGATCTCGAGCTGGAGCGGGAGGGCGTGAGCTTTTATCTGGCGCATATTCCGCCGGACCGCGGGCCGACGGGGTTTGCGGCGGTGTTACACGGGCACACGCATGTGCCGCGCGATACCGTGATGGGCGGGGTGCGCTGGCTCAATCCGGGGTGTATTTCGCGGCCGCGCGGGGTGCCGCCGAGTTTTGCGTGGCTGACGGTGGCGGACGGGAAAATCGTGAGCTGGGAACTTGTGCGCGTGTGAGCGGGCGGGCAGGGTTGGCGCTGTGAGCCGCCCATCCCAGGTGCCGAATTTGCTGAGTGCACTGCGCATCGCCCTGATGCCGGCGGTGCTGCTCACGGCGGTGGGCGGATCGCGGCGGTGGTTTGTGGGGCTGCTGATCGCGGCGCTGCTCACGGATGCGCTCGACGGATTTTTGGCGCGGCGCTTGCACGCCGAATCGGATCTCGGGCGGAAACTCGACAGCTGGGCCGACTACCTGGTGATGATCACGGGGATCGCGGGGATCGCGATTTTGTGGCCGGCGATCATGCAGCGCGAGTTGGCGTGGGTGACGACAGGGCTCGTGGCATTTTTCGCGGTGGTGATTTTTGGATTCGTGCGGCTGGGGCGGGCGCCTTGCTATCACACGTGGGCGTCAAAAATTTTGGCGGTGGCGTGCGCGTTTTCCATGATCCCGTTGTTGGCAGAGTGGTCGGCGGTGCCGTTTCATGTGGCGATGACGCTGTTGGTGGCGTGCGGGGTCGAGGAGTTGGCGATCGCGTTGCTGGTGCCCAAGCACACGGGCGAAGTGCCGACGGTCTGGCACGCGTGGCGGATGCGGCGCGAGGGACGATGACGCGGAGCTGAGAGCTGAGAGCGGAGAGCGGAGAGCGGAGAGCGGAGAGCGGAGAGCGGAGAGCGGATTCCAATTAGCTTTTAAGATCAGCCTCATATCAGTTTTGGTAGTCTGCTGGCAGGCGATTCAGGAGGTGAAAATCGCCCGCAAGCGGGCTCCTACCTCCAAGCCGGTTAAGCTCATCTTGATAGCGAATGGGAATGAAAGCCGAGGGCGGAGAGTGCGATCCGCAGAGGAGCCGCACGCGCCTTCGGGACTGAAGCCGCGATTTACGGTTTGGTTGAACGAAGCCGCGGCGCGGGGGCTGCATCGTCTCGTATCGGTAGTCGAATTACTTGGACGCGGCGGGGCGGCGCCACGTGATGTCGTTGTAGAGCAGCGTATCGCGGTCGACGATTTCGATGAGGCCGACGGTGGTGATCACGCAGGGCTTGCCGTGGCGGCGGCCCGCGCGGGCCGGCTCCTCGTAGGTGGTCGGCAGCGGTTGGCCGTCGGGGCCCAACGTGGCGAAGGAGAACTGGCCGGTGGGCGTAAGGGTGAGCACGCCGTTGCCGGGCGAGACCGGCGTGAGGTATTGGCCGGCGGCAGCGGCGAAGACGGCGGCAATCTCCGCGGGCGCGGTGAGCGCGACCACGTCGTCGGGCACCGCGTTGACGTTGTCTTCGTGCAGGCCGAACCAGAGTCCGGTCGCGAGGAGGGCAAGGCCGGAGACCAGCAGGGCGAGGGCTTGGGTGTTGGTGAGCGGGGGGCGACGACGTGGGGCAGCGGCGGAATCGGCGGTGGCGTTTTCAGCGTTTGGGGTGGTGGCGTCAAACGCGGGGTCGAGTGCGGCGATGATGCCGGCCGGGTCGAGCGAGTGGCTTGGTGCGATCGTTTCGAGGCCGTCGTGAAAGGTGAGGGTCTTGTTGCCCGGCGTGACGCGCCATCCGCGGCCGTGGCGACGAATCACGATGGCGGGATTGGCGTCGGGGAGTGCGGTAGCGTCGAGTTGCGAAAAATTGACGAGGAGTTTTTCCAAATCGACGGGCGCGAGTTCGCCGAGTTCGCGGGGCGTCGCGTCCACGGGCTCAAGTGCGGCGGCGTCGGCGGTGAGCTGAACGAGAGTGACGCGGTAGGTGACGTTCATAGCTCGATGATGTAGACGAGGGCGTTGGTCGACCCGAGGCGGACGTTGCCGGTTCGCAGATTTCCGTCGTCGAGGAATTGGTCGATGGCGGTGAGCAGCGTGCGATCACTGCTGACGCGTTCGGTGCCTTGGGTGATCAGGGTGATGGCGGCCTTGGTGAGGAAGCCATTCGGGGCGGTGTTTTGGTCCCAATCGTAATAGCCCCCGATGGGAGTTTTGCGGGTGAAGGCGGTCGGGAGGGCGCCGGCCATAACGGGAGGCATGACGCGCGGGGTGACATCGGCGGGCCAGCGGCCGTTCTGGAGATTGTAGGTTTGGAGGGCGGTGGTGAAGGTGCGGAGATCGTTGGCGACGGCGGAGACGCGGGCCTTGTAGGAAACGCGTTTCAGCGTGGGCAGCGCGATGGCGGCGAGCATCCCGATGATGAAGACGACGACGCAAAGTTCAAAGAGGGCGAAGGCGTGTGCTCTGGGATAACATGCGATCCTGGGAGGCATGGTGCGATCATGGGGCGTCCACCTCAGACGGCAAGTCCGGCATGGTGCGGCCGGCGGGCGGAGAAGTTTCTTGCGAGTGAGGGGCGGGCTTGATGCCAGCCAAGACGTGGCGGAGATAAACCCCGCCCCACGGCGGCCAAGGAACCGAGGTTGCAACCAAGTGGGAGGCGCACTTACCCACCGCGGGCGAAAGAAGTGCACAACGCGCTGGCTCTGCAGGGGAGAATCACTTCACTCCGGGCCACGGTGAACGAAGCGCAGCAGCAAAATTTGTTGGGGTTTTTCACGCCGGCGGCGGGTGTGCACCGGACGCCTCCGGTGACGGCGCGGCCCGTCGTGGCGCAGCCGCCGGTTTCTGCGGGGAAGTCGATTACGACGCCGCAGGGCGACGTCGTGTTCGAGCGCAGCCAGCGGGCGAACAACTATCGGCTGACCCTACGACGCGATGGGACGGCGGTGGCGACGATTCCGGCGCGAGGCTCGGAGCGGGAGGCGTTGCGTTTTGTGGAGCAGCATCAGGATTGGCTGGCGCGCGCGCGGGCACGCCAGCGGCAACGGCCGCGCGCCGCCGAAGTCTGGGTGCCCGGCGCGCGCGTGTTGTGGCGCGGCGAACTCACGGAGATCCGGGTGGCGACGGAAGGAGAAAAACCGCAGGTGTGCCTGGCGGCGGATGTGTTTCGCGTGGCGCGGCTCGAGGGGGATTTGCGGCCGACGCTGGAGGCGCATTTTGCGCGGCGGGCCAAGATCGAGTTGCCGGGGCGCACGTGGGAACTCGCGGCGGTGACGGGTATGGGGGTGAAGCATGTGACGGTGCGGAATCAGCGTTCGCGTTGGGGCTCGTGCTCGGCGAACGGCACGATTTCACTCAATTGGCGGCTGGTGCAGACGCCGGATTTTGTGCGCGACTACATTATATATCACGAGCTGATGCATCTGCGGGAGATGAATCACTCGGAGCGTTTCTGGGCGCGGGTCGAGGAGGTGTGTCCCGGATGGCGCGACGCGGAGCGCTGGATCAAACGCAACGGTAGTTTGCTCGGGCTGTGAGGGGGGTGCAGGGTCACAGTCGTTTTCGTCCCCGGTAATCGTGCTCGTTCCTCATTATCTTAATTTTTCTCCACCGCCGGAAAAACCTGACGAACGAGAACGAGAACGAGAACGAAGAACGAAGAACGAGAACGAGAACGAAGAACGAGAACGAAGAACGATTTTGATGCTGCCCGGGTGAGGGGGGGGCACGACGAGGGACGGCTCGCGGGCGCTCGCCGCTACGAAGGGCCCGCGTTCAAGGGTCAGCGGAAGTCGACCAACTCGACTTCGAAGATCAGCGTGGCCTTGCCGGGAATTTTGGGCGGTGAGCCTTTTTCGCCGTAGCCGAGCCAGTGCGGAATAATGAGCGTGCGCTTCTCGCCTTTTTTCATGGTGAGAAACGCTTCGTCCCAACCCTTGATGACAGCGCCAGTGCCGGCGCGGAAGGTGAAGGGAGCGCCGCGTTGGTAAGAGCTATCGAAGGTCGTGCCATCGAGGAGACGGCCGGCATAATGGGCGATGATTTCGTCACCGGTCTTCGGGGTCGTATCGCCAGTGCCGGGAGCGCGGACGACGAAGCGGAGGCCGGAGGGTGTTTTGCGAGCGTTGGCGTAGGTCTGGTCGATGAGCAGGGCGTCGGCACCGCTGAGTTGAGGCTGATTGGCGTTCATGGCCTCGCGCATGGCGGAGTTGAGGGGGCGGCCGGGGTCTTTGCGGGCGATAATGCCGGAGCGCACGACGAGTGCGACGGAACCGAGGGCCACGCCGAGGAGCAGGAGATAGAAAAAACTACGCATGGGGAGCAGTGAGAGCGGAGATCACGGAGGGGACAACGTCGGAATGATTTTTTGGCGAACCCGCCAAGGGCAGCGCGGTGGGGCCAGAGCGGGCACCGGCAATGAGAACCAACGGCGGAACGAAAAAGGCGAATCGACGCACGGTCGTCCGGCTCCGTTCAGAAATACGACTCAAAGACCGTAAGTGATCGTCCGGGCGCCGGCGACGCCGCTGACGGTGAGCGCGACGCCCTCGGTAAATGAAACCGGATAGGTTTCGCCGGATACCAAATTGATGATTTTTATGTAATTGCTCGAGCCGACCAGATCGCCTTGGGAGACGAAGGTGACGCCGTTTTCCAGCATGTATTGAGCGGCGGCGGAGGCGAGCTGACGGGCGTTGTTCAGCACGGCTTTGTCTTGGGAGGCCGTGCGAACCTTTTGAAAACCGGGAATCGCGATGGCTGCCAGCATGCCGATAATCACGACGACGATCATGATTTCGACGAGTGTGAAGCCTTTGGCGGTTGAGGTGGTCATCGTCCGGTGGGGTGACAGGCGAAGATTAGGTCACACCCCAACGCGAAAGGCCCGACTTTTCTCGGCGTAGGTTTACGTAGGTTTTGGGGACGGTTTTTGAGAATGCTAGTTCTTCGTCAGGAGATCGAGGGCGGCGGCGCTCAGGGAAGTGATCGCGCCCTTGAGGGTGGGTTCGGGCACGGGGGCGAAAAGTGGGGAGTGGTTGGACGCGAGGACGGCCCCGGTGCGGTGGGCGGCTTCGATTTCGGCGGGCGCGGTGGCCCCGATGAGCCAGAGGCAGATGGGCACGCGGTGGGTGGTGCGGCCGAAGCGGGCGAAGTCCTCGCCGACCGTAAGGGGTTTCCCGAGGGTGACATTGGCCTCGCCGAGCCAGTCGCGCCAGACGGCAGCGAGGCGAGCGGTGAGAACGGGGTTGTTCGAGCAGACGGGGGTGTTGGTCTCGGCGGCGGTGACGAGCGGGAGGCGGTCGGCGGGGACGCCGGCGGCGCGCGCAAGGTTTTCGCTGATACGCCGGATCGACGCAATGAGGTGGGCGGCGACGGCGTCGTCGTAGGAGCGGAGCGTGAGTTCGAGTTTCACCTCGTCGGAGATGATGTTGCGTTTGGTGCCGCCGTGAAACGTGCCGACGGTGACGACGGCGGGGGTGCCGGGTTCGAGTTCGCGGCTGACGATGGTCTGGAGGGCGAGGACGATCTCGCTGGCGAGGACGACGGGGTCCTTGGTGGTGTGCGGGCGGGAGCCGTGGCCGCCGACGCCGCGGACGAGGATGTCGATGGAGTCGACGTTGGCGGTGACGGGGCCGGGCACATAGGCCACGGTGCCGGCGGGGAGGCCGGCCCAGACGTGCATGCCGATGACGTAATCGGGCACGGGGAAACGGGTGAAGAGTCCGTCGGTGATCATCGCGAGGGCCCCGGCGCCGATCTCCTCGGCGGGTTGGGCGATGAGAATGAGGGTGCCGGACCAACGATCGCGGAGAGTGGTGAGCACGCGCGCGGTGCCGAGGAGGGAGGTGATATGGGTGTCGTGCGCGCAGGCGTGCATCGCGGGCGAGTCTTTGCCGGCGAGGTCTTTTACGGTGGCTTTGCTGGCATAGGGCACGCCGGTCTTTTCGAGGAGAGGAAGGGCGTCCATGTCCTCGCGGATGAGAACGGTTTTACCGGGGCCGTTTTTCAGGACGCCGACGACGCCGGTGTTACCGACTTTTTCGGTGACCTCGAAGCCGAGAGCGCGGAGCTCTTTGGCGACGAGGGCGGCGGTGCGCGTCTCCATGAAGGAGAGCTCGGGGTGGGCGTGGAGATCGCGGTAGATGGCTTCGAGGGAGGGGTATTCGGCGGCGATTTTTTTTGCGACGGCGTCGCGCAGGACGGGGTCGGGGGCGCCGAGGGTGAAGGGCGCGAGGGAGAGCGCGGTGAGGAGAATTACGAGGCGAACGGAAGTGAGGAAGCGGCGAACGTTCATGGAGAGGGAGGCCGACCAACGATGACCGGCAGATTGCGGGCGTGATGAACGACGTGGGTTATGACCACGCTGTCACCGACGACCTCGTGCAAGATAAGGTAATGACCACAGCGAACGCTACGAAGTCCGGGATAAAGATCGTTCCGGGGATGGCCACTCAGTGGCTGGTCTCGCAGTTTGCTGCTTCGGTCGACGATGCGATCGATCATGCTTTGCGCGGCACGAGCACTGCCGTCCGCAATGCGATCGTAGATTTCGTTCAAATCAGCCCGGCTGCGCTTAGTGAAACGAACCCGCGGCATCGGGAAACTATTTTCGGGAATTCAGGCGGGCGCGGCCTTCGCTTTTTATGTCGGCGGCGAACGCTTTGAAATCGGCATCGGTCACGAGTTCAATGTAGCGGCCGGCGGCGTGGTCCGCGATCCCCTCGGCGACAGCGGCACGAAGCCGCGCGAGTTGCTCTTTTTGCACAGCGTCATCCATCGCAAAATCGACCAACAGATCGGCCCGGTCTCTGACAGGGAGCTTGCGTGCGGCGGTTTTGATTTCGGCGACGGTAGGCATGACGAGAGATTGAGCGAGGCGACAGCGGATGACAAACGGGATTTTGGGCGGGTCGCTTATTCCTCGGCGAAGTAGTCGGAGTCGATGCGTTTCACTTCGTAACTGGCGGCGAGGGTGACGCCGAGGCCGTGGTCGATCATGAGGGTGGCGAGTTTTTCACCGTCGATCAGCACGATGCGGGCGTCGTGTTTAGTGGCGGAGGCGAGAGCCTCCTTGGTGAACGAAGAGGTTGTGATAAAGACGCCTTTCTTGGCGCGATGCTCGGCGAGCGCACCGGCGAATTTCTGAATCTCGGGGCGGCCGACGGGATGCTCCCAGCGCTTCGCTTGGAGATAGATGCTGTCGAGGCCCAGCCGGTCTTCGTTGATGATGCCGTCGATGCCGCCATCGCCACTGCGACCGATGGCGCGGCCGGCGTCTTGGCGGGAGCCGCCGTAGCCCATTTTTAGGAGAAGTTCGACCACGAGACGTTCGAAGAAGTCGGGCGCTGCGGCGGCAATACGTGTGAGGAGTTCCGCAGCGAGATCTCGTTTGAGTTGCGCGTGGATGGATTCGATCTGTTCCTCGGGACTTTCTCGTTGCTCAGGTTGTGGCACAGTGATTGTCGACGCATTCGTTTCCTCGTGTTTGGTGGTGCGGAATTTTACGAACTCTGGGAACGTGTTGAGAAAAGCGATATCGATTCGGGTGGGTTTGGCCGCGAGTGAGGCCTGGCCCGTGGCCGTTATTTTGAAGTGCGCTCGTTTGGGGGACGAGAGCAGGCCTGCTTTAGATAAATAAGTGCGGGCCCAAGCGACGCGGTTGCGAAACGTGGCTTGCCGTCCGCTCGGCAGGAGATGCCGTAACTCTTCATCTGTGAGCCTGAATTCGTGGCCGAGCGTCTCGACGACGTTGCTGATCGAACGAATTTCGCCGTCTGCGTAGGAGCGAAGCAACGGAAGCATCAAAGTCTGAAAATCGGGGATGGGCATGGTATCAAGGTTTCGGGTCGAGTTTGCGGATGAGGCCGTCGAGGATCGCGTCGGTTTGGAGTTTGATGCGCTGGCCGGCCGAGGGCGGTTTATCGGCGGGGGCGTTTTTCTTTTGGAGTTCGTAGGCGGCGTCGCCGTCGGCTTGGGCGGCTTTCATGAAGGCTTCTTTGACGTCGTGGAAGGCGGCGCCGTCGCCGAGGTCGGCGGGGGTGGCGACGCGACCGAAGAAGGGCGTGGTCGAATCACCTACGAGCCAGACGCGCCAGTCGTTGTCGTCGGCGAAGTAGGCGGCGACGGCGCCGCGTTGGGTGACGCCAAGTTGGGCGGCGAGGGCTTTCATGAAGGCGCCGGGGGCGTGGTCTTCGGCGGCGGTCGGGGATTTCGCGAACACGCGGGCGGCGATGCGGAGGCCGGTGGTGCGCTCGAA
>CAMBVX010000288.1 GCA_945871085.1 Opitutus sp. GAS368 | reverse complement strand
CGCCAAACTAAAGTAGGGTGGAGAGCGGCGAGGCATTGGAGAAGGCCTTGGGCAACGAGACCGATTTGGATGTGGCGCGCTTTAGGACCCGCGATAAAGCGGCGGCGGAAAAGGCGACGCTCGAACTTAAAGCCCTCCAACTCCCGTTCCAGCGCGATAACAGCACGCCTTTTGGAGCGACGAGACAGGGAGCAAGCGCGCGTTTACGTCCGCCCTCGAAACCATTTCACGGCGCTTCACCGCAAACTCGAAGTCGAGGAGCCGATTTCGCTTCGAGCTGTTTGCCGCGAGTCGCACTTCACGGCTCGCGCTGGTGCGGTTGCCGGTGAGGCCAAGGCCGTTTTCCGTCACGTATGCGGTCCGCTCCTTCACGTCGGGCGTAGCGGGCGCGCCGTCGCGCTTGCGCCAAGCCGCCAATGCCGGCCGCGATTAGCCCAGTTTTCCGGTGACGTTTGCCCAACCGCCGGCGCTCTTCTTTGATTTTGGTGTTTTTATGGAAAGGGAAGCTGATTTTTTGGATACGGGCAGGAACCCTCAACGAGGCGCGGCGCACTTCGCGACCGTCTCGCGAGCGTAAAAGGTTCCTTTGACCGGGCGGGGGCGGTTGTTGGCGTCGCGGCTACCGCTGATCGCCTTTTCCGCCGACCCAGCAAAGGTGCGGGACACGCTGCTGAAGCAAGGATGGTTTGAGGCCGATGAAATTGAATTGTGATAGGCACACCGAGCTCAGTGCATCCTCACCACGGATGAACCGCACCGCAGCCACTGTGGGTCTGGCGGCAAGGTGAATGATAAGACCGGCGAGATGTCCTACGGCTTCGGCAGCAACCTGCGCGACGCCATGCCCGATGCGTCGTTCATCGGCTTCAACGGCGCGCGATCCAACGATCGACACCGCGCAAGCCATCGCCGGGATGCATCGTTGGGACCGGTTCACCGCGCCGCTGCGCCCGGCACGCGGTGGATCGTGCCGCTGATCACGCGGGTCACTTCAGTGCCGCTCGTGTCCTGCACGCGGCAGGTGAGCTCGATGATCGTGGCGGGGGCGAGCGTCGGGATGGTGAGGCGGAGCTTGCGTGGGTCGACGAGGACTTCGGCGCGAGTGACGGGGAGGGCGTGTACGTTGACGCGGGGGCTGCCGTAGTTGGCGCTGCGTTTTAGTTCCCAGGCTTTCACGACGTAACGGGTGACGTCCGTGGCAGTGGCGGCGGACAATGGCTCGCTGAAGGTGAGTTCGATGCCGCCGTGGATGACGTGCCACGCGGTGGGCACGGTGGCGGGTTGGCCTGTGGGACGCAGGCGATAAAAACCGCCTTCCTGCTCGGTCTGCGACGTGGCCCAGGAGGAAAGGCCGGCGAGGTAGAGCTGGCCGTTCGTCGGATGCACGCGGCCGCGCATGATACCGGTAGGAAAATCGGGCATGGGCAGGCGGCAGAGCGCGCCTTGCGCGGTGTCACCGGTGCCGTCGGCGAGGACGATTTCGATACGGCCCTGGCCGTAGGAAAGATTGAAGAGAGCGCCGTTGAGGGGGCCCCATTTTTCGCTGTTGATCCAGAGGAGTTCGGCGGGCGAGCGGTCGATGGCTTTGTCCACCCAGAGGAGCGGCGGGGCCATGGCGTCGTCGGAGGTGTCGGCGGGGGCACCGTAGCTCCACATGTTGCCGAAGAATTTGCCGGGCGTGACGCGGTTGATGCGATTCATCGGCGTCCAGAAGCCCTCTTGGTCGGTGACGAAGAACGAGCCGTCGGGGTTGAGACAGATGCCATTGGCGGCGCGGAATCCGTTGGCGAGGATTTCGGTCGTCGCGCCGTCGGCGGAAATTTTGAGCAGGGTGCCGTGGTGCGGGACGAGCGCGGTGCGGGCGTGGCGGGCACTCTTGGCATAGTAGAAATTTCCGGTGGCGTCGGTTTGCAGGCCCATCGCGAACTCGTGGAAGTGATCGGTGACCTGATGGTCGCTATTCACGTTTTCATAGAAGTCGGTCTCGCCGTCGCCATTGAGGTCGCGCAGGACGACGAGTTGATCGCGGCACGTGACGAAAATCTCCGTGCCGCGGAGCTTGATACCGAGGGGTTGAAAAAGGCCGGAGGCGATGCGTTTCCACGACACGGTGTCGGCGCCGCCAGCAATGCCATCGACGCGCCAGACGTCGCCATCCCAGGTGCAGACGACGGCGTGTTTGCCGTCGGGGAGAAAATCCACGCCGCCCGGGCGCATGCGGCTGCGCCACGGGTTGCTCTGCGGCAGCGTGAAGCGCTCCCACGCAAACGGACCCTTCGCGTCGCTGCGCACGACGGGCGTGTCGATGACGTCGGACCAACGGGCCGCGCTGCCGCGGGTGAACGCCGCGAGGTCGCGGGGCGCGGAGGCGGCGGCGGCGAAGGCGTCGAGCGCGGCGGCGGCGGTGCCGGATTTCGCGAGGCGCACGGCGAGCCGCAGTGGCGTCGCCGCGGCGGGGATACGGAGCGTGAGGAATTTTTCGTCGGGCACGATGGTGACGGCGCGCGGTCCGGAAAGCGCGACAGCGGTGCCGGCGTTGGCGACGCGCACGAGGAGATCGCGCGAGGACTTGGCGAGGTTGAGTGTGCGGACGAAGACGGGTTGAGCGGCGAGGGTTTCGAGGTCGTGGCTCTCGAGGACGGCGGTGTCGCCGACGGTGTAAGCAATCACGATACGTTCGCCAGAGCGGTAGAGGCCGCGGTAGTGTTGCCACGCGCGGGGGAGCGGGCCGTAGCGGCGGCCATCGAGGCCGACGAAGCGTGGGTCGTCGAAGGTGCCGGTGGCAGGATTGGCCCAGCCGGGGACGTCGGCGGTTTCGAAGTGGAGATCGCCGATGGTGCGCGGGTGGACGACGTGGCGGCTGTTGAAGTTGATGCCCTCCCAATCGATGAAACCCTCGCCGGTCCAGGCGCCCGCGAGACGCAACGTGTCGTGTTCGAAGACGACCCACGCTTTGCCGGCGGAGATGCCGCCGGGGCCGGCGTCCAGGCGGACGGCGATGCCTTTGTAGGCGAGATTAGCGTCGGGGGTGAGGGTATCGAGGGCGTTGCCGGGAAGCTTCGTGGCGGCGGCGCGGCGGGCGGAGTCGGCGAGTTCGAAGGTGCCGATGAGAAACGGGCCGTAGTCCATGTCGCGCCACGGTTCGCGTTTCACGGGGACAGGGCCGGTGGTGTCGCCCTGGGGCAAGCCGGCGAGATAGGTGTCGGTGACGGCGACGTATTGCGTGGGGTTGTTTTTGGCGAGGAAGGTTTCGCGGAGGTAGTGAATGACGTCGTATTTCTCGCGGGGCACGAGCTGCATCTGCGGCGCCATGAGGCGCCAGCCGCGAGTGAGGGTCGCGTATATCGTGTGCGGATCGGCGCCGTGGGTGAATTTGCCCTCGGCGAAACGAAGGGCATTCGGGATGGAGCCAGCGAGGTTGAGATCGCCGTGACAGCTGTGGCAGACGAGTTGATAGATTTTTTCGCCGCGCACGAGGGAGGCTTTGTTCCAGCCGCGGATCAGACCGGCGTGGTCGATGGTTTTTTCGTAGTCGGGCAAGGCCGACACGGGCAGGAGCGGGGCGCCCGGCGGGAGCCCCGCTTCTTGGGCGGACACGGCTGAGGCGGAAAACGCGAGACCGAGAACGAGAGTAAAACGCACTGCGAGGGAGCGAAGGGGTGTCATGCCAGAAGGGGGGAGGAGGAGCGGGAACTGGGCGAAATGGGTAGACGCCGATGAAGCGTGTATGCACGAAATACAACCTTGCGGGAAATAAGAATCAGAAAGTAAGCCGGAAGTGGCGGGATAAATCGTGGCAAGGTAGCGGTAAAGGGGGTTGTCCGGGCTGCCATCCCGGGCGCCGCGTTCGAAGGTGGCCACGCCCCGCGGACAAGGTCGACGAGGTGATTTTCCTGCTGAAGAGTATTCTTCCCTATGGAATATCGAGTTGTGGGTGGTTTGACGTTACCACAGCCAACGAAGAGCGATTACCGAGGATAAACGCGTGGACTCACCCTCGTTCATGCCAACAGAGAAATGCTCCCCCAATCCACGCCCACTCAAAGCGCGCACACCGTGCCGGTCCTGCGGAAAGCGCTCGGTGTGCTCGAGGCCGGCGCGCAGGCCAACGGCGCGGTGACGACGAAAAGCCTCGCGACCACGCGGAAGATTTCGCCCACGACGTGTTACCGGATTCTCCCAACGTTCGTCGCTGCGGGCTGGTTGCGCCCGGGAGCCAATGGCACCTTTGAGCTTTCTTTCGGCCTTGTGCCGCTGTTCCGTCCGCTGCTCCGGCACGAACTGCTCATCGAGAATCTTTTCGAGCCCCGACGGCTTCGCGCGTGCGATGGCGCTGAGCGATTCGGCGTCGCACCGCATTACGTTTTGCCAGGCGAATTTCAAAGCGATGGGTTGCGACGCCGCGGCCACCGCGGCATTTCGCGGATCGGATCGCGTTTGCGCATTTTCGCGACATCGAAGGCAAAGCGACGGATTTCACGGAGACGTTTCATGATGCCGCCCGACGGACATGCCCACGAGGCTGCGGGTCTACGACGAAATCGGTTTTGGTGGGCCGATCCGCGTCGACCACGTGCCGTCGCTCGCCGGCGAGGAAGCGTTGCCTCAGGGGTACGCCTACCTTGGCCGGCTTTTCGCCATCGGCTACATGAAGGGTATTTTGGATACGGCGGATATCGTGCACCGCTTGAGTGGGACCACTAAAAGTTTAACCACGGATTTCACGGATGAACACGGATCAAACCCTCGGACCACCGGGGGCTCCCGCCGGGGTGAGTCATTTGTCGATTCGTCTGCGCTGCGCCCAACCGATTTTTCTCTAAAACTATGACCTCCTCTGAAAAACCCGAAGGCCTCCTGAAAAAGGAAACCACGATGATGAAACTCGATAAGCTGATTGCCTCGCGCGAGACGGTCTCGACCAAGGAGTTTCCGCTCCCGGTGGCGGAGCTGCTCGCGCGCTACGAACAGCTTTACACCGGGGCGATGAGTGACGTGCTCCGCGAGCACGCGCTTCGCGACCAAGGCATCGGCCAGCTTATCCCGCTGCGCCCCGGCCGCAGCATCGCGGGCATCGCCTTCATCGTGATGCGCGCGCCCAACGTAAAGATCACGGGCGAACTCACCGATTGCGGCCAGATGCTCGATGAGATGAGGGCCAAGGCCTTCGTGGTCTGGGATACGACGAACGACGAGAAAGCCACGCTCGGGGGCGGGGTCATGACGGCGACGGTCGTCGCCAAAGGCGTGAAGGCGGCCGTCATCGACGGGGGCAACCGCGATACGCACCAGATCCTCGAGAAGGAATTCCCTGTGTTCTATAAATACCGCATCCGAACGGCAGTCTGGGACGTTGCCTCATCACCCATTACCAGACGCCGATTAGGATCCGCAGCGTCGTGATCAAACCGGGCGATGTGATCCTCGGCGACATCGACGGAGTGGTGGTCGTGCCGCGCGACATTACCTACGAGGTGCTGGTCCGCGCCGAGGAAATCCGCGCCAACGAAATAAAAAGCTTTGGTAGGGTCGCCGAGGGTCAGACCGTTCAGCAGGTGACGGACAAGGGCGGATATTTCTAAGCCGACTGCGCGCCCGCTTAGCGGCCGGGCTCACAACGCGAACGACGAGCTCAACACGAACTGCCGCTCACTCGGGCGCAGCCGCTGGGTGATGATGGGCCGGCCCGCGCCGTCATCCTCGGCGATCCACGGCAGGAGCGTGCGATCGTCGAGGACGTTTTGCACGCGGAGCTGCGCGGACCAACGCACTTTCCGCCCCCACGCGGTAAACGGCCGCGCATACTCCACGAAGGTATCGAGATTCGTCGAAGGCGTGCTGCGAAACGGCCGCGTGGCATCGAGCAAGGTGCCGGCGCGCGCGAAACCGATCACGGGCGCGTTGCGCCACCGAAATGCCCCGCCCGCCGCGAAGCCCTTCAACCATGAATCGCGTTCGAATTGATAGCGGCCGACGACACTCGCCTGCCACTCGTGGATGCGCACTTGCCGGATGCCGATGATGCGGCGGTCATCGCTCTCCTCCTGTTTGATCAAGCCTGCGAGCTGACCGACCGTCGTGCCGTCGGTGCTGACCACCGCGCGAGCGGATTGCGCCTGCCAGGCCGCGTAGTTTTGCGCCAGGTAGCGAAAGGTGTAGCTCCCCTGCTCTTGGAGCACGCTCACGTTGCGGCTCGCGTTCGCCATCAGACGAAAGTTTTTCGTGACGTTGGCCACGACCTGAAACTCGACGCCCTGGGTCTTCTGGTCCTTCACATCGCCGGCTGCGGGATCGATGCGTTTACTGCCGTCGATCGCATCCCAGATTTGGTTAATCCACGTCGCCTTCCGCCCGCGGGTGACGGCGGTGTCCTTGATGTTCTGTTGCGACGTCTCGAAGTAGCCGAAGGTGCCCATGACGCGGTCTTGGAACAGCGGGAGCTTGAGCCCTGTATCCATGCCGCGACCACGCACCGGAGGTAAAATCCCGTTGGCGAACGTGCGCACACCCTGGCTCACGGCTTGGTAGTTGAGCGCCTTGTTCACGTAGAGGCTGACGCGGCGGTGCGGGTTGAGCACGAGGCCGTAGAGGTAGGGCCGGCCGACGCCTGCCACGGCCGGGAGTGGCGTCCCGGCCTTGGCTCCAGAGGAAAAAAGCCCGCGCGCATCGCGGGCGTAATTCGTCTGCGTGATCTTCGACTCGTCGCGCCGCAGGCCGGCCGTGATCGCCGCGAGATTATCGAGGAGGTTGATCTGACCGGCGATCGAGAGCGACGCCACGCGGGTAAAGTCGTTCCGCGGCTGACGCGTTTGCTCCCAACTTGAGCGAATGCCGTTCTCGTTGATCGGGGCGAAATTCGACGTGAAGTAGCCCGGGCCGTCGGGTCCGAGATACGAGCGGCGACGGAGGTTGTTGCGCGCATCGCTGAGGTCCGTGGTCGAGAGCGGAAGCGGCGTAAGATTCACTTCGGTGAATGTTTCGAGGTAACCGTGCGCGGCCTCATTATTGTAGAGGCCGGCGAGCGAGATGCGGCCGAGACCGCAGTTAAACACCTTCACCGCGCTGAAATCTTTTTCGTAGGACAGCGTCGCGCGCAGCTGGTGGGTATCGTTCGTCGTCTGGTCGATTTTGGGCGCCTGATCGGTGTAGGGGCGGCCCACATTGGGATTCGGCTGGCCGTTGGGCAGCTGGGCGTTGGTGTCGATCTCGACCGCGAAACCCATGCCGTTGCCGTCGAGATTTTCACGATAGTTATGATCCTTGCTCGCGCCGAATTCGAGGTTCAAACCGGGGGCGAAACGATGCTGCACGATGAGCGAGTAGTTTTGGTCGTCGAAGTCGACGCGGTCGGCGTCGCCGGCGATGTAGCGCGTGAGCGGCACGGGACGATTCGGTGAACCGGAGCCGAAGCTGAACACGTTCTGCCGCGCCCCGCGGATAAACGGCCGCGAGCCACGGCTCATACGCGCCCACTCCATTGCACCGATACCGGGCACGAAGGCGGGATAGCCGTTGGTCGCGAGAAACTCGACGCCGGTGACGGCGTTGGTGCGCTGCGCGGTCGCGATGATGGGGAGGCCGGCATCGACCCACGTGTTGACCCAGTCGAAGGTTTCGTAGGGCCGCGGGATCTGTTGGCGCAACTGCGTGACCTCCACGTTGGCGTAAAGCACCGTTTCAGGCGTGAGCTGCGCGGTGGCGGTGCCGAAAATCGAATTGCGCTGATCCTTCGCCGGCGCGTGTTGGCTACCGCGGTCGTCGTGCAATACATCGAGGCGCAGCGCGAGTTTGCGCGGCACCACCACGACGTTGGTATCGACCGAGGTGCGGAATCCGTCGAACGAATCGACGCGCAGATCGAGGGTGTGCGAAGCGCGGCGGAGGTCGGCCTTGTTCGTCGTGGCATCGATCGCGCCGCCGGGATTGCCGATGCTGAAGAGAATCGAGTTGGGGCCGCGCGTGAACGTAAGCCGCGACATGTTGTAAGCGTCGGGCTTCGTGAACGACGTGAAGAAATTCGTCGAGATCGAGCCCGAACGGTAGCCGCGGACAACGAAGGGCGTGCCGCTGCGCGGGCCGTTGGAATTCGCATCGTCCGCGGTGTTGGTGTAGGTCGTCGTGCTCGGCACGAAGTCGAGCACATCCCCGTAGTGGAGCGCCCCGAGGTCCTTCATGAGCTCGCCCGTCACGATCGTCATCGCCGAGGCGACGTCTTTCACCGCCGTGCGCAACCGCGTGCCGGAGAGTGTCTCGGTCGGCGCGTAGCCCGTGTCCTGTTCCTCGCTGAGGATAAAGGGAGAGAGCGTGACGAGCGGTTCGCTCCGGGAAGGCGCAGGCGGGACGACCTGCGCCCACGCCGTCAGCGAAACGAGCCCAGACCAACCGAGGGCGGCAACGAGAGCACGACGAAAGATATTCATGGCGAAAAAACGAAAGGAACCACGCAACAACTGCCGAAGAGGACTCAGACGTTCCGGCCCAGCAGTCCGGACAGATCGACCGTGCGCCAGACCTGGCGACTGAACCCGGAATACATCTGCGCCGTGACGCGCGGGCCATCGACGGTCACGACTGCGTAGCCCGGCAGGTCGGCATACTCGAAGGCTTTCACGAACGGCTGCTCCGTCTCATAGACGGCGCGCCGAGCCGGCTCCGTGTCCGGCGAAAACTTCGGCTCCACCTTGATTTGATCGCCCGTGTAGGCGGCGAGGCCGGACAGCGGCGTCTTCGCTGTGACGTCTGGACCACTGATCACGCTGCTGAGTGCGAATTGCGCGAAGCGTCCGCCGCCCGCAGCGCGCGCGAGGGTGTTGTATTTGTGAATGTGCCCGCCGAGGACGAACGCGTGCTGGCGCCCGAGCAGCTCCAGAAGTTTCTCCCGTTGGGCCTTCTCCTTCTCATGGGCAAAAACGTGCCACGTCGCCCGCGCGCCGTAGGGCACGACCGGCGGATGCACCACGA
>CAMBVX010000287.1 GCA_945871085.1 Opitutus sp. GAS368 | reverse complement strand
AATCCACCGAGCGCGAGCGGTAACACACTCGTGCTCGAAGCCAGCAAGATGGCCGGCGCCGCCACACACATACCGATCAGCGGCACCAGCACGGGCGCATCCGGACGTGTCCGACTCCACCGATCCGCCAACCAACCACCGAACAAAATACCGACGATCGACGCGCCTTGGTAATACCCCGTCGCCGAAATTCCCGCGACACCCTGGCCGAGCGAAAAATGCTCCTTCAGATAAGTCGGCATCCACCCGACGACCGACCACACGCTCATCCCGAGGAGCCCCCAATAACCCAGCGCGAGCAGAAAGCCCCGGCTGCTGAACAAACTCCGCAGCGCCTCGCCAAGTTTCACATGCTCCACGGCAGGCGTAGCCGCCGTCTTACCCACTGCCCACACGCGCTGATCACGCAGAAAAATCGCCGTCACGATCGCGAGCACGACGCCGAGCTGGCCGAACCACTCAAACGCCTGCGCCCAACCGTGGCTCTCCGCGATCATCCCGCCGACGCCGCCCATGCCTACACCCACCATCACACCGCTCAAGTGCACGCTGTTCGCGAGGGGTCACCCCGTGGTAATCCGCGATCAACGCCAGCGCTGCCGGGATGTAGCATGCCTCGCTGATGCCCATGAGCGCCCGCGTCGCGAGCAGTTGGCCATAAGTCGTCGCATGCGCCGTGAGCCACGTAATCACCGACCACGCGACGAGGCTGATCACGATCACGTGACTGCGGTTGAACCGATCCGCGAGGTAGCCCGCAAATGGACTCAGCAGACCATACACGATCAGGAAAATCGTCGTCAGCAGACCGAACTGCGCATCCGTCATTGGGATCACATCCACGATGGATTGCCGCATCGTCGTGATCATGACGCGGTCGAGGTAGTTCAGAAATCCGACGAACCAGAGAAGCGCCACCGTCATCCACGCGCGCAGCGGCGTGACTTCCACCGCACTCATTTCACCGCCCCCGGTTTCCACGACCACACACTCGTCGTGCGCACGCCCGCCATGATCTCACCCGAAACAATCCACCACTCCCCGCCGATCTGCACCGTTGGCGCCGTCACCACCGGGTCCGGCCAACGCTCTTCGACCGTCTTCCACGCGTTGGCTGCGACATCGAAATACATTATGTGGGCCGGCACCCGCGTTTCGCGCGGGACCTTGCCCACCATCCGGCTATCGACGCCACCGAGCACCCAGACGCGTCCGAGATTCGCCGATACCGGGGCGGGAAACGGCGCCGCGATCGCCGTCCACGGCATGTCCGGCAACCGCTCCCATTTTTCCGCACGGTAGCGATACGCGTCACCGAGGTAGGTCGGCTTCGCCTTGCCCTCGGCGTCGATGCCCATTTCCAAGCCGCTGATCAAATAGATCGCCCCATCGAGCGCCGCAATCGTGCCCTGCGCCCGCGTCGGTCCCGGCCACGTCGCCAGTTTTTTCCAGCCCGCCGCGCGCTGCGCCAAATCAAGCCGCCAAAAATCTCCGCTGCTCACGCGCACCGTCCCCGGCGCATAGCCACCCGCCACGTAGACGTTCCCGTCGAGCATCGCCGCGACCTGACTCGTCCGCGGCGCGGGTAAAGCCGGCCCGCGCTCAACCACCACCGCCTCGCCGTCCCAGCGCAGCACGAGGGTGTCTTGGAAAAGGGTGTCGGAATTTTCGCCGCCGATTACGAGCACACCGTCCGTAATCGAGACGCTCGCCGAGTAGGCCCGCCGCTCCGGCAACTTTCCCGCCGACCGCCACGCCTTTTCGCCCGGCGCGATCACGAAGATTTCATCGTAATAAATCTTCTTCCCGCCGTCCCACGGCATCTTGTCGGGAAAATTCGCGCCGCCCGCCGCGATCAACACGCCACCGTGCGCCCCAGCGATGATGCCCGCCATCCCCGGCGCGAGTGGATAAGCCGGACGCTGCGTCCAGTCCGAGGCCGACGCCGTTCCCGCCGCCACGGCGAGAAACGGTGCGAGGGCGAAACCACAAGGTGCGAGGAAACGAAGCATGGGCTGGTGGGGAGGGGCCGACATAGCGTGTGCAGTTTTTTTTCGCGGCGGCGAGGCCGGAAGCGCGGCGATATGGTTGCGGCGACTTTCCCCGCGGACAACGCCCACAAACTGGTCACATGAAATGCCACGGTTTCCCCGGTTGTCCTCCGCTTCGCGCGGGCCTAGTTTGCCCCCACAACCTCATGCGTCCCTCCCTCATTCGCTCCCGCCTCCGCCAAAACAAGCCCGCCCGCATCGCCTGCATGTATTATGCGACCACCATGATGCCCGCCCACGCCGCCAAGGCCGGCTTCGACGCCATCTGGCTCGACAGCGAACACAGCACGTGGGAACGCCATGAGCTCCAGCGCCTGATTGCGATGCACCATCTCGCCAACATCGATTGCATTGTCCGCACCGGCAGCCGCAACGCCACCGAACTCTATCACCTCCTCGAAGACGGCGCGACCGGTCTCATGTGCCCGCTCGTCAACACGGCCGCCGACGCCGCAAAAATCGCGCAAGCCGTGAAGTTCCCCCCCCTCGGACAGCGCGGCCTAGACGGTGCCGGTCTCGACAATAATTTCTACCTCGACGGCACCCTCACCTACCCCGCCGCCGCCAACGCCGAAACTTTCCTCATCGTCCAGATCGAGACGCCGGAGGCGCTCGCCAATATCGACGCCATCGCCGGCACGCCTGGTATCGACGGCCTCTTCATCGGCCCTGGCGATCTCTCGCTGCGCCTCGGTTGCCCGCTCGACTGGAAAAACCCGAAGATGGTCGCGGCCCAAGCCACCGTCGCCGCCGCCGCCGCGAAACACGGCGTCGCTTGGGGCCGACCATCCGGCACCGCCGAAGACATCGCCGAGCTCACGCACCAAGGTGCCCGCCTCATCGCCCACGGCAGCGACTTCGGCGCAGTCATGAAAATGTTACCGACCTTCGCGCAGAATTTCGCGACGTAACGCGGCGTCTTTCGCGACAATTACACCTCCGCCCGCACTGCGTTCGCGAACTCATCGAACGATCCCACCAGCGGCGTCGGCGCCTCACCGGTCATCCGCAGTAGTGAACGCTCGTCCTTGAAGCCGCTGCCCGTGACGAGGCACACCGCGTGTTCGTCCAGTGCAATTTCTCCGCGAGCCACGGCCTGCTCGACCCCGGCGAGCGCCACCGCTCCGGCCGGCTCCGAAAAAATTCCCTCCTCGCGCGCGAGCCTTGCCTGCCACGCCCACGCGGCCTCGTCGGCCACGACGTAACCGGTGCCACCAAGTCCGCGACACGCCGCGATCACGTCGTCGCCATCGAGCACGCTGCCGACTTGCAGACCGCTAATCGCCGTCGTCGACCGCATCGGCACCGCGTGATTCCGCCCCGCGCGCAGCGCCGAAGCGATCGTGTCGTTGCCCACCGGTTGGACACAATGGACGCAGCCCGCGCCACCCCATGTCTTCACGCCGCGCGCAATCGCCAACGTCAGCCCACCGCCGCCCGCCGGGCTGAAAATACTGAACCGCTCGCCGGCCAGGGTTTCAGCGATTTCGAGGCCCATCGTCTCAACGCCCGCCATCCCTCGCGGTGAAAAACAAAACGCGCTCACCTCGAAACCTGCCCCAATTTCATCCGCGAGCCCGCGCAACCCCGCCATCACCCCATCGATCACCGCCGGCGACACCCCGAAATCTTTGATCCGGATCAACTGCGCCCCGTAAGCGCGCATCTGTCTCAGTTTTCCCTCCGGCGCGCCCTCCACGATGGCGAGAAAACACCGAATCCCCGCGCGCGCACAATACGCCGCGAGCGCCGCGCCCGTGTTGCCGCTCGACGTGCCGAGACACGCCACACGTCCGTCGCGTTTCAAGTGCGTGACCGCCGCCGCCGCGAATCGGTCCTTGTAGGAGCCCGTCGGGTTGCAGCCCTCCACCTTGAACCAGAGATTTTTCAACCCCAGCGCCGGTCCGATCACCCGCGAACGCACAAGCGGCGTGCCCCCCTCACCGAGCGTCACCGCATCTGCGATCGGCGGAGCGCCCCACTTGTCCGCATGTTTCCAGAGATTCATTGCACGCCCTCCCTGGTCGACCACGGCCCGTTCGCCGACGTCACAAAGCCCGTCGTCATCGTCGTCGAAACGCTGCCCCGCGCCGGCACCGTAAGCACCGCGCCGTCACGCAACAAATCCGGCCAACGCCCGACCGGGGATGTACTCGGCTGGAGCGTAATGATGTGTCCCTCGCCCCACAGCGGGTATTGCTTCACGCCTCCGCCGCTATTCCACGACCACGCATACGGAAACGTAGCCAACTCCCACTCCAGGCTGAACCCGAGCCCGCGTCGCTGGTTCCACACGCAGCCCCAACCCGCCTCAAAATCCGTCAACTGCACCGAGTGATCGCGTCCGCTGCCGGCCGGCGCCACCACGCTGCAATCACGCATCACGCCACCCTCGCGCTCCCGCACCATCGGCCATTTCCCCGAAAAACCCGACTCCAATTGCAGCCCGCTCGGATCGTCCGCCTTAAACACCCGCACCGTGCGCGCCGGTGTGATCAACCGCGCTCCGTCGAGCAGCGGCCCGCCCCACGTCGGATGCTGGAGCCACGCCACCGGCAGGGGCTCCGCCCAACGGTTCTCCAATGTCTCACGCCACTGCATCAACCCACTCTCGCGCCGCAGTGTCAGCTCGCGCCGGTAGACGAGCGGCGTGCGCACCGATGTCCCGACGAGCGTCACGCGCACTTCATTTCTAGTCGTCGCTAGCTCAGTCACGTCCCACGGCAGACTGCGCAGCTCACCGTGCGTGCCGATCGGCGCACCGAAATAGTCGCCCGCGAAAAATCCGTTCGGCAGCGACACATACCAACTGCCCTCCATCACATCGTAGAGATCGCTGCCGCTGCGCATCGGCTGGTCGAGCGGCCGGGTCCGCGCCGGCTGCCCATAGTGATTCCGCCAGATGATATCCACGCCGGTCGCCCCATCCCTGTAGCTCACAATCGCCCCGCCCATCTCGGGCCAAATCGCCACGCGACAAAACGCGTTCTCCAACACAAGAAGCTTGCGCGCACCCTCTGTCGTCCAGCGCGCCACTGGTTGTTTGCGTTGGCCAGTCATGCGCGGTTGTGCACCGCGGCGCTTGCGGCGTGAGTTCGGTTTCGCCGTAGTCTTTTTCGCTTTAGCCATGGGTTCCTCCACTTCCAAATTTTCCGTCGATCTTAAGCAGCTCGCGCCCGGCTTTCACCAGCGCCGATTCTCCGTCCGCGGCGTCGGCTTTGAGGCCTTCATCTGGCGCGGCAACGCGCCCGGTCCCGTGCTCCTGCTGAACGGGGCCACGCACGGCGATGAATACGAGGGCCCCACCCTCCTCCGCCAATGGGCCGAGCACTGGCGTCCGAAAAATCTCCGCGGCACCGTCGTCATGGTGCCCGTGCTGAACGAGGGCGCGTTCTACGCCGGCCTCCGCTCGAATCCCGCCGATGACCTCAACCTCGCCCGCGCCTTTCCCGGCGACGCCCGCGGCTCGGTCACGCAACGACTCGCGCACGTGTTCGAAACCCAACTCCTCGCGCAGGTCACCCACTACGTCGATCTGCACAGCGCCGGCCGTGCCTACGAACTGCTGCCGTGGACCGGTTTCATCACGCACGAAAAATCTATCAACCGCACGCAGCGCGCGATGGCCGCGTGCTTCGACGCCTTCTGGTGCTGGGACGGCCCGTTTTTGCCCGGCCGCACGCTCAGCGCGGCCCATGCCCGCAAGATCGCGGCCATCTACGTCGAGTGCCGCGGCACCGGCGACGTCGACCCGCGCGACCTCCGTAACCTCGACCGCGGTCTGCGCCACCTGCTCGCCGCCCTCGAAATCATTCCAGCGAAGCGCCCCGCGAAATTGCGCGCGCAAATCCAGCGCACGACCAAAGACGCCGACGAAGCTCATCTCCAAATTCATCACCCCGCGCCGCACGGCGGCCTCTTCGTGCCCACCGCGAAAGTCGGAGCCCACGTCCGCCGCGGCCAAGTCCTCGGCGCCGTACACGCTCTCGACCAAATCGGCACGACGACCGTCCGTGCCGAACGCTCCGGCCGCATCGTCATGTGGCGCGTTCAGCGCTCGGTGAGCAAAGGCGACGCCCTCTGCACGCTCGCGCCGATCTGAACGCACGCTCATGCGAGTAACCCGCCGTCCACGACCCACGTGACACCGGTGACAAACCGCGCCGCCGGCGAACAGACAAAGGCCACCGTCTCCCCGATATCCGCCGTGCGCCCTCGCCCAAGCGGCGTCTGATTCACGACATCGCCGCCCGCACCTTTCGCAGCAATCGCCGCGTCGGTCTCCGCCGCATGGTCGAGCGCGATGTCGCCCGGCGCGATCGCCACGACGCGAATGCCGTCCGCCGCCAGCTCCTTCGCCATCGACTGTGTCACCGACGTGAGCCCCGCCTTCGTCGCCGCATAGACCAGCGCTCCCATCTGCGGGCGCACCGCGTTCACCGAAGAGATGTGCACGATCACGCCTCCGCCCGCCGCCTTCAGGTGCGGCACGGCCGCCTGGGAGCAGAAGATCACCCCGCCCAGATTCACGCGCACCACGTTCTCAAAATGCTCCGGCGTGATGTCCGCCAGTTTCGCGATCGCCGAGGCTCCGGTGACCGCGGAGTTGTTCACCAGCACATCGAGCCCGCCGAGCGCCGCCGCCGCCGCATCGACAAATCGCCGGCACGCGGCCGGATCGCCCACGTCCACGCGAAACGGAATCACGCGGTCGCCGTAGCGTTCCACCAGCGCGGCGGCCGCCGCGATAGTGCGTTGCCCGATCGCCACGCGACCGCCTCCGGCCAGCAGCGCTTCCGTGATCGCGCGCCCGATATTCGCCGCACCACCGGTCACAATCGACCGCAGTGGCCCCGCCTTCGTCTGTCCAGTTGTCGTCGCCATAGAGGGAATGATGAACTGCCAGTAGGACCGCCCCGCAACCTTTCCTGCTCAGGCCGACGCCGCCACGTAGCGTTCGATCTTCGCCCGGCAATCGTCGGTGAGCGGGTAGCCGAGAAAACTCGCCGACGTGGAAAACAGGCCGCGCACCACCATGTAGTGCTTCAGGCCCGTCAACCAGCATGCGATCTTCTCGCCGCCGTAGATATCGAAAAGCACGCGTTTTATGTCGGCCTCGACCGCCCTCGCCTCGTCGAGTCGGCCCGCGCGAAACAATTCGCCGATCCGCCTGAGTTGCGGCGCGATCGCCACCGCACCGCCAAACAGGAAGCTGTCGTAACCCGCCTCGAGATATTCAAGGCAGCGAAACTCGTCCCCGTTGAACAACCGCAACGAAGGCTTTTCCGCCCGCGCCGCGAGCGCAACGGCCCGTCGCTCCGGCATACCCGAACTGTCTTTCACGAGCTTCACCTGCGGCAGGAGGTAGAGCTCCTTGAGCCGGTCCTGCGGGATCATGATCGGCCGGTGCTTGCCCAGATCGTAGATCCCCACCGGCAGTGGACACTGTGTCACCGCTTCCGCAAACAGCGCCGTGATGCGATCCGGCGTCGCATTTAACAAGGTCGCCGGCGGTGCGATGATGGCGAAATCCACGCCGCACTCCGCCGCGACCATGGCGTTGTCGAGAATGCGCGGCACCGAGTTGTCCGACACCTGCGCCGCAATCTTCAACCGGCCCGCGGCCGCGCGCACCGTCGCCTCCATCAGCCGCGCTCGCTCGCGATCCGGCAGCCACGGCCCTTCGCCACAGGTGCCGGCGACGAACAATCCCTCCACGCCCTCCGCGACGGCGGCCGCCACCATTTTCTCGAGCGACGCCACATCGACCTTCAGGTCGGACGTGAGGGGCGTGGGCACCGCGGACCAAATCGGGACAGCTGACAGGGTTTTCATCGCCGCGGAATCAAGTTCCCATCCCGGCGGGAAACCACACCGTTCCACTGGTAACCCCATATGAGCAGCCAGCCCGGAATCCTCGAAATCCCCAGACGCCTCTCACTTTCCGGCCAGACGGCGTCCGCCATTCGCAAGGCCATCGGGGAAAACGTGTGGCAGGAATTTCTCCCGAGCGAACGCCGCCTCTGCGATATGTTTCAGGTGAGCCGGCCCACGATCCGCACAGCCCTCCAGCAACTCGCGAAAGACGGCCTGATCGATATCCGCCAGGGCCGCCGCAACCGCCTGCTGGCTGCCTCCGCTCGGACCGCCGCGCCGCGCAGCCGTCTCGTCGTGCTCGTCTCGCATCGACCGATTTCCCAAATGACGCTGACCGCCTACCACGGCATCAGTGAAATGCGCGCGCACCTGGCCGAGCAGGGCTTCACCACCGAGTTGCTCGTGTGTCCGGCCCAGAGCGCCACTGCACAGCGACGGAAAATTGAATCGTTCCTGCGCCAAAACCACGTGCTATGCTGCGTGCTCCTCTCGCTCGGCAAAGAGCTTCAGGAGTGGTTTGCGACGCACTCGATCCCCGCTCTCGTGCTCGGTTCGTGCCACCCCGCAGTAAAGTTGCCGTCGCTCGATGTCGACTACCGCTCGGTCTGCCGCCACGCCGCCGGCGTGCTCCGCGCCAAAGGCCACCGGCGCATCGCCTTCCTCGTGCCGAACTCCGACGCCGCCGGCGATCTCGCCAGTGAAGTCGGCTTTCGCGAAGGCCTCGCCTTGCGGCCCGGCGAGGATCCCATCGAAGCTCTGGTCGTGCGCCACCAAGGCACCGCGCCCCACCTGCGCGTAAAGCTCGACGCGTTGTTCGCCTCCGCCCGACCGCCGACCGCGCTCCTCGTCGCCAAGCCGCCGCACACCATCGCCGTGCTTGTCCACTTACTCCGGCTCGGCCTCCGCGTGCCGGGGACGATCTCGCTCATTGCGCGCGACCACGACCACGTGTGGGAAGATGCCATTTCGCACTATCAATTCGCGGGCGGCACCTTCGCCCACCGCCTCTCCCGTCTCATGCTGCAAATGGTCGGCCAAGGCTACCTGCCGCCGGAGCCCAGTCTGATTTTTCCGCGCTATCT
>CAMBVX010000286.1 GCA_945871085.1 Opitutus sp. GAS368 | reverse complement strand
GGCGTAGATGTCGGCGCGGGATAGCGTTTCGGTGAGGAGGACGGTGCCGGGGAGATCGGCGACGCTGGCGCGGAGGGCGGCGAAGTCGGTTTCGTTGCCGGTGACGTTTTGGACTTTGATGACGAGGGCGGCGGGGGATTCGGCGGTTGAAAAACCGGCGGTCCGTTGGGCGGCCGCGAAGGCCAGGCGGAAGGCGGCGATGACGGCGCGGGGGTTTTTGCGTTCGGCGTAGGAGTTGAGATCGAAGAGGGTGAGGAAGAGGAATTTTCCGGCGGGGAGGCCGAGGCGGGCGCGGAGGGCGGCGGTGGAGTCCGTGGGGCGCGCGAAGGAAATCGCGTGCGGCATCGTGACAACCGGAAGAGGCGACTTCATCGCGATGGCGGCGGTCGCGAAATCACTGGGGGTCCAGATTTCGTCGTAGTAGTCGAAGGCGGACGTCCAGGCGTCGGGAAACTCGGGGAGCTCCCAAGCGAAGTAGCCGATGTTGTATTTGTCGGCGCGGAAGGCTGTGCCGTGGTGGTGGTCGAGGTCGCGCGACGCGGGGGGGTCTACATGGACGACGTTTACGCCGTGGGGATTGTCGTCCTGGAGGCGGGCGGCGTAGGTTTGGTCGCCGAGGCGGTTTTTGCAGTTGAGTTTGAGCGGGACGAGGGCGGTGGAGAGCCCGGCGGCATCGGCGGCGCGGACCATACAGCGGGCGGATTCGCCGACGCCGAGATCGGCGGTGAGAAAGCCGGCGATGTTGAGTCCGAGTTGGGCGTGGGCGCGGGCGTAGCTGGAGGAGTAAGGCGCGTGGCGAACGGAGAAATCGTAGATGAGCTCGCCGTCGAGAGTCGCGATGCTGATGAGGCGGAGCTGGCGGTTTTTATTTTGCGCGCGGAAGCGCTGGAGCGGGGCGAGCCCGGAGACGCGGCCGAGCCAGGCGAGGGTGTTGGTGAGCGTGGTGCCGGTGAGGCGGAGCGTGAGAACCAGGGTCTCGGGTTTGGGATCCGGGGTCTGGGCGGCGGGATCTGGGGTTTGGGGTCTGGGGTCTGAAGGGAGGGCGAGGGTGATTTCCCATGGGCCGGGTGATGGCGCGATCAGCGTGCCGGCGGGGCGGTCGTTGAGCAGGAAAGTGAGGCCGGGCGCGGACGCTTCGAGTCCGCGGGCGCTGGGATGGGGGCGGACTTCGCCGCGGAGCACGAGGCCGCGAACGCCGGCGAGGGGCGGCAGGTGGATCGTGCCGCACTCGCGGATCCACGCAGACTCGGGAGCGAACTCATCGAAAAAAATACCCGTGTAATCGGTGAAGCGCCGGGAGAAGGAGCCGCCGGCGGCGGGCGTGCGATGAGCGGGACGCATGGAATGGAGTCGGGAGCGGAGGGAAGGGGGCGTGTCGGCGGTTGGCAAAACTTAACGGGTGGGCGGGAGACGAGCGCCGCAGCGGGGCCGGGCGAATTTGCCGGGGGCAGGTTTTAAGACGGAGGGCTTGCGTGGGCGGGGGCGGAGGTTTTGAAAGAGGTGCCTGCTGCAACAGGCGAGGCGAGTTCGGTCGGACTCCTGTGATGCCAACCCTACAGAAGTGTATTCGATTTTTGGGCGCGCGTTGGCGCGTGGCGGCGCTTGCCTTGGTGGCGGCGCTCGTGTGGTGCGCGCATTACGACAAATGGACGGCGGAGAGTTGGCGGGTGCCGACGGACTATGACGGCGATGCGCCGGAGATTCTGGCGCAGATGCGGGCGGCGGCGGATGGCGACATGTGGCCCCTGGCCCCAAAGGTGATCGAGCGGCTGGGCGCGCCGTTCGGGGCCTATTGGAACGCGTTTCCGACGCCGGACAAACCGTTGCTGCTGCTGGTGGGGTTGCTGGCACAGTGGATCGGTTTGTTTGCGGCAGCGAACATTGCGCTCATGTTGGCGCCGGTGAGCGCGGCGCTCTCGTTCTATTTTGTGGTGCGCTGGCTGCGGTGTCGCCGGGAATGGGCGTGGGCGGGGGCGCTGCTTTTCGCGTTTTCCTACCAAACATTTCACCGGGGCCTGGCTCATTTCTCGATCACGTTTTCGTGGACGGTGCCGTTGGGATTGCTGGCGGTGTGGTTGGTGGCGAAAAGCCGGCAATTGGAGTGGCGTAGCGGCGGAGCCGCCGTGTGTTTCGGGGCGGCGGTCGCATTGGGCGTGAGCAACCCCTACAATCTTTTTTTCTGGGGACAACTGATGGGGTGGGCGCTGATCGCGCAGTGGTTCGGCGGGCGGCGGCAGAGCAATCTACGCATCGGTTTGGCGGCGATAGTTGTCGCCGGGGCGGTATTTGCGGCGAGCCACATCGAGGTCTGGGTGCATGTGCAGGAGCCGGAGGGCGCGCCGTTGGTGTCGCGCAACTACGGGGGCACGGAGATGTATGCGCTGAAGCCAATGGAATTGGTGATCCCTCCGATCTTTCATCGGTGGGGTTCGCTGGCTTTTGTGGGTAATCGCTATGTGCGTTGGTCGGACTGGAGGGGCGAAGTGTTTCTGCCGTATCTGGGGGTCGTCGGGGTCGTCGGACTGGTGTGGCTCGGCGTGGTGCTGGTGCACCGGTTGCTCACGCGGCGGCCGCCGCCGGGGGCGGCGCTGTCGATCGGTTGGTTGACGGTTTATGCGACGGTGGGAGGGGTGACCAATTTGCTGGCGTTGCTGGTGGGTTTTCAGATTTTTCGCGCGACGAACCGGGTGGTGGTATTTATTTCGGCGTTGGTGCTGTTTTTTGTGGTGATGCAATTGTCGCGGCGGACGGCGCGGTGGCCGGCGTGGTGCCGGTGGGCCGGGGCGTTGGGCTTGGCGGGGTTCGGGCTGCTGGACCAGATCCCGCAGGAGAGCTCCGCGCCGGAGCGGGCGGAGATCGCGGCGCGGGTGCAGTCGGACCGGACGCTCGCGCGCGAAATGGAAGCCGCGCTGCCGGCGGGGGCGATGGTGTTCCAGCTGCCCGTGCTGGGCTTTCCCGAGGTGAACGCGCCGGGACGGCTCGGCAACTACGAGTTGTTTCGGCCATTTCTGGTGACGGAAACGCTGCGGTTCAGCTATGGCGCGGCGAAATTTCGGGCGCGGAGCCGTTGGCAGCGGGATCTGGAAAACGTTCCGGCGGCGACGCTGGTGCGGCAACTGGAGAGCTACGGATTTGCGGCGCTCTACTTCAATCGGAAGGGTTACGAGGATCGCGCCGAGCAACTGCTGAAGGAGCTGGCGGGCCTCGGTTACGACCGTCGCATCGAGAGCCCGCGGGGTCACCAAGTCGTGGTGTTGTTGAAGCCGGCGGCGGTGCCCGCGCTGCCGCTGGGGCGGACGGTGACGTTTGGCTTGGGGTGGCATCCGGCACCGGGCGGGGGCCGGGTGCGCTGGGCGAACAGCGATGCGGTGATGTCGTATTTTAATCCGCACGACCATGCGATCACGGCGGCGCTCACGTTCACGTTGGTCGGGGCCACGGAACGAGAGGTGACGTTGGAGCACGAGGGGCGGCAGGTGGGGGCGGCGAGGGTCGGGCGGGTCGCCGGGGCGATTGAGTTGCCCCAGCTCACGCTGGTGCCCGGCGTGAATCTTTTCAAATTGCGGTCGCGGGAGCCTGCGGTGCGACTGGATTCCGGGCGCTACCAGCTGCGGACGTTCGGACTTCAGGAATCTTCGATCAAGATTACCTCGGTGCGGGGCCATCCGCAGTGAGCGGGACGAGCGCCAGCGGATGGCCCCATGAACGCCAACTTATACCCACGTCCTTTGAACGCTGGACTTTTCGGTAGCCGCGAGCGCCGGCGAGTGGACGGATCACCACTCGCGGGCGCTCGCGGCTACCCGGCAAATCAAAGTCTGAATCTTTTGGGCGATTGATATGAGCGCTTATGGCGGTTGGCCCCGTGGCGGACGGCGGACAGCGGGGGGAACTCTAGCGCTTCGCGGCGGCGTCGGTCGCGGGGAACCTCTGGGTGGGTGCAAGCGTCTGCGTCCATAGGCGGCGGTCGGCGCGGTAGAGCGGGAACGCGGTGCCGGCGACGGGCTCGGGGTCGCTCGCGGCCGGGGCCGATCCTCGCAGGTAGATGCTGACGGAGGCGGTGGTGGCGGGAATTTCGAGCGAGACTTGGACGGCGCTCGTGCCGGGCGGCAGGGGTGAAAAAAACCACTGCCAGTTTTCCGGGGAGGGCTGGGCGGCGGCGCCAAATTGCCCCGCGCTGCCGGTGCCGGTGAGTTTGGCCACGCGTCCGTCCACGAGCACGCGGCCGGACGAGCGCGCGACCACGGGCAGGCCTTCGATGAGGACACAAATTTCCGGGTTCGTGATCGTGGGCGCGGTGACGGTCCCGGTCCAATTGTAGTGAATCGTGGTAGGGAGAAGCTCGTCGGCGGTGTGTTCGATGCCGACCGAGGGTTCGGAGGGAGTGGAAATGGTTTCGACCGGGAGGCGCGACGGGGCGGTGGGTTCGGTCTCGCCGGCGGGAACGGTTTCCAGCATGACGGTTTCGTAGCCGGCCAACGAGATGACGGGGGCGTCAGCGCCGGGGATCAGACGGGCGACGAATTCGCGGCGGGGATAGATCATGTGGAGATCGCGGACCTCGGTCACGGCGGAGCAGGTGGGCAGCGTGATCGAGCGTTCTTCGAGCCACGGGTTGCGGACGCAATAGAGCTCCCGCTCGGGGTGGTGAAAGTGGTAGCCGTAAGCTTCGCGTTTGTCGGGTTTGCCGCCGAACAGCTCGGCGTTACCGAGGAATTTCTTGTTGGCGCGGGCCCAGCGGACGAGGGCGGCGAAGAAGTCCCAGTTCTGCGGTGTCATGAGTTCGGGCTTCAGGTAGGTGGAGATGAACCAGCGCCCGCGGCCGATGGCCATCACGGCGAGATTCTCGAAGTCGCCGGGGCTCTGGCGCACGATGTCGATGGTCTCGATCGCCTGGGAAGGCATGAGCCATTGGTCGCGGTCCTGACGGTAGGCGATATCGCGCGCGGTGATGAGCGACTCCATCCATTCGGGGCTGGGGACGCGGCCGTAGGGCACGTCGTCGCCGTAGGGGCCGAGGACGTAGGGGGTTTTGGTGGTCCACCAGGGGCTCGGGGGATAGCCGGTGCACAACGGTTCGAGCGCCATCTCCGGATTGACCGCCCGCAGGCTGTCGAGGACATCGGCCAGACCGGCGTCGATGGCATGGGCGGAATCGAGGCCGACGGGATGACCGTGCGAGGCGACGCCGCACGTGTGGAGCATAAAATCGAGCTTCACGTGCCGCAGGTTGTAGTCGCGGGCGAGACGGACGATGTTGTCTTTGAACTCACGCTGGTAACGCCCGCCGAGGGCGAAACACGGGACGCGGGAGAGCGCGTTGTTCGCGTCGTCGAGGGGTGTCATCTCATAGCCGGCGGAAGCGAGCCAGAGATTATCCAGTCCTTCGGGATACGCGCTGCCGGGCGAGAACCAGAGGCCGAGTTTCGCACCGAGCGCGCCGAGGCTTTCGTGGATGGTGCGGAGTTCGTTGGGGAAGCGTTTCGGGTCGACTTGCCAAATGCTCCGGGGGTTGGACCACCCAAGGTCGAGGGCGAAGGAGTCGAAAAAAAGGCCGGTGCGTTCGGTGAAACCTTGGCGGAGGGCGGTGATGTCGCGGAGCACATCGTTTTCCGAGAACGGGAGCGGGAGGGTCCACCAGGTGTTGGTGTGCAACTCGAGGCCGGCGGGTTTAAGCCGGATGGTGTCGAGATAGTCGAAGAAGGCGCGGCGGATGCGGTGGTCGGGCGTGATCAGGCTGCAATCGGTGGGCAGGGCCCAACCGACGACGGCGGCGGCGACGAATTGCCAAGTATCGCCGAGCTTGAGGTGGGGCGTCTGAGAGAGCCGGGCGACGTCGTCGAGGACGAGGCAGTGGCCGGAGACGTGTTCGATTCCGAGGAAGAGCGAGCGGCTGAAAAGGGGGAACGAGGCCGGGGCCGCGCCGGTTTGTCGGAAGACTTCGCCGTCGACGCGCAAATCGAGTAAAGACGCGCGGGTGAGATTTTTTTCGCCGTCGGTGCTGCGGGCCCACGTTTCGACCCGCGCGACGTGGGCGGCGGGGCCGAAGGAAAAACTGCGGCGGAAAACCACGTCGGCGGCGGGCACCGCTTGTTCAAAAGTGAGACTGCCGGAGGTCTGATCGACGAGCGTCCAACGGTGGGCCAGCAGGTGTCCGGTGCCGCTGACGCTGATCGGTGATTCCTCGGCGACGATTTTGAGCTCGGCGGTGGCGGCGGGGATGGACAAGCCGGTCCAACTCCACCCGGCGTCCGACGCGGTGAAGCGGAGCAGGGCGCCGTGGGGGCCGGCCAAGGTCAGATCGGTGGCGGCAGGCGGATCCGTTTCTTGGCCGAGCACGCGCGCCGGCAGGAGCAAGAGGACGAGAACGGTGAGGAGATGAAGGGCCGGCGAGAGCTGCATGGTGCGGATTCGGCACAGGGACGCGCTCGCGGCCGAGAAGTTACGCCGAGGACAGGACGGGAACGCCGGGCGGCGGTGGACGGCGGGGGGATACCTGCCGACAAGCGGTTGGCGGATTGCGGGTTACCTGTTCGTGGGGGAGGACGGGCGGGCGAGCAGGAGGACGGCCCCGCCGACGAGGCTCCACAGGACGCTGGTGGCCCAGACGAGGACGGCGAGGAGGAGGGCGAGTTGGCGGGAGGCTTCGTCGGGCAGGAGGCCGAGCAGGGCGAGCATGGCGAGGAGCGCGCCCTCGCGGATGCCGTGGCCGCCGACACTGACAGGCAGGACGGTGGCGGCGTAGGCGACGGACATGGCGAGCGAAACTTCGATGAAGGGGAGCGGGAGTCCGATACTGCGGGCGAGGAGCCAGACGGAGAGGAAGTCGAGGAGCCAGATGGCGTAGCTCGCCGCGAGGGCGGTGAGGAGCGCGACCGGCGTGGAGTGGGCGCGGGCGAGGATAGCGGCGAGGGTGGCAGAGTGAGTGGGCCCGAGCCGGCGCACGAGCCACGCGGGCGGCTGGCGGCAAAGGAAAACGAAGACAACGACGCTGGCCACGGAGAGTGCGGCACAGACGGTGAGGAGCAGGCGGAGTTCGGTGTGGCGGGCGACGGCGTCGAGTTTCAGGAGCAAGGTGAGGGCGGCGAGACTGAGAAGGACGATGAGCCCCATGACGCGGTCGAGGAAGGTGGCGGCGAGGCCGGCGGCCTGGCTGGAGGGTGCGTCACGGCAGAGGTAGAACGCGCGTACGGCATCACCGCCGAGGCCGCCGAGGAGAAAGGCGTTGTAGAAATTTCCAATCCAAGTGGCGAGGTGGGCCCAAGGGAGCGAGAGCGTGAGGCCCTGGGCGCAGAGGAGGAGCCACCAGCGCCACGCCTGAAGCGGGAAGGCGAGGCCGGCGATGAGCGTGGCGAGGACGACGAGGCCGCGGTCGAATTTCCCTTGGAGGGCCGTGAACTGCTGCCAGTCGATGCTCCAAATGAGACCGGCGACGAGCACGGCCGAGAACCCGTAACGGGCGGCGCGGCCGGTAGGGGTGTCGAGGAGGGCGAGGAGGCGGCGCATGTCGGTGGACTGGCGACAGGGGACAGGGGACGGAGGACGGAGGGCGGAGGACGGAGGACGGAGGACGGAGGGCGGAGGACGGAGGGCGGAGGACGGAGGACGGAGGACAGGGGACCGAGGACGGAGGCGCGCGGCAATGGATAATGTTGCGGGCGGGCCGCCCGCGCGCCCAATTGAGAGCAGCACCCATGCAAAACGACGAATATGTGAAGCTCGCCGAGGTCGAGGACCGGATGTGGTATTTTCGGTCGTTGCATGCGCATGTGGCGCGACGATTGACGCGGGCCGGGCTCAGGCCGGATGCCACCGTCCTGGACGCGGGCTGTGGCACGGGCGGGATGATTTTGCGGCTGCGGGAAACGCAGCCGGATTGGGTGTGGAGCGGCATCGATTTTATGCCGATCGCCTGCGAACTCGCGCGTCAGCGCTGCGGGGCGGGAACCGACATTCGGGAGGCGAGTGTGACGGCGTTGCCGTTTGCGGACGGAAGTTTCGATGCGGTGGTATCGGCCGATGTCATTTGCCAAGTGGACGAGGCTGACGTCGCGGTGCGGGAGTTTTTCCGGGTGCTGAAACCGGGAGGCGTGGTGGTGATCAATGTGCCGGCGTATATGTGGATGTGGTCGTATCATGACGATTCGTGTCAGACCAAGCACCGTTACACGCGGCCCGAGCTTGAGACGCTGATGCAGGAGGCGGGGTTCGTCGAACGCTGGAGCACACATCTGAACGCGCTTCCGTTTCCTTTGCTGTGGGCGAAACGGAAGCTGTTGAGGTCGGCGAAGGACACCAGCGACATGAAGGACTATCCTGCAGTCGTGGATGCCGCTTTCAGTCTCTTGGTGGCTCCGGAACATGCTTGGCTAAGGCTCGGCGGGCGGTGGGCGTGGGGTTCGTCGGTGTTTGCGGTGGCGCGGAAGCCGGCGCAGAAAAATGCCGGCTGAGAGCGAGAAGCTGAGAGCCGAGCGCAAGACCCAGCAGAATGATTCATTATCCCGTCGCATTCGCTTTGCTGTTACACGTGCTGTGGTGGGGCGCGGGGTTGGCGATGCTGGCGATGCCGCGGGGCTGGCGGCGGTTTTGGCCGGTGCTCGTGGTGCCGGCGGGCTTGGCGTTGCAATCGGCGGTCGTGTGGGCCGGGGCGATGGCGGGACTGAAGGGGACGAACAGTTATGCCGCGTGGAGTGAGATTCTGCCACTGGCTTTGCTGGCAATCGCGTTGGGGCGTGGTGGCGTCAGGGCGGCTTGGGTCGACGTGCAGCGAATCGGCATTGTTGGGCTGACCAGTGTGGGTGTGCTCGGCCTGCTGGTGGTGCCCCTCGCGTGGGCTTCGCAGGGGTTGACGACGATCTCGCTCGGGAGTTGCGATGCGGGGGACTACGCGGCGGGAGCGAGAGTATTGCAGGAATTTGCGCGGACGGAGCGCGGTGGATTTCTCGGGCTGACCGAGGTGGTGCGGGTGCAATCGGTGGATAATTTTTTCGATTATTGGACGCGGCTGAATCATT
>CAMBVX010000285.1 GCA_945871085.1 Opitutus sp. GAS368 | reverse complement strand
TTTCGAAGGTGAGCTGCTGCCAGCCGAGGAAGGTTTTCGTGACGACGGCGACGCTGCCGGCGGCGAGGGGGGTGGTCTTTTGGGTGGTGTCGGCTTCGGTGGGAATCGAACGGAGCGTGCCGGCGCGCCAGGCGACGACGGCGGAAGCGTCGGCGGCGGTCGTGTAGGTCTGCCAGCCGATGGCTGAGGTGATGGCGAGGAGCAGGCCCAAGGGGAGCAGGGTGAAGGCGGCGACCGAGAGGAGGCGTGAGCGGTGGCCGTAAGTGCGCGCGAGGAGGCCGGCGAGGGCGAGGCCGAGGAGGCACGCGGCGGTGAGGAGGAGGCGTTGCCAGGTGGCGGGGGACGCGAGTTGAGCGAGGGATTGCTGCGCGGTCGGCCGGAGGAACGGGGCGAGCGGGGGCGGGGCGTAGCCGGCTTTTTCGGATACGTGGGCGAGGTGCCAGCGAACGGCGGGGTGGCTGGGATTTTGGACGAAGGCAGCGGCGGCGTGCGCGGCAGCTTCACTGGCTTTGTCCTGCTGCGCGAGGGCGAGGGAGAGGTTGTGGTGGGCGATCCAGTCGGTGGGGTTCTTGGCGAGGGCGTCGCGCCAGGATTTTTCGGCGGCAGGGAATTTGCCGGCGGCGTAGTCGGCGGCGGGAGGGGAGATTTGAGAGTTGGGAGTGGAGAGCGGAGCGGTGGCGTCGGCGGCGGGTAGTGGGGCAGGCAGGACGAGCGCAAGGAGGAGGAGCGCGGCGAAGGGCAGGAGATTGCGCGGGAGGAAGAGGCGGAGGGGGTTGAAGCCGGGGACGCGTTGGGCGGCGAGGGCGGCTTCGGCGCGGGCGATCCAATCGGAGGGGAGCGCGGAGGCCGGGCCGTAGAGGGCGCGGTCGGATTCTTGCCAGAGGGTGGACCACGTGGGGGCGTGGGGGGCGGATGAGGGACGCGACGGGGGTGTCGCTTGCTCAGCGGCCAGGAGGGCCGTGGCGGGTGGGGCGGCGTGGCGGAGTTGCCAGAGGACGGCGGTGTCGTGTTGCCAACGCAGCAGCAGCGACTGCTGCGGTGGTTGAGCGTTGAGCGTTGAGCGTTGAGGGGTCGAACCGCCGGAAGTGCGAAGTTGCGCGAGGGTGGCGGTGAGGCGGGCGCGGGCTTCGCGGCGCGGGCGGAGGGGATCGGTGAGTTGGGCGCGACGGATGGCGAGCCAGGTCCAGAAGAGCAGGAGACCGGCGACAGGGGCGAGGAGGCCGAGGCTGAGGGTGCGGGTGGAGAGGGGGGGGCTCGCGGTGGCGGTGCCGGGGAGCGGGTCGCGGGGGATGCCGGCGGGAGCGGCGGGGAAGGCGATTTGCGATTTCGGATTTGCGATTTGAGCGGACGAGGAGGTGGCGGCGGACGAGGGAGGGGTCTGGGAGGTGGGGTCGGGGCTCTGGGGCGTGGGTGTGATGTTGAACTGAGGGGCGAACGGGGCGGTGATCGTGACGGTGGTGCGCGGGGCGGAGATGGTTTTGTAGGTGCCGGTCTTGGGGTCGAAGTAGGCGAAATTGACGGGGCCGAGGTTGTAGGACCCGGGCTTGGACGGGACGAGGACGACGTCTTCGGCGAGCGTCACGTCGAAGAGTTTGCCGTCGGAAGGCGTGCGTTTGGCTTTGGGTTGGACGACTTGGAAATCGTTGGAGACGTCGCGTTGGGGGAGACCGGATACGTCGGGCCAGTTGCCGGTGCCACTGAGCTCAAGGGTCCACGTGACGGGTTCGCCGACGGCGGCTTTTTCGGGGACGACTTTGGAGACGAGTTTGAACTGGCCGACGGCACCGCCGAAGCCGGCGGGCGCGGGGGCGGGGAGCGCACGGATGGTGAGGGTGGGGCGGGCGGACTCGACGGAGAGGCGTTCGAGGCGTGGCTGTTGGAAGAGACCGAAGCCGATGCTGCCGGTCTGGAGGCGCACGATTTGAGTGACCGGATTGAGGGCGAGGGGGCCGGGGCTCTTGGCGTAGGCGCGGGTGCGGTAGACGATGTTGAGTTTGGCTTCGCCGTTGATGACGCGTTCGCCGGGCTCGGGCTTGGACCAATCTTCGGCGACGAGGGGGCTGGCGCTCCAATCGGGGTTGGTCTCGAGTTGGCTGAAGTTGCGGCGGTTGACGTCGAGGGTGTAGAGGAGCGGGAAAACTTCGCCGGCCCAGAGGGTGGTGTTGCCGGGGACGAGTTGAGAGGAGGCGGCGGTGTCGAGGGAGGGATTGCGAGCGGCACCGGCAGTCTTGAAGGCGGGGACGCGGAGGTCGCCTTTGTCCGTTTTTATATCGAAGGCGGGGATCGTGACGGGAGCGTTTGAACGCGTGCGGAGGCGGTAGGTGAGTTGGACGTAATCGGTGCGGCGGAAATTATTGAACTCTGTGCGGGAGCCCTGACCGGTGCGGTCGGCTTGGACGCCTTCGATGGCGGGGAGGCGGGGTTCGCCGTTGGGCGAGCAGTTCTCGAAGATGAGAATGAGCTCGGCGGGATCGGCGTCGGAGGGCTCCCAGCGGACGGCTTGGGCGAGCGCGACGGCGGGGAGGCAGCGGAGAACGAGAACGAGTAAGAGAACGAGAACGAGTCGCTGGCGCATGGGTGTCGAGGGTAGCGGCTAAACAGGTAAGTGGGAGCGTGGCGCTGGCGCGCGGGGGCGGGAGTGATGGATCGCCGCGTCGCTGCGCTCCTCGCGATGACAAAGGGGGCGCATGGGCGTTACCAATCTTTACCCTTGGTTTTCGGGGCGGATTTTTTGTCGCCTTCCATGAGTTGGAAGAGATGGGCGGGAGAATCTTGGTTGCGGAGTTGCTCGAGTTTTTGGAGCGGGAGCGCGAGGGACGGGTCGGCGGGTTGTTGCTCGGATTCTTTTTTCTCGGGTTGGCCGCCGACTTTCTGCGTGCCGGGGTCTTCGGGTGGGGCTGGGGGCGGCGGTTCGTTTTTCTTCATGTCGCCGAACGCGGACTCGCCCTGCTTCGCTTGGTCGTCTTTGTCCTGCTGTTGCTGGTCCTGTTTTTTTTGTTCGTCGGATTTTTCCTGCTGGGAGTCCTTTTGATCTTTGGACGGGTCCTGTTTATCGGATTTTTTCTGGTCCTGATTTTTCTGATCTTTGTCCTGTTGGTCTTTTTGGTCCTGTTTGTCTTTCTGGTCCTGTTGATCTTTTTCGTCCTGCTTTTGTTGATCCTGTTTTTGGTCTTCGGACTGCTTGAGGAGGGCGGCGAGTTCTTCGCGGAGCTTGGGCCAGTCGGCGGTTTTGGGGTCGAGTTTCGCGCCGGCGTCGACGGCGGCGAGGGCGTCGCGGACGGGGCCTTCGGGGATTTGTTGTTGTTCGGATTGGAGGCGGCCGCCCCAGGTGACGGTTTCGCGGCCGAGTTCGGCCCAGTCGCGGGCGGTGCGAGTTTCGGCGGCGGCGACGCGGCCGATGATTTTGGCGAGGGCGTCGGAGGCCGGGGCGGGTGTGTCGGCGGGAGCGGACGCGGAGGGCTTGGCGGGGGTAATGCCCAAGGCCCAAGGTCCAAGGACCAAGGCGCAGAGTGCGAGTGAGACGACGGCGGTGGCGAGGGGGCGCGGGGCCGAGGGTGGCGTAGGCTGGGGGTGGGGGGTGAGTTTGATGTCGCGGGGGCGGGGGCGGACGGGGAATTCGGCGTAAAAACTCACGAGGAGGCACCAGAGTCCGAGGGCGAGGGGCCATTGAAAACGTTCGGCGAGGCGGATCGTGTTCTTCTCGAGAAACTGTCCTTTTTGGCCGGCTTCGACGGTTTCTTTCACGAGGCCGGCGAGGTCGAGCCAGCCGCTGGCGTCGCGGTAAACTCCGCCGGTGGCGGTCGCGAGTTCTTGGAGCGTGGTGCTTTCAAGTTTGGAGAGGACGACGGCGCCGCGTTCGTCTTTGATAAAGCCGCCGGTGCCGTCGGGAATCATCGCGCCGCCGGGAGTGCCGATGCCGAGACCGAGGACGCGGATGTTTTTCTTTTTCAATTCGTCGGTGCGTTTTTTCCAGTCTTCGTCGGTGGCCTCGCCGTCGCTGAGGATGACGAGGAAACGATCGGCGGCGTTGGTAGAGCTGAAGGCTTGGATGGAGGCGTCGAGGAGGGCGCCGTAGTTGGAACCGCCTTGGGGGAGGAATTCGGGGCCGAGGGCGGGGAGAAATTCGCGGAGGATTTCGTAGTCGGCGCTGAGCGGGCTTTGGAGAAAGGACGTGCCGGCGAAGACGACGAGACCGACGCGCTCGCCTTCGAGTTTTTCGAGGAGGGATTGGATGAGGAGCTTGGCGCGTTCGAGGCGCGACGGTTTGACGTCGGGCGCGAGCATCGAACGAGAGAGGTCGATCGCGAGGAGGATTTCGCGGGATTGGTCGAAGACGGGTTCTTCGAGGCGGCCGTATTGGGGGCGGGCGAGGGCGGTGATCGCGAGGGCGAGGCCCAAGGTAAGCCAGTAGCGGGGGCGGGCGGATGACGAGGCGGCGGAGAGCTGAGAGCTGAGAGCTGAGAGACGGAGGCCGGAGGCGCCGGCTTCGGCACGGAGGATTTTTGGGCGCGTCAGGCTGGCGCTGCGACGGCGGTGGGTGAGTTCCCAGACGAGGAGCGCGACCGGGGCGAGGAGAAGCCAGAGGAGCTGGGGGGTGGCGAAGGTCATGAGGGGAGGAGAATGACCAATGACTCATGGCTAATGTCTAATGACCGAGGGGTCTGCGGGGACGGAGCACGCAGCGGGGGAGGACATCTTGAAAACTGAAAATCGGTCATCGGGAATCGGGAATTTTAAGTGGTTTGCGGGCGGGCCGCCCGCGCTCCCAGGGGGCGCGCGGCGAGCGCGGCGAGGGCGAGGGCGGCGAGGCCGGGGGCGGCGAGCCACCAGAAGAGTTCGGTGGTGATGAGGTAGCTCTTGGACTGGAATTCGATTTTCTGTGCGCGGTCGATGGCTTTGAAGGCGGCTTCGACGGTGTCGGTATCGGCGGCGCGGAAAAATTTTCCGCCGGTCTGTTCGGAGATGATGCGGAGGGCGGCTTCGTCGAGGTCGGAGAGCACCATGCGGCGGCCGATGCGGCGGTTGTTGGCGTCGAAGACGGGCATGGGCACGTAGCCGTCTTTGCCGGCGCCGATGGTGTAGACGGGAATGCCGCGGGCTTTGGCGAGCGTGGTGGCCTGCTCCGGGGAGAGGGCTCCGCTGTTGTTCACGCCGTCGGTGAGGAGGATGACGAAGGCGCCCTGACGTTGGCCGCCAGTGGCGCGTTTGGCTTGTTCGAGACGGGTGAGGGCAACGCCGAGGCCGTCGCCGATGGCGGTGCCGTTTTCCAACATGCCGAGCTTGAGGCGTTCGAGTTGGCGCGACAGCCAATCGTGATCGAAGGTGAGCGGGGCCATGGTATAGGCGCGGCCGGAGAAGAGGACGACGCCGATGCGGTCGGAGGGGCGTTGCTCGATGAACGCTTGAATCACGGGCTTGATGGCCTGGAGACGGTTGATGGGCTCGCCATTTTTCTCGTAGTCCTCGGCGAGCATGGAGCCGGAGAGGTCGACGGAGAGCATGATGTCGTAGCCTTGAGAGCGGACCTCGCGTTTATCTTCGACGCGTTGGGGGCGGGCGAGGGCGACGACGAGGAGGACGAGGCCGGTGAGGGCGAGGCCGACGGGCCAACGGGACGGGGAGGAGAGCGAGGGGCGATGCCAGGCGGCGGCGAACGGTACGAGCAAGACCGGCACACTGCGGCGGCCGCGGAGCCAAATGATCAGCGGCAACGCGAGGAGCGCGAAGAGCCAGAGCGGATCGTGGAAAGCTAGGTGGCCCATGCGCTGCGGGACGGAGGACGGAGGGCGGAGGACGGAGGGCGGACCACTCGCGGGCGCTCGCGGCTACGGGAGAGCGCGTGCGGGGCGGACCGCTCGCTGGCGCTCGCGACTACGGGAAGGATGAGGCGTGGCGGGCTCATCGGCGCGTGCCCGCTCTCATGCGGGCGTGGAAGAAACGCACGAGGGCGTCGAGGCGGTTTTGCTCGGTGCCGACGACGAGGCGGCTCAGGGCGTCGGGGAAAAGGGTGGTCCAGACGTCCTCGCGTTGGCGGCACCACGTGGCGTGGGCGGCGCGTTCGGCGGAATTGCCGTCGAGGGTGACGAGGCGGCCGGTGGTGGGATCGTAGGCGGCAAAGGCTTCGCCGTCGGGGAGGGCGCGTTCCCACGGATCGTCGACGCGGAAGCCCATGGTTTGGTAGCGGCGTTGGAGGACGGTCCAGCCTTCGGGCACGCCGCGGGGTGGGAAATCACTGAGCCAGAGCAGCACGCTGTGTTTCGGTGCGGCGCGGGCAAGGAAACGCCACGGCATTTCCGGCGCGCGATCCGTGGGCGCGGGCGCGGGGCGGGCGAGGAGCGAGGCGGCGGCGTGCATGATCTGGCCGCGACCGCGGACGGGCTCGCGGACGATTTTTCCCTCGGGGCCGGCGTAGACGAAGCCGACGCGGTCGCGGTTGACGGCGCCGAGCAGCATAACGAGACCGGCGAGTTCGAGGAGGGCTTCGCGTTTGGATTGCGCGCCGGAGCCGAAGGAGAGCGAGGGGGAATCTTCGAAGACGACGAGGAGAGTGACCTCGCGCTCTTCGACGAATTTTTTGCGGTAGGCTTCGCCGAGGCGCGCGGTGACGTTCCAATCGATGTCGCGGACGTCGTCGCCGAACTCGTATTTGACGACCTGATCGAACTCCATGCCGCGGCCGCGGAAGGCGGACCGGTATTCGCCGCTGAGGACGTTTTCGACGGCGTGGCGCACGCGCCATTCGAGTTGGCGCAAGAGGGCGAGCGGCGAGGCGGCGGGCGCGGCGGCGGACGTAGCAGGAGTTGGGGAGAGGAGGGCCAAGGCGGACGGGCAGAAGGCGGAGGAGAAAGATTAAGAGAAAGAGGAAAGAGAAAGATTAGGAGGGGGTGGGGACGAAACGGGAAGGGGAGAAAGATTAAGAGAAAGAGGAAAGAGAACGATTAGGAGGGGGTGGGGACGGGGGTGCGCTCGACGACTTGGCCGACGATTTTGTCGGCGGTGATTTCCTCGGCTTCGGCTTCGTAGGTGAGGCCGATACGGTGGCGAAGGACGTCGGGAGCGAGTTCCTGCACGAGGGCGGGGGAGAGGTAGTCGAGGCCACGGAGCCACGCGAGGGCGCGGCCGGCTTGGTAGAGGGCGAGGGAGGCGCGCGGCGAGGCGCCGAAGTTGAGGTAGCGTTTGCCGGCCCCGCCTTTTTCGGCGAGAGCTCGCGTGCCCCGGACGAGAGCGAGAATGTAGCCTTGGACGGCGGGCGAGAGGTGGATGCGGTCGACCTCGGCCCGGAGGGCGAGGAGTTCTTCGCCGCTGGAGGCGGCGACGAGCGAGGGCTGTTTGGTGACCTGGCCCCAACGCTGCATCATTTGGGATTCTTCTTCGGCAGTCGGGTAATCGACGATGAGTTTGAAGAGGAAACGGTCTGTCTGGGCCTCGGGGAGCGGGTAGGTGCCTTCTTGTTCGACGGGGTTTTGCGTGGCCATCACGAAAAACGGTTTGGGCAACTGGATGGTTTGCCCGCCGATGGTGACTTGGCGCTCCTGCATGGCTTCGAGGAGCGCGGACTGGACCTTGGCGGGGGCGCGGTTGATTTCGTCGGCGAGGACGAGGTTGGCGAAGATGGGGCCGCGGTGGGGGGTGAATTCGCCGGTTTTCGGCTGAAAGATCATCGTACCGGTGACGTCGCTCGGGAGGAGGTCGGGGGTGAATTGGACGCGCTCGAAGTGGACGCCGAGGGCGGTGCCGAGGGAGCGGATGAGGAGGGTTTTCGCGAGGCCGGGCATGCCCTCGAGGAGGACATGGCCGTTGGCGAGGAGGGCGACGAGGAGGCGCTCGACGGCGGCGTCTTGACCGATGACGGCTTTGCCGATTTCAGCGCGGAGTTTCTGGGACCAAGCGGGACCGTTGAGCATGAATGAAAGGGAGAGTGAGAGTGAGAGGGAGAGTGAGAGGGAAAGTGAAAGTGAAAGTGAAAGGGAAAGTGAAAGTGAAAGGGAAAGTGAAAGTGAAAGGGAAAGGGAAAGGGAGCGCGGAGGGAGGGCGTTTGACTCGGGGAGCGAAGAATAGTTTCCCTAAGAACAAACGAGGCGACGATGGCTTTACCAACCCAAATTGAAAAAAGGCTCAAGGCCCTCGGCGTGCGCGCGGCGGACGTGGAGGAGAAGTTGGTGCGCGGGGCAGGGCCGGGTGGGCAGAAAATCAAGAGGTTTAAGCGAATTCCCGCCGTTTCGTGCGGAAGTCCAAACTGAGCCCCATGAATCACGAAATCGAAGCGCGGTTATCTGCGCTCGAGATGCGGAGTGCAGACGTGGAGGAACGTTTCATACTCGGATCGGGAAGGGGCGGGCAAAAAATCCAAAAAACCAGCTCCTGTGTTTGGCTTCGACATCATCCAACGGGAGTAGAAGTCCGATGCCAAAGGGAGAGGTCGCAGACTGCCAATCGTGAGTTGGCTTGGTCAGAGCTGTGTTCAAAGCTGGAGGAGCGGAAACGGGCAACGGCAGCAGCGAGGCAGGATGATCAGGCAAGAAATCTCCGCAGAAATAGGCAAAAGAGTTACGGTCAAAAAGTGCGGATGATTCAGACGAAGAAGCATCGGGCGGGCATCAAGGCTCGGAGACGGCGAGCGGAAGGGGACTAACCTGATCATTCTGCAAGGCCTCAGATTAAGGCGTAGCGGCAAGATAGCGGCCAGGCAGTTGGCGTTAGCTTTGGACGGGGCGAATCGAGCCTCTCAGGTAAACACGCGGGGGTATCGGCCCGCAGGCGATCAATCCACTCCGGTCCGACCGGGACGACCACCCATAAACAAAGTCGCCGAGATATAATCACACGCCGAGTTACCCCAGTGGCTGCAGCTATTGGCCCAGCAAATCGCGCAGCCGATTCGGGCGGACTGGCAGGCCAACACGCGGGCGCTGGAGGAAGTCTACCACCAGGTGAGGGACCTTATCGAAGCCCAAGTGGCTTTCCTGGGGACGATCGAGCGCCAATCATCGCAGATGGAGGTGCGCTGGTTAACC
>CAMBVX010000284.1 GCA_945871085.1 Opitutus sp. GAS368 | reverse complement strand
AGCGCCCTGTCCGCTCTGCGGGAAAAAATAAGGAGGCGGCCGCAACGTTGCGGATAAAACGACAAGTCGCGCACCAAGAACAGTTTGATTTTCAGCCAAACAGTTTTGCTCCGTTCATGAGCGTTTATTGAGATGAACCCACTGGATTTATTCACCCCCACCGCCGGCTTGATCACGCGCCTCGAGCGCCAGCCGCAATTTTATAACCTCGTCGCTGCGTTGCTTGACGAAGTTGAAAACCGCGCGGAGGCACTCAAAATCGGTGATCAAGCCGAGGACACCATCGTCAAACGGATCCGGCAAATCGGCCAGCAAGCCTTGAGCCGCTGGGCCGAGCATCGCTACGCGAACGTGCAACCCGCCGCCACCGGCAAGTTACCCCCGCGGGTAAAAAAGTCCGTTGGCAAATCACGCTCGGCTGGATTGAGCTCACCGAACAGCTTTGGCGCAGCGGGACGCAGACGCGGCGCCCATTTTGTCCGCCCGGCCGCATCAGCAATCGCGGCAGCTCTCGGCGCTTGCAACGAGCCCTGACCGACTTCGGCGTGGATGAAGCCTTCGCGTCCGATGCCGAAAAAGTTCACTATCATTACGGGGTGAAAGTCCCGGTCGGCCGCCTGCTCACCTTCACCCTGCACCACGCCAACGTCCTGGCAAGCGCGCGAGCCGCCGCCCGTGCGCGCGTTGCCCGCCGCCGGGGCCGAACGGATCGTCGCTGAAGCCGACGGCACGATGGTCCCGATCGTCGGCTACTCGGTCAGCGATGATTCACCGTCACGTGCAGCAGAGGGGCCTTGCGTGTGCGGCGCTGGTCCTAAGTCTGTCGCCGGTGCCGAAACACGAACCTGAATACAGTTTGGTCATCATGATGGATGGCTAGCCGGCGCGAGAGCGCGGCTCGCATCTTTGCGGAAAAGGACCGTCGCCACCCGACCACCAACGAGTGGATCGGCGCGAGGTAAAATCGGTGGCGGTTTGCCACTTGGATCAACGGGTCGAAACCGCCAGTAGGCGCGGGATCCTGATGAAAAAATCGATCATGGCCTGTGCCGATAACCACTCCGGTTGAATTCCGCGCGACGGCGGGGCTTGGAACAGGCCCAAAACTGATTTATTTCGTGGTCGATGACGCGCGCTGGCAATGGTCCTTGGCGCACGAGCTGCACTGCGCTGGCATCGCCACGGCGAGGGCCTGGGTCGAAGCACTCTAGCACCAAGTCCGCCACGGCGAGGAATCCGCAGTGGTTCGATCGCTCCTGCAGCTGTTGGCTCCGACCACGCCACGCAGCGCGCCGCCAGAAAACGGTCACCCCCAAGGTCCATTACGTCCTCAATCACGGGGATCATCTGCGCTCTCAGGCCTAGGGGAAGAAGGCGCGCCTATGGGCAGCGGCGCCAATGAATCCCTCTGACGCCAGCTGCAGAACCGTTTCATAGCTTGCGGCCAGTTCTGGTCCCGCACGGACTCACCCGTCTCCTCGCCCGCAACGGCGTCTTCAATAACCAGTCCGCCCGTTTCCTATGGAGCGAATCCGAGCGGCAACTCGGAGATGCATCCAAAGCTGTTCTTCTCCATTTGAAATGATTGCGCGCGCTTGGCTGCGCAATTCTGCTCCGTGGCTCGCAGATCATATCGCACTATTCTGCCCCGCCCATCGTGACGACACTCTCCCGCGAAGAGATGCGTTCTCGCGCGCTGGCTTTCGCGACGGCGTGGGCCGGTCCCCAGCGCGAAGAGACCGAAGCCAAATCGTTTCTCGACCAGTTTTTTGTCATCTTCGGTCGCGAACGCCGTGCCGTCGATGATCGCTTCGAGCATCGCGTCGAACGCGCGGCTCGCGGCGAGGGCCGCATCGATCTCTTCTGGCCGGGCAAATTCCTGGTTGAAATGAAGTCCACCGGTCGCGACCTCTCCGCCGCGAAAGGCGGGGCCGCCCGGCAGGCCTTCGATGATATCGACGACCTCCCCACCGACGCAGGCCCACGCGGGGTGCTGGTCTCAGACTTTACCAATTTTGCGCTCTACGATCTCGGCGAAGAAATTCACGACTCACTTCGGGGCCTCACTTCCACCCGCAAAACCCAGCCCGTCCTCGTCGCCGCTTTCACGCTCGCCGATCGCCCCGACAAGGTCCCTCACTTCGCCTTTATCCGCGACGCGGAGCAAGCGCTCTTCACGACGCAGCCCGACATCAACCTCCAGGCCGTCGCGCTCCTCGGCGAACTCCACGACGAGTTGAGTAAATCCGGCTACTCGGGCCATCGTCTTGAACGTTTTCTCGTCCGCGTCCTCTTCTGCCTTTTTGCCGAGGATACCGACATGTTCCGGTGGAATTCTTTCACTCGCTTCGTCGAGGGCTCCAAAAAGACGGCTCCGATCTTGGCGACCGCCTCGCCAAACTTTTCTAAGTGCTCGACGCGCCCGGCCCAGCCCGCACCGCGCATCTTCCCGCCGATTACGCCGCCTTCCTCCACGTCAACGGCGGCCTCTTCGCTGAGCGGCTCGATAGCGCCGACCTGACGCCCGCCCAGCGCGCCGCGCTCCTCGCCTGCTGCCGCTTCGACTGGAGCCGCATCTCTCCCGGTCTCTTCGGCTCCCTCTTTCAGGGCGTCATGGACAATAAGGAGCGCCGCGCCAAAGGGGCCCACTACACCTCCGAGGAAAACATCCGCCGCGTCCTCGACCCACTTTTCTCGATGCTCTCCGCGCCAAATTCGCCAAACTCCGCGCCGACTCCGGCACAAAGAAGGCACTCGAACAATTCCACGACCGCCTTGCCGCCCTCCGCTTCCTTGATCCTGCCTGCGGCTGCGGCAATTTCCTCGTAGTCGCCTACCGCGAGCTGCGCGCCCTCGAGCTCGCAGTGCTGCCAGCCAGCTACGGCGACCTACTCCCGCTCGGCCGCGCGGTCGGCGACCTCGCCCGGCTCAACGTCGATCAATTCTACGGCATCGCGCTGGAGGAGTTCCCGGCGCTCATCGCCGAGACGGCCCTCTGGCTGACCGATCATCAGGTAAACCTCGCCTTCTCGAAAACCTTCGGCCGCCACTACGCCGCATCCAGCTGAAAAAATTTCCGACCATCGTCTCCGGTAACGCGCTCCGCCTCGACTGGAAAAAATCCTGCCGGCGGAGAGATGCAGCCACGTCCTCGGCAACCCGCCCTTGATCGGAAAACACTACCAGACGGTCGGTCAGAAGGCTGACATGGCCGAGGTCTTCGGTGACTGCGGGAACATCGGCGACCTCGACTACGCCGTCTCTTGGTTTGTCAAAGGCGCCCTCTAAACCGCCGGCACCTCCATCCGCTGCGCGTTCGTCGCGACCAACAGTATCACCCAAGGCGAGCGGGGCCCCATCGCCTGGGGCCTGCCCCTGCAAAAACCACGCATCCAAATCCATTTCGACCACCGCACGTTTGCGTGGGCCAACGAAGCGTGCGGCATGGCCCACGTTCACGTTGTCATTGCTGGATTCGGCCACGATGACGTGCCCGTCAAGCGACTCTACGCCTACGATGAACAGGCCACCGCGTCCGTCACCACCGGTACCGCGCCCATCGGCCCTTACCTGACTCCGGGTTCCGCAAGCTTCGTCACCCAACGCCGCCAGCCGATCTCCCCCATCCCCGAGATGCGCTGCGGCAACCATCCGAGTGATGACGGGTATTTCATCTTTACCGACGCCGAACGCTCCGAATTTCTCCGGCTGGAACCAAGAGCCAAAAAAATCTTCCGGCGCTTCACCGGCTCAGAGGAATTGATCAACGGGAGCATGCGTTGGTGCCTCTGGCTGAAGGACGCCCCACTCACGAATTACGCGCCTTGCCGGGCGTGATGCAGCGCATCGCCGCCGTGCGCGACTTCCGGAAAGCCAGCACCGCCAAGCCCACCCGTGAAGCGGCCAGCTGGCCAACAGAGTTCTTTTTATCTCCCAACCCGACGTGGAGTTCATCGCGATTCCCGAGGTCTCTTCCGAACGCCGCACTTATATTCCGATCGGCTTTCTTTCGCCCGCGATCATACCGAGCAGCAAAATTTACCTCGTCGCCCCGCCCAGCTTGTTCCTCTTCGGCGGCCTCTCTTCTGCGATGCATCTGGGTGGGTTCGCACCGTCAGCGGACGTCTCAGAGCGGGTTCCAATATTCCGGCAGCATGGTTTACAATACCTTCCCCTGGCCCGTCCCAACCTCTGCCCAACGCACTGCCATTAAAAAAGCGGCGCAAGCCGTGCTCGACGCCCTCGCCCCACTTCTCGCCGCCGACGCCAGCCTCGCCGATCTCTACAACCCGTTCGCGATGCCCTCCGTGCTGCTCAAAGCCCATCAGGCCCTCGACCGCGCCGTCGACAAAAGCTACCGCTCCGCCGTCTTCACGAGTGACCGCGAACGGGTGGAATGCCTCTTCGCGCTCTACGAAAAAATCACCACCCCGTTCGCCCCCGCGGCACCCACTCCGACGAGCCCGCGCCGTGCCAAGGCGCCATCGGCCGGCGGCTACACCCAGGCCGACATCGATGCCGCCCACATCTCCGCCTACGAAACCCCCGCCCCCGACGTCGCCCGCCCACCCGACCAACCCGCTTGAGCGCGCGCCGCCTGAAATCCGCACCGGGCATCAGCCCGCTTCGCCACGTTTGATCAGTGGCGGTCCGCACCCCACCATTCACCGCGTAAAGAGCCGCAGCGCGTTTTCGCGCATAATCGCCTCGCCCGCACCGGCCGCGCGCGCCTCCGCGATCAGCCTCGACATCTCCGGCTCAGCGGCGAGCTGCGGGTAAACATTCAGCGGATAGTCCGAGCCAAAAATTATCCGCTCCGGCGGCAACGCCGCTGCGAAACGGCCCCAGATGTCGCTCCCGTAGAGGAGCGGCGAAGCCGCCGTATCATAATAAATATTCCCAAGATCGCGCGCGTCCGGATCCACGAGCGGCAGCAATCCGCCCCAATGCGCGAGCGTGAATTTCGTCCGAGGAAACGCCCGTGCCAGCCGCACAAAATCCGCCAGCGGGGTCTCGACACGCCCGGGATATTTTCCGCTGCCCGGATCGGTCACATGCAGGTTTACCGGCATCTTCCAATCTGCCGCGAGCGTCAGCACTTCGCGCAACACCGGATCATCCACGCCATAGCCCTGCGAGTGCGGGGACAGTTCGCCGATTCCGACCAATCCTTCGTCCCGCGCCCGATGGAGTTCACCCAGGGTCGGCCAATGTCCTGCACCCGGGTGGATCGTGGCGTAGGCCAACAGGCGATCCGGATGCGCCCGCACGCATTTCCCGTAAAAACGGTTCTGCCACGGACAGGTCTCCGCCTGCTCCCAATACCAGCCCAGCAACACCGCGCGTTCGACACCCGCGCGGTCCATCTCACGTAACAGCTCTTCGACACAGGGGAATCCCTGCACGGCGATCGCATCCTTGCGCCGGCGGGTGCACAATTTGGCCCAATGGAGTTCGCCCCGCTTGACCGCCCACGCAGTCGGGTCTGCGTTGAGTTCGGGTGGATACAGATGAACGTGACTGTCGATGACTTTCATGGCGCGCGAATTGCTAAACTCGCTCGTTGCCGACGGTCGCGCAATCGGCATCTCTGTCAGCACCCGCCATTGTTTCCCCTCCATGCTCAACCGATTCTTCAAACTTGATCAGCACCAGACTACGGTGGGCCGCGAAGCCCAAGCCGGTCTTACGACGTTTACCGCGATGGCCTACATCCTCGCCGTCAATCCCTTGATCCTGAAGGACGCCGGGATGCCGCAAGCGGCTGTCCTCACCGTCACCGCCCTCACGGCAGCCATCAGCACGCTGCTCATGGCGTTCATGACCAACTTTCCCCTCGCCCTCGCGCCCGGCATGGGAATCAACGCCTATTTTACCTACACGGTTTGCCTGGGCGCCGGGGTCCCGTGGCAATCCGCCCTCGGCCTCGTCTTCGCCAACGGTGTGATGTTTCTCCTCCTCTCGCTCACCGGCATCCGGGAGAAAATCGTCAACTCCATCCCCTACTCGCTCAAGATCGCCATCACCTGCGGGGTCGGACTTTTCATCGCATTCATCGGCTTAAAAAACGCCGGCATCGTCGTTGCCAGCAAAGCCACTTTTGTCACGCAGGGCGACTTCGGCTCGCCGTCCGTCGCACTCGCCTTCTTCGGCATCATTCTCACCGCCGTGCTCGTCGCTCGCCGTGTCCCCGGATCGATCGTGCTCTCCATCGCCGCCGTAACCCTCATCGGTCTTTTCGTTCCCGACGGTAAGGGCGGCCACGTCACTGCGATGCCGACGGGGATCTTTTCCCTCCCGGCCTCACCCGAGCCCGTGATGCTCAAACTCGATTTCAAATTCATCGTCGAAAATTTCGCCAAAGCCCTGCCGATCATGCTCACGCTGCTGATCGTCGATATGTTCGACAACATAGGAACTCTCATTGGAGTCACCAAACGCGCCGGACTCCTCCGCCCCGACGGCACGCTCCCGAAAGCTGGCCGTGCCCTGGTCGCCGATTCCTTCGCCGCGATTCTCAGCTCGCTCTTCGGCACGTCCACCGTCGTGAGCTACATCGAGTCCGCATCGGGTGTGGAAGCCGGCGGCCGCACCGGACTCACCGCCGTGAGCACCGCCATCTGCTTCCTCCTCGCGCTCTTCCTGACGCCCTTAATTCTGATTATCCCCGCCGCCGCCACCGCCCCCGCGCTCGTAATTGTGGGCGTCTTCATGTTTCAAACGGTCGCAGAAATCAAATTGAGCGACTTCGCGGAGACGATGCCTGCGGTCGTCACGATTCTTTGTATTCCCCTCACCTTCAGTATCGCCGAAGGTCTCGGCCTCGGCGTGATCTCACTGACATTCCTCGCGCTTTGCACGGGGCGCGCCAAAAGCCTCCCTGCATTTACCTACGCGCTCGCCGCCCTGTTTTTCTTCCATATTTTCCACGGCCTATTCTTCTGATCGCGCTACGGACGTCTCGGAAATTCAACCGGGCTTGACGGTGCTACGAGACACGCCTGCCGAGAGGGTTTCCGTCCTGCCCGTTGCTCTGCCCTGCCATAATAGCCCGCTAGCGCCGACCTTCACCGAGATTGGCCCGACGCACGACAACGCAAAAATTATCAGAAATTGGACCGTGATCGCGCGCCATAGCCCTTGGCGGGACGCCGGAAATCAACCTGCGTGTGACTCACGTTTTGCGTCCTCTCCCACCGGTAGACGCCGGCGTTTCTTGGGTGAATCGATCCAGCGTTCTCCCGCCTGTCCCTTGAGAAACCGCTCGACCTCCTCTCGTGCGTAAATCTTGTGGCGAAGGTGCGGAACCGGTTTGAGCAGCTCGAGCGCCTCCCACCGCCAGACGGTCGTCCTGGTGACTCCAAGCTCGGCCATCAACTCCTCGATAGGGTAAGCCAATTTCAGCATGGCAGAAACCGGCGGCGGAGTCGCCGGCTGGTTATTCCGCTTGGGGTCAGACGACCCGAGGCGTGTGGCGACTATTTGGACGACACGCTGCGCGATGGCCTCGATGTCGTCGTCAGACAGGGTTTGGGGCATGGCGGATCCCTTCGGTATTTAGGGAATCGTCACTCCAGAGCGAACTTCGCCCCGACGGTCACGATGATGACTTTGGTTGGAGAGGTCGTATCGTTGTTGCCCTCACCTGGTGTGAAGGTCGAATCAACGGCAATAATCCTAGAAACGGCATTTGAAGGCCGTCTCGATGGCAGATTTTTCCAAAAATCGAGGTCGTCGTGCTGCTGCGGACCGTGGTTGAGCGGTGGGATTAAGCTGGGGCGGGCAACCCCGGCGGCGCAGGGCCCTTGATCGCGAAGTTTAGTTCCAAGATCCGTCGGATAATCTGTTGCCAACGCTCCGCCGGGGTCAACGGCTCCGCAGTAGTGAGGAGCGCTTGTAACCAGCGCACGACCGTGATGATCCGCGGTTTCAAGTCCGGCGCATCTGCGTGCAAGAGCCGCACCGCCAGGCGTCGTTGCCCGGCATGGTCGCTTTGTTTAGCGACGCCACCGAGCAAACGCGGCCGGCTGGTGATCGCTTCGTGATGCTGGCCCGGCTCCACCAGGCGGTTGTAAAGACTCCACCAGTTATACACCAAGGCGATGAGCCGGGCGGTGTGTTGCCCCGGGGCCAGCGCCTGCGCGGTGAAGCCACCCCAGCCCCATTGGTTCTTCAGTTCGTCGAACGGATTTTCCTCGTCGCCGCGGGCCCGATACATCGGGGCCAGCGTCTCCACTCCATAGGGCAGGTGCGTGATGAGGATTTGATATTCGTAGTCGATGACCTCGCAGCTGGAGATCTCCACCCCGGCGTGGACCAGTAGACGGAGTTCCTGCCGGGCCCACTGGCGCCGGGCGCGAGGACTGCGCGCGTCTCGCAGCCGGCGCCGCAGCACGAGGACCCGTCGCCGGCAGCTCCACCCGCTCAACTGGAGCGTCGCCTCCGCCCCGTTCCAGCCTTGCCCCGCTTCCTGCCAGCGGGTGTCCCCGGTGCGTTCGAGCGCCCGGATCACCGCGCGGGCTCCCGCGGTGCGGCGCACTTTGAACAAATAACTCTGCCCGCGGGTTTCCGCCGCGAGCAGGCATGCCGCGCATGACCAACGCGCGTCGACGAAGTCGTCGCCGCCCGCGCGCAACTCCTCGCCGCCGCCCTGATCGCGCACGCCGCGCCGCTCTATCAGGTGCTCGCCCTGGAGACCCCGGCGGGTCGGGAGGGACTGCGATGATCGACTATCAAACTTTTTGCCAAATCCGCCAGCTGCGCGACGAAGCGAAACTGACGATTGCCCAAATCGCCGCCCAACTCGGTCTGCACTGGAAGACGGTGGCTGCGTGGGAAAAACGTCCGCGCTATGCCCGGCGTCAGGCGGTCCCGGCCCGGCGCCGGGTGAGCAAGCTCGAGCCCTTCAAGCCCACGATCCAGCGGCTCCTGGCAACGCACCCCTACAGCGCCGCCCAACTCTTCACCCGGTTGCAGGCGCAAGGTTATCTGGGGCGCTATTCGATCCTCAAAACC
>CAMBVX010000283.1 GCA_945871085.1 Opitutus sp. GAS368 | reverse complement strand
TCCGACGGCAACAAAATCACGTGGGACTTCCCCGCCGATGACACGGCCACCGTGCGGCTCGAACTCGATCTGCCGACGGACGGCACCGCGCCGCGCCTGCGGCTGAAGACGACCGTAAAAGCGGACGGATGGTATTCGTTCGGCTACGTGGGCGCACCCGAGACTCCGGCCAACAAAGTCGAGGAACTTTGGCAGCCGCTCATCTACAACGAACGGCGTTTTCCGCATGAATCCTTTCTCGAGGCCGCCTACCGCTGCCCGCTGCCGACCACGTTGGTCACTCATGGCGGCGTGACGACCGGCGTGCTCGCCGACCCCGCCGAGTATCCATTTCAACCGCTGCCGAATTTCGCGAACTCGCGCTTCGGCGTCGCCCTGCGCAACGCCCGCGGCCTCGCGCAGCCGATGCTCTTCGCCCCGCTGCTCGGAGGAGCTGGTTCGAGCATGAAGGCCGGTGAGACGCGCGAGTTCGTCATGCGGCTGGTTGTCGCCAAGGCGAATCTCTCCACCACCTTCGAACGCATCGCCCGTGAACTCTACGGCTTCGCCGACGTGCGCCACAATGCCCTCGGTTCGCTCAACGCCACGTTTGAGCGCATGCTCGAATTCGGCCTGAGCGACTACGCCAAATTCAACTCCGACCTGCGCGGATTCGCCTACGACACCGATGTGCCCGGCGCAGTGAAGAACGTCTCCGCCCTTCATCCGCTCGGCCTCGCCCTCGTCACCGACCGCCCGGAGATCTATACGCGGCTCGCGCGCCCATTGATGGAATATTTCGTGTCCCGCGAGCGCTTCCTCTTTACGACCGATCCCAAGGTAAAAGGGCAGTCGGCCTCTTCGCATCTGCGCGGGCTGGGCGCGCCACTCACCGAATACGCGAATCTCTACGCGATGTCGGGCAAACGCACCCCGTTCTTCCGCACCTCCGCCGAGAGCTTGTTCGGCCGGGACCGCGTCCTGAATCTCCAAGGCAATATTCGCGGCGACAACTGGTCCAATGCCCTCGGCCTTTACCGAGCGACGGGGGAAAAACGCTGGCTCGACCACGCCATCAAGGATGCCGACGCCTATCTCAAAACCCGTGTCGGGGTGCGTGCGGCGGACTATTCGGACCCCGATTCCCGCGGGTTGTTTTTTTGGACGGCGTTCACCCCGCAGTGGATCGAATTGTTTGAACTCTACGAAGAAACGCGGCTGCCGCGTTTCCTCGCCGCCGCTCATGCCGGCGCCCGCGACTACGCGCAGTTTGTCTGGCTCGCGCCGCGCATTCCCGCCGGCGACGTCCGCGTAAACGAAGACGGCCTGGCGCCGGCCTACCGGTCCGGACCGCGTTTCCCACGGATCAAGGCCGAGCCCGAAACAGTGCCCGCGTGGCGCACCTCCGAGATCGGCCTCACCAGCGAGTCGGCCCCGACCAGCAAAGGTGCCCGCGGCATTCTCCTCGCCTGCTACGCACCGTGGATGCTGCGCATCGCTTCACTCACGAACGATGCGTTTCTCCACGACATCGCCCGTTCCGCCATCATCGGCCGCTACACCAGTTTTCCCGGTTACCATATCAACACCGCGCGTACGACCGCCTACGAGAAACCGGACTTCGCCCGGCGCGGAAAAGACGAACTCAACTCGGCGACGTCGATTCACTACAATCACATCTGGCCGCACATCGCGCTGCTGTTCGACTACCTCGTGGCGGACGCGTTTGCGAAGTCGCGCGGCGCCATCGATTTTCCCGCGCGCTACGCCGAGGGTTACGGCTACCTGCAGCAACGCGTGTTTGGCGATCGCCCCGGCAAGGTCTACGACGAAAGCGGCCTTTATCTGTGGATGCCGCGCGGCGTGCTGACCGTCGATCACCCCGAACTCAATTTCGTGATGGCCCGCGGCACCGAAAAGGTCGCCATCGCCCTCACCAACCAGTCGAAGTCCGCAGTCAAATCGCACGTGGCGCTCTCGCGCGAGCGCATCGCGCACGTCCCAGGGGCCAACGCGAAAGTGACCGTATGGGAGAACAACCGGCGGGTCCGCGAGGTGCCATTGGCGGCCGACGGCCGCATCGCCGTCGACGTCGCGGCGGAGGGCATCACCACACTGATCATCAGTGGCGTGAAACCGCGCGTGGAGTTTCAGGACCAGATTCTCGGCCGCGCCGCACGTCTCCCGGCGGAAAGTGTCGTCGACCTCGGCTGGCGCGGCGCGCGCGGCGTCGTGCTCTCATTCGGCGCGGGTGAACTCACGAGTGCTTACGTTTACCTGCCCGATCAGGAGCGCGTCGTGACGAAGTGCACGGTCCACTATCGGCAAGGCGCCGGCGAATTCCGCGCCATCACGGACGCATCGTATCCCTACGATTTCACGCTGCCCGTCGCGGGCGACGCGCCGTTGGAATTCTGGTTCGAGACCCAGTCGAATTCCGGCCCCGCGGAGAAATCTCCGGTCGGGCGTCTGCTCCTGAAATGAAAACACGGTTCGCGCTCATCCTCGCCCTTCTGGTCTCGGCCGTCCGGTTGTCGGCCGCGACGACACCCCTTTTTGACGGCAAGACCTTCGCCGGTTGGGAGGGCGACATCGGGAGTGTTTGGCGCATCGAGGACGGTGCCCTCGTGGCAGGCTCCCAGGAAAAGAGGCAGGAGAAAAACAACTTTCTCGCCACCACGCGGCGTTACGCGGATTTCGAACTCACGCTGCACTGGAAGCTGGAGGGCGCCGAGCGCTCCGCAAACGCCGGCGTGCAGTTCCGTTCAAAGCGAGTCCCCGGCAGCCACGAGGTGTCCGGCTACCAGGCCGACATCGCGGTGCGCTACGACGGCTCGCTGTATGATGAAAGCCGCCGGAAGAAGATGCTGGCGACGCCCCCGCCCGAAGTGCTGGCCAAAGCGCAGAAACCGCTCGGTCAGTGGAACGAGACCCGAATTCGCGCCGAAGGGCCGCGCATCCGGATCTGGCTCAACGGGGTCCAGACCGTCGACTACACGGAGACCGAAGCCGGCATCGACACCTCCGGCATCATCGCCCTGCAGATCCACGGCGGCGCGCCTTCTATCGTGCGTTACAAGGACATCGCGATCGAGGAACTGCGCCCGGCTGTGACCCGGCAAACGGAATTCAAGCTGCGGCCCGGCGACACCGTGGCGCTCGTCGGCGGCGCGAACCTCGAGCGCACGCGGTTCAATGCCTTTCTCCAAACGCATTTGCTCGCCGCTCCGGAAGCGCCGTCGCTCCGGGTGCGCAATCTTGCCTGGGAAGGCGACACGGTGTTCGAGCAATGGCGCGACGTAAACTTCCCGGGCATCGCGCAGCAGCTGGCGCAGGTGGGCGCGACGGTGGTGCTCGTGCAGTTCGGCCAGATGGAATCGCTCGGTGGCGCGGAGAAACTGCCGGACTTCGTTCCGGCCTACGAGAAGCTCCTCTCGCAGATCGAGCACGCCTCGCGGCGTGTCGTGCTGGTCTCGCCGCTGCCGTTCGAGCATCCACGACGCTCGCTGCTGCCCGACCTCACGCGGCACAACGCCGACGCGCAACGCTACGCAGACGCGGTGCGCGACGTCGCCGCGCGGCGCGGGCTGACGTTCGTCGATCTCTTCACGCCGCTCGCCGCGCGACCCAAGGATGCGCCAAAGCTCACAGACAATGGCCTCCACCTCAACGAGCGCGGGCATGAAGTCGTCGCCGATGAAATCGTTCGTCAACTCGGCCTCGCTCCGATTCGGGTGATTTCGCGTGAACGCCTGCGCGGCGCGGCATTGGAGTTCGAGCGACTGTGGTTTGATTCGTGGCGGCCGATGAACTGGGACTTCCTGCACGGCGCGCACACCAACGTGGCCTTCAGCCGGAGCTGGCAGGATGGCAATCAGCGCATCTTCCCCGACGAAATGAAGGAATTCCTTCCCATTCTCGCTGCCGCCGAGGCCAACATCGCGCGAGCACTCGCCGGCGAGCCAACCCAGCCCATCGTGCCGCCCAGCAGCCTTCCCGTCGGGGCGCCGTCCGTGAAGGCGCAGACGCCCGAGGAAGAACTCGCGACGTTCGAAGTGCATCCCGACTACGCAGTGAACCTATTCGCGTCGGAGCGCGACGGTGTCGGCAAAGTCGTGCAGATCCGCTGGGATGAACGCGGGCGCTTGTGGGCGCTGTGCATCCCCGATTATCCGCAGGCCAAGCCAGGTGCGCGGCCCAGAAACCGGCTCGTGATTTGCGAGGACACGAATCACGACGGACGCGCGGATAAGTTTCGAATCTTCGCCGATGAACTGGAAATGCCGCTCGGCTTTGAACTGGGCGATGGCGGCGTGTATCTCGCCGCGAGCACCGGGCTGTGGCATTTGCAGGATACCACGGGAGGCGACCGGGCGAACGCACGGCGACTCGTGCTCGGCGGCTTTGGCACGGGCGATTCGCATCAGACCATCAACTCGCTGAGCTGGGGATTCGGCGGCGAGCTGTGGTTCACGCAAGGGAACGCGATCTACTCGCGGGTGGAGACGCCCTACGGTATCGAGCGCCACGACAAGGCCGGGCTGTGGCGGCTGCGTCCGCGCACCGGCCACCTCGACACGTTCTTCAACGCCTCCAGCGCGGGGGCGAACAACTGGGGCGTTCTCACCGATGACTTCGGTCAGGTCTTCCACAAAGAAGCCGCGGGCAATGGCGGCTACTACTCCGTGCCCGGTCTGGTGCGCACGGCACAGCCGGTGAACGCGAAAGCCCTGAACTTGTTCGTTTCGCGCGCATCCAAAACCGTGGGCTTCGACCTCATTCACACCCGCCACTTCCCCGATGAGTTGCAGGGCTCAGTCGTCATCGGCGGCGTGTATGACAACACGCTGCAACTTCACCAATTCGGCCTCAAGGACGGTGCTTACTGGAGCCGGCACGACATCAATATCATCCAGACGAAGAACAAAGCCTTCCGTCCATGCGACGTGCGGCTCGGACCTGACGGCGCCGTGTATTTCGCCGATTGGTATAACCTCATCGTCGGCCACTATCAGGCCTCTTATCGCCACCCCGACCGCGATCTCGTGCACGGCCGCATCTGGCGAGTGGTGCGCAAAGGCCGCCCGCTGGCTCAGCCCGCGCCACTCGCCGGCGCAAGTTTCAAGACGTTGTTCGAGCAACTGGATTCGCCTGAGCGCTGGGCGAAATATCAAGCGAAGCGGCTCCTGTTTGAGCGCGCCTCCAAAGAGGTAACTGCGGCCCTCGACGCCTGGGTCGCCGATCTCAAACCCGGCTCCGCCAAAGACGAATACCGCCGCCTCCAAGCCCTCGCCGTTTACGAAGCCCACGAAACACCGCGCCCAGCGCTGCTGCAGTCGCTGCTGCGCTCGCCCGATGCACGGATCCGCGCCTATGCCACGCGCACGCTTTCGACGTGGGCACGGGACAGCGCACTGGCGGGTGCGCTCTCGTTGCTTGAGCTGCAGGCCACTGATGCAGACCCCATCGTGCGCCTCGAAGCCATTGTCGCCGCCAGCTACTTCCCCGATGTCCGCGCCATCGCTGTGGCTGCACGCACGCTGGACCGCTCCTTTGGCCCCTACCATCAGCACGCGCTCACGAAAATACTCGCGGCCACGCGAGCCCAGTGGTCCGCCGCGCTCGCCGCCGGCACGCTGCACTTCGACCAGGATGAACACCTGCTCTTTGTGCTGCAAAATGGCGGCCTCGACCAAGCAAGTGAACTCATGCGCCAACACATCGAACGCACCAGCGACACCGCCAGACAGAGCGCCTGGCTGAAAGCGCTCGCCACCATCGGCAACGCGAACGACCTCCGTTTCGTCTTCGAACGAGGCACCGCCAACGCCACCGTGCTCCAGGCGCTGGCCGAGTCACCGGCCGCCCGCCGTCACCGCTTGAAAGACACGGCTCCCGCGCTCGAATCGCTCATCACCGGCAGCGATGAAGCGGTCCGCGTGCAGGCGGTGCGACTCGCTGGAGTATGGAAAGTGGCGCCACTCGCCGGACGCATCCGCGCCATCGCCGTCGACGCTGCGACCCCGTTGGCGATGCGCAAAGCCGCGCTCGCGGCGATGGGCGACCTCGCGGGACCGGCTGCGGTGAGGGAGTTGCTGGAGGCCGCGAACCGGTCCGAGTCCGCCGAGGTGCAAAGGGTGGCGTTCGACGCGCTCGTCAGCTCCAGTCCGGCCGAGGCGGCGCAGCTGGTCCTCGCCAGCATTCGTGTCGCCAAACAACCGCAGGATGTCTCCACCCAGCTCAAGTCGATCCTCGCCACCGTCGAGGGCGGCACGGCCCTCGGCCGTGCCTTGATGGATCTCCAGGCCGCCGCCAACGCGGTCGTGGCGCCGGCGCGAGGCGTCCTTTCGCCGGCCCAAGCGCGGTTCATGCTCCAGGCTCTCAACCGCACCGGCCTCACCACCGCGCGAATTTCGTCGCTCCTCATGGCCATCGCCGGAATCGACGCGGCGGTGCCCACCTACACGCAGGAATACGTGGCACTCATCGTCCAGCGCGCTAAGTCGGAGGGCAACGCCGCCGAGGGCCGCAAGATCTATGATCAGACGGGCTGCGTCGCCTGCCATGCGGTCGGCGGCACCGGCGGCAAAATCGGTCCCGACCTCTCCGCGCTCAGCCGCGGCCTGCCCATCGACATGATTGTGACCGAAGTCGTCTGGCCCGCCCTCAACGTGAAGGAAGGCTACGAGGCCGCCACGGTCACGATGAAGGACGGCACCGTTATCACCGGCTTCAAGCAGACCGAAACCGCCGACACCCTCGCCATCCGCGACATGACCAGCGGCGAGGTGAAAACCATCCAGCGCACCGAGACCGCGAAAATCCACACCGGCGGCACAGTCATGGCCGACGGTCTCACTGCCACTTTGACCGAGCAGCAACTCGCGCATCTGATTCGCTATCTTTCGGAACTCGGAAACTGAAGCCACGCCGCGACCCAACCCGATGAAATCCACGCCCGCTCGTTCACCTCTACCCGTGTTCTTTGACGCCTTCAGCGGGATGACGGCTGCAATTCGGGACGATCGCTCGGCCCATTTTTTCCGATGGATGAAGTCCGCGGGCACCACCTTCGGCCGAGCGGTCCTCGCCTCGCCTGCGCGCCCGCCCCGCCGAAATATGCTCACGTTCGCCGCCGCCCTGGTGGTTGCGTTCCTCACGGGCGGCGCCGCGGTCGAGGCGACGGCCGCCGATCGGCTCGCTGCCGGCTTTGCTTCGCCGCCGACAGACGCGCGCCCGCTCGTGTGGTGGCATTGGATTAACGGCAACATCACCAAGCATGGCATCGAGGCCGACCTCGCCGACATGAAGCGCGTCGGGATCGCGGGCGTGCAGATGTTCGACGCGAGCATCTACCTGCCGCCTGGTCCCGTCCGCTACGGCACCGATCAGTGGCACGAGCATGTGCAGCACGCGATCGCCACGGCGGACAAACTCGGCCTGGAGTTTCACCTCATGAACACGCCCGGCTGGTCCGCCAGCGGCGGCCCGTGGGTCACGCCCGAGCGCTCGATGAAAAAGCTCGTGTGGAGCGAAACAGCGGCGACCGGCGGCGGCGCAATCACGCTCGCCGTGGCGCCGCCGAAGATCGAGCCGCTGAAGTTCCGCACACCGCCCGCGAAGAAGATGGAGAATTTCTTCCGCGATATCGCCGTGCTGGCGGTTCCGGCCGAATCCACCCGCCGCACTCCCGACTGGGAATTCAAGACCAAGCTCAAGGAAAAGACGCTCACCTCAGCTCCGCTCGACACCGATGCCACCGGCTGTATTTCCCGCGCTCAGGTGCTCGACCTCACGGCAAACTTCGATCCGGCCACCGGCACGTTGCGCGCCACGCTCCCCGCCGGCTCCTGGACGATTTTGCGCTTCGGATTTACGTCCACCAGTTCGACCAATCATCCCGCCGTGCCCGAGGGTCACGGCCTTGAGATCGACAAAATGGACGCCGACGCCGTCTCGTTCTACTTTGATCAGGCACTCGGCCGCATCCTGCGCGAGGCCGGCCCGCGCGTGGGCCGCACGCTCAAGGGACTGCTCTTCGACAGCTTTGAGGGCGGCCCGCAAAACTGGACCGACACGTTTCCCGCCCAGTTCCGCGCGCTGAAGGGCTACGACTTCGTGCCGCTGCTGCCCGTGCTCACGGGCCGCGTGGTGGAGAGCCCGTCCTTCACCGAGGCCGCGCTGCGTGATTTCCGCGGCGCGGTCGAGGGGCTCATTGCGAAAAACTATTTTGGCACCATGCAGCGACGCGCGAACGAGCGCGGGCTTATGATCTACGCTGAGGCGCAGGGCGGGCCGCTGAATCCGGTTTCGGCGAACGAGTTTGTCGATGTGCCGATGAACGAATTCTGGATGCCCGACACCGCGCCGCGTCTGCCGCGGATCAAGCTCGTTGCCTCCGTCGCCAATATCCTCGGTCGCAAGCTCGTCGCCGCCGAGTCGTTCACCGCCAAGCCCGAGGACGGCCGCTGGCTCGCGACGCCCGCCACGCTCAAGGATCCCGGCGACTACGCGTGGACGGCCGGCATCAATCGCTTCATTTTGCACCACTACGTGCACCAACCCACCGACGACGGCCCCGGCTTCGGCCTCGGCCGCTACGGCACGCATTTCGGCCGCCTCAACACTTGGTGGCCGCTCGCCGGCGCGTGGATCGACTACGTCGCGCGCGGGCAGTTTTTGCTCCAGCAGGGCCGCACCGTTGCCGACATCTGCTTCCTGCAAAACGAAGATCACGGCTACGCCTATCCCACCACGATGGTCGCCGTGCCGCCGGGTTACGACTTCGACATCTGCTATCCGCGCCATCTCGCCACGATGACTTGGCGCGACGGTGCGCTCATGCTTCCGACGGGGCCCGCGTATCGCGTGCTCATGCTCCCGGAGAACTGGTCCGCCGATCTCGCGACGCTGCGCAAACTCCACGACCTCGCGCGCGCCGGTGCCCCCATCTTCGGCCGCGCGCCGGTCGTGCCCGCAGGAGTTCGCGACTACGAGGCGCGCGAGGAATTCGCGGCGCTCGTGCGCGAGTTGTGGGAAGCTCCCCGCCCGCTGATCCGGCGCGCGGCCCTGCCCGCTCCGCTCGGTGAAATCGGTCTCGCGCCCGACGTGGTGTTGCCGGCCACGCCGGCGGGAGGCGAACTCCGCTTCATTCACCGCCGCACGCCCGACGCCGAAATCTA
>CAMBVX010000282.1 GCA_945871085.1 Opitutus sp. GAS368 | reverse complement strand
CCCATCACGCTGCCCGTGCCGGCGTCGGTTGACGAGATCGTGGCGCGTTTCGCCGCGGCGATCACGCCTCGCACGCGTGCGCTCCTGATCAGCCACGTGATCAACCTGACCGGTCAATTCCTGCCCGTGCGCGAAATCGTGCTGATGGCCAGGGCCCGTGGTGTGCTGGTCGTGGTGGATGGCGCGCACGGGTTCGCTCATGTGCCGCTCAACCGCGATGCGTTGGAGTGCGATATCTATGCGACGTCGCTGCACAAGTGGCTCGGTGCCCCACACGGCACGGGCTTTCTTTATGTACGACGGGAGCGGATTGCGGAGATCTGGCCTCTCTACCCGGCGCCGGCGGAACTGCGGGGCAATATCCGGAAGTTTGAGAGTATCGGCACCGCCCCGGCGGCACCTTATCTGGCGATCCGTGAGGCGATGGTTTTTTGGGCGAGCATCGGTGCCGAACGCAAAGCCGCCCGGTTGCGTTGGCTCCGTGAGCGTTGGCTGGCGCCGTTGGCCGCCGAGCCGTGGTTAAAGGTCCACACGCCGCGTCAGCCGGAGTTGGCCGGCGCTTTGGCGACCGTGGAGTGCGCGGGCCTGCCCCCGACCAAGCTCGCTGCGTGGCTCTGGGAACGTCATCGGACGCTGGTCCGGCCGGTCATCCACCCGGAATTCCAAGGCATTCGGGTAACCCCTAACCTCTACACGACCCCGGCCGATCTGGAACGATTTGTCGACTTGCTCAGAGGAGCGGTCCTGAAAGGTCTCGGTTAGCTCCCGATCGTTAGTAACCGTTCATCGCCGCCAACAGATTCAGCGCGGTATTCGGGGCTACCTCGGTCTTGGCTGATCGTCGTCTCAAATAAGTTCCTTTTGGGGACACCTCGTTCATCGCCGGCTTCGGCGACCCGCTATATCATGAAGGAAGCTGATTCAGAGTTCTTCGGATGGTTGGTGGCGTTTTATATTTTGGTGGCGCTGTTCGGTTATCCGCGCCGTTCGCTCAATCTAGCAGCGGGGGCTTTCGCCGAAGTGGGCGGAGCGAAAGGCCGTGGGGGTGGTGCGATAGGCAGCACCGAACGCTGCGCTGAGTTTTGCCGCCGAGCTGAAACCGGCTTCGCGGGCCACGTCGGCGAGACGGAGCTCCCTATTCGCCATCAGTTGGATCACGCGCTCAATTCTCAGGCGCTGCACTTCCTCGTAAATTGAACAGCCGAGCAGACGGCGGAACCGCATTTCCAGCAGGCGGCGCGAAATGCCCGCAATTTTTGCCACGTCGTTGACGGAAAAGGTTCCTGCGCGCCGTTCGTGAATCAGCTCCAGTGCGAGCAACACGGGCTCGTCCGTTACCGCGAAACGCTCGGTGGATCGGCGCGACACAATCTTGAGCGGTCGGAATTCGGTGAGTGCCGGCGGCGGATTTCCGCCCAGCCAAGCTGCCATCAGGCGCATCGCCTCGTAGCCGATGCGCTCGGTATTCAACTCGATACTGGAAAGGTCCACCCCGGACGCATTGATTTCGGTGAGGTCGTTGTTGCAGCCGAGGATCGAGACATCGGGGGCCATTGACCTGCCGAGTGCAGAACACGCGTTCAAGAGCCGCCCGGCCACCGCGTCGTCGGCACAAAAAACTCCGGCGGGTTCGGGCAGGGTGTCGACCCACTGCTGGAGACGATGGTCCACCTCGGTCCTCGTGGCCCGGTCCTGCGCGTCGAACCGCTCGTCGAGCCGCCAAGAGGGCAGGCTGACCTGCGTCACTGCGCGTTGAAATCCGTCGCCGCGCAACGTCGAAGCGCCGTGATTCCGGATCCCGACGTAGCCAAGCTGACGGAAGCCGCGGCGCAGAAAATGGCCGGCCGCCATTTCGCCCGCCGCGAGGTTGTCGGTGGTGACGCGGGGGAAAGCGTGATTTGGAAATTCCGCGCCGATGTCGAGCACGGGCCGGTCGACGCGCTGCAGTGCCGCGGCCTCGGCAGCGTCGGAAATTTTAACGATCCACCCGTCAACTTCCAGCGACTTGAACCACGCGGGGTCGCGCATGTGCGTGTGGCCGAAGCGGAGTAGGTGCACCTGCGGGCGCTCGCCGGCGCCTCGCGCGATACCGCGTAGGATGCCCTGGCCGTGCGCGTGCTCGAGATTGAGCACGGCGGCGATCGTAAGGGTTTGCGCGCGACGGAAGGGGCGGGACATCGCGCCCACCGTCGCTCATTCTGCGCAAATCGGAAAGACTTTTTCGCAAAACGGAAACTAATATTCACCCTGCATCGCTTAGAATCGTGACGCCCACCCCCCCGCATTCGTATGAACCATTGTCGCTACTCATTTCGTATCGCCTTCGCCCTTTTCGCGGCACTCCTCACGGTCGCCGCCTACGGGCAGACCCCCGGCACCGCCACGGGCACCGTGTCGGGACGCGTGACCCAAGCTGCTACCCGACGGGCATTGGAAAATGCCACCGTCACGCTCGGGACCACGGGTCGCACAGTCCGCACCGACGGGCGCGGTGAGTTTCTCTTCACTCAGGTTCCAGCCGGAAATCAGACCCTTCGGATAGCCTACACCGGCTTGGATGACATTGAGCAGGTGGCCGCCGTCCCCGCGGGTGGTGATGCAAATGTCAGCGTCGTCATGACCTCGAGCGTATATCAGCTCGGCGAATTCGTTGTTGCGGGCGAACGCGAAGGGTCGGCCAAGGCGATTCAGGACCAGCGCGAGGCGGCCAACATCACGACGATCATCACGGCCGATCAATTCGGCGGCGTGGCCGATGGCGCGATCGACGATGCGCTGAAGCGGCTGCCCGGTATCACTTTCCAAAATGGTGACTTCGCCATTCGCGGCATCCCGAACCAGTTGAATGCGGTCGAAATCAACGGCGTGCGGGTGGCCTCCGCTTCGGGTACCTCCGATGATCCGCTCGGCGAGGAGCGCGGGGCGAAGACCGATCGTATTCCCGGCGACCTGATCGAGAAAATCGAAGTCACCAAGTCGTCGACGCCCAACCGATCCGCGGACGCGATCGGCGGCACGATCAATCTTGTGACGAAAAGCGCGTTCACGAACAACGGGCGGCGGATCACGGCGCTGGCGGGCTTCAGCCAGGTGACCGGCCTCGTGAACGACGCGCGGCTGAGCAAGACGTTCAACGCCTCCTACTCGGACGTCGTGAGCGTCTTCGGCAAACAGAACAACCTCGGGGTTTTTCTGTCGGCGAGCTTCAGCGACATCGACGTGCAGATCGACCGGCCGTTCCGCGCCAACGAACAACTCAGCGGTTTCCACACCAACTTCACCAACCGCCCGACGCTGCTGACCGGCATCCGTCTTTCCTACGATGTCGAGTCGCGCCGGCGCGAAAATGCGGGGCTCAAGCTCGATTACAAAATCGGCGAGAAGTCGGTCGTGACCTTCGACGCGGCCTTCAACCACGACGAGAAGCTGCAGCGCAGCGAGCGGGCGCGCATTTTTTCCGGTAACGTGACGGCGGGCGGCGTGAGCCTCCCCAACGTGCTGGTCGAGGAAAACGGCGTTTTCATTCCCTACGCGAATTCGACGAAGGTGGCGGACCGCTTCCGTTTCCCCGGAGTGGCGACGAGCCTCGAGGGCCTGAACAATCTCTACAAGACCGACGGCATGCGCTTCGGTTTGCGCGGCGATCACCGCTGGAACGAGTGGCAGCTCCTGTGGAATGGATCGTATTCGAAAGAACAGACAGAACTGCGCGAAGGCGGCCCGGAGTCGGGCGGCACGCTGCGGCTCGATTCGGTGCGAACCACGGATTTCGCCGTGGACCGGACCAACCGTCTCTTTCCGACGTTCACGGTTTTCGGCGGTGCCGTCCCGATCATCGACGACATCACGAACGTAAACACCGTCGGCGTAAACCAGCTCCGGCAGCGCGACCGCGACAACGAGTCGCTCATCGCCAGCTTCGGCGGCGACCTGAAGCGGAACCTGTCGATCTTCCAAAACACCTACGTGCAGGCCGGCGGTCTCTGGCGCGGCGAGGAGCGGACCAACAACGACTCGACCACCCGAAACTACCGGTATCTCGGCTCCGACTTCGGCAAGTTCACGGGGCCGTCCGCGAATCCGTTTAATCGCTATCCGAATCGTTTCGGCTCGGATTCCAAAGCGGCCACGATCGACCGGATCGCGAACCCGCAGAACTGGCTGCTGACGAATTCCGTGGATAACCTCACCCAGAACGACGCGGCCAACGACGGTCGCGTCGAGGAAAACATCTATTCCGGCTACGCGATGGCTTATGCGGAGTTCGGCAAACTCGGCGTGCTCACCGGCCACCGGCGCGAATACACCTACGACGACAGCGAAGGCACGGCGACCGACAACCGGCTGCCGATCCCGCAGCGGTTCACGGGCCGGGCCAAGCGTTCGGGCAACTATGACAACGCCTTCAACTACCTGCATCTCCGCTACCGCGTGAAGCCGAACATCCAGGCGCGGCTGAGCTATTCCGAGGGCATTGCCCGCCCGTCGTTCGGCACGCTCCGGGCGCGCACGAATTACGACATCCCGAATCTCCGCATCAGCCAGAACAACCCGGACCTGCGGCCGCAGTTCACGGCGAATTACGACGCGACTCTGGAATGGTATTTCAAGCCCGCGGGCACGCTCTCGTTCGGCGTTTTCCGGAAGAACATGCGCGACTATATCGTTTCCTCCTCGCGCGTGCTCGGCGCCGACGGCGGACTGTTCGGCGGGGAGTTCGCTGGTTTCACGCACACGTTCCAGGCGAACTCGGGTTCGGCGCGGCTCGAAGGTTATGAGTGCAACTACGCGCAGCAGTTCACTTTCCTGCCCGGTTTCCTCAAGGGACTCGGAGGTTTTGCGAATTACACAAGCATCAATTCCCGCGCGACGTTCACCGGTGCCGTGCAGCAGATGGCAAACGTCATCCCGCACGCGGCGAACGCCGGCCTGAGCTACATCCGCAGTCCGTTTAGCATCCGCGTGCTCGGCTATTACCGCGACGAGTTCGCGCTGCAATACGACGCGAATCCCTATTCGCGCTTCATCCGCGAAGCCTCGACGGAATGGGACGTGAAACTCGGCTACAAAGTGTGGAGGGGCGTGTCGCTCTATCTCGACGTCTACAACGTATTCGAAGAAGAGCCGCTCAACTACGCCGGGCGCGCCGGCGACCAGGATCGCATCGTCTACGTGAATCGCCGTCCCCGCCGCGTCGACTTCGGCGTGAAAGCAAACTGGTAAGCGCTCGCTCGCCGAACCGGGTTTCCGTCAGGTGGCGGACCAGAGGCCGACTGCACACCGGGGAGCGTGTTCCTGCTCGCGAGTAGCCAAATCGTGGCATCGAAACAATCTCTCTTTATCCGCGTGAAACAATTCCTCCTTCGCCTTTGCGCTGCGCTGCTCGCTCTCAATTGCAGCGGGAGTGCCGCGGCTGCCCTCCTTGAGCTTCAGACAACGCACGGCAAGGAGTGGCGTTTGTCCGACATGGGCACGCTCGACTGGGCGGTGTTCGGCGCCGAGGCGGGACGCGCAACGCTCGCGCGCGCCCGGACGGGCGGCACGGGGATCGCGCGCGCACTGAAAATCGAAGGGACCGTTGCATTCGAGCCGGATCGTTTTAGCGCCTGGGAGTTCGACTGGCCGGCGGGCGCGGCCGGAGACGATGGCATCGGAAATCAGGCCAATGCCGCGCCGACCACGCGCTTCGCTCTGAATCCGAGCGCCTCGGTTACCTTGCACTTCGAGGGTGCTGCCGCGGGCGAGAAACGTCTGGCGGCGGTGTGGGTGCGCCCGCAGAAACCGCTCGCGGTGACCGTGGTGCAGGGCGCCGAGACCAAGACCGTCACGCTCGGCCGCGCGGGATGGTTGCGCGTGATCTATGATGGGGCCGAGCCGCTGCAGATTCGTCTGCTGGGCGGCGCCGCGCCGATCGTGGTGCAAAACCTCGCCGCAGTGCTTTCGCCACCGGTTACGTGGTGGTTGCGGGACGAGCGTTTCGTCCTCGCCTATGCCGCAACCCCGCAGGCCGAATTGCTGCGCCGCAGCCATGCGCGGCCCGCTCCCGACTTCCTGGGCCTCGCGCGGGCCTTCGCCGATGCAATGCTGCGACACGGCCGCGACCGTTATGGCCCGCAGGTTTCTCCCCTCTTTTCCCGCAGCCTCACGCGCGAGGCGGAACCGCAGCTTACGCCGTATCCGCTTTATGCGGACCATTCGTCGCGGGAGAAGGAAACCCTCGCGCGACTCTACGCCAGCCGTCGCCTCACCGGTCTGGCGGTCAATCCTTACAATCGGTTCAGTTACGACCGCGTCCAGAATTACCCGAAGGGCCTGGGCACGGAGGGACCGCACAAGACCACCGTATATGGGGCGGATCCGTTCGAAGATCGGGCTCTCTACGCCTTGTTGTTCGAGTTGAGCACGGTGACGCGGGACGCGCGCTACTCCGCCGCTGCGGTGGAATCGCTGACGTGGTGGTATCAGCACACGCAGCGCGCTGGGGGCCTGTATCCGTGGGGAGAGCACGCCGGTTGGGATTTCGTGCACGAGTGCCCGACCTATTATGCCGGACCCTCGCAAGGATTCTTCGAGGCCAATTATCACGAGGTGAAGGATTTCCTTCTGTATCCGGAGCAGCTCGCGGGACTGCCGGCGCCGGAGCGGTTCGCCCTCACCCCGCTCGAGCGCTATGCCGTGGGCATCTGGCAGCATCATTTCTGGGACAAGCAGAAAGCCTGGTTCAACCGGCACGCGGACATCGAGGGGGTCGTGAATCAGATCGGAGACGGCCTCGGCTTCCCGGCGCATCTCGGTTACTACCTGCGGTTGTGGGCGGCGGCACTGGAGCAAACGAAGAATCCGTCGGTCCGGACGGAGCTGACGGTGGCTTTTCACCGCACGCTGGAGATGGCGATTTCGCGCACAGAGAAATACGGTTTCTTTCCGTTCTCGTTCGAAGTGGAGATGCGCGGTGCGCATCCCGGCACCGAAGCTTCCGCACAATCGATCCGGCTGGCGCATCACGCCTTTGCGGTCGGCCAGCAACTTGAGACTGTCGCGCCCGATCTCGCGGCCAAGCTCCGGCGTCTGGCCCAACTGCACTTGAAGGAACAGCCGGACGACGTGACGCGCCGCAATCTCCGCCTCGCGGCGGCGTCCGGCAATGTAGGCTTCATCGCTGGGAAGAAAATGACGTCGCCCGAACGCGTGGCCACGTTGCGCGATTTTTCCGGCGACGCCGTCAGCGATGGGATCGCGCAGGAGATAGCGGACTGCGTCGTGTTCTATAACGAGACGAAGCGACCCGAGTATCTTCAGGCGGCGACGGAGTATGCTCGGATCGCCCGCGAGCTATTTTGCGACGAACGGTCGCCGCTGCCACGGGCATTGCGACAGGAGGTGTCGCTCCGCACGACCCGCGGCGAGGCGTTTCCCGATTTCTATTTCGACGGGGCGCGTTTGATGCGGGCGTTTGCACTGCTAGGGTCGGCCACGGCACCCTGACGCGCGCGATCGCGGCGGCGCGCCTGTCATCGCGGAACTCCGTCGTCTCGCCCGCGAGCCCGCAACGCCCGCCCTCCGCCGCGAAGCCGTGGTCGCCCTCGCCGGCACCGATCGTTTAAGCGCCCTGCCCGATGTCATGACCGTCCTCGCCGCCTCGACCGACGAGGCCGATGCCACCGCCCTTTGGCGCGCCCTGCTCTTCAGGGCAATAGGTCCCCGTGCAATCGCCCTTCGCCCCACCACGCAGGAAGCGAACCACCCTCCTTGAGCAGCGTCTCCGTCAGAGGTTCAAACGCCCATGCCAGATAGGCAGCCTGTTTCTATGACCACGCGTTCGGAAATATTGCGATAATACTGATGTCAATCCGCCACTGATACGGAATCGTAAGGTTGACGTAGAAGAGACCGAGATTTGCGCGAGGTTGGCGCGGATTTCGGGTTTCAAAAGGCACCCCTTCGGAAACGGCCCGGCGCGGTACGCTCGCCCGAGCTGGGAAATTTATCCCGACTGGCTCCCCCTTTTTGAAACAAAGATATTCGGCTGCCGGCCGGTGCGGGGAAGTCGACGCAGTTCTTGGCCAGTTCTTGGCCAGCGTGCAGGTGACGCATTGCGCAGCCCTCGGGCCCATGAAGGCGTCACGCACCACCTGCGCACGAAACGCCGCTAAAAACCGCCCTTCAGGCCAAGGGTCCACAACGCGCCGTAGCGTTCACGCTGCTGAAAGCGCGCCACCGCCGGCGTACTCGGTCCGTAAAACTCAAAGTCCACGCCGACATCCGTCACGTTGCAAAGTTTCCCCATCGCCGCGGGCTTATGCACCAGCGCGAGCCAAACGGCGAGGACAGCCGACCAGCTCCAGCGCAGGCGGGTCATTGCCGCGATTTCAAAAACGCCACCAAGTCGGCGAGTTCCTGTTTAGACAGCACCGCAGCCATCCCGGGCGGCATGGGTGACGTCGTGCACGGCTGGATACCAGCGATATCCCCGCGGGCGATGCGCTGCTCCGTCTCCGGTCCGGTCGCCAACACGACTTCGTCCGCCGCGTCTTTGCGCATGATGCCGCTATGCGTTTCGCCCCGCTTCGTCGTGACAGTGAACGGTTCAAAGCCCCGCACGATCGCCGCGCTCGGATAAATCACCGCCTCCAACAGATCGCGTTCACTGCGCGTGCGGCCAATATTCGTGAGATCCGGCCCGAGCCGACCACCCAAATACCCGATGACGTGGCACAGGGTGCACGCAGTTTTCTCACTGTTAAACACCGCCTGCCCCCGGCGGATGTCGCCGCCGACGACGCCGGCCAGCAACGCGTCCACGTGCGCGTTCTGCCGCGCCGCGTCGGCATCGAGCAACGTGAGCAACGCCTCGCCCTGTTGCTGCACCGCCGCGGGATATTTGGCGAGGAGCGGCTTGAGCGCACCGGCCCGCACCCCGGGCAAACCCGGCGAGGCTTTCAGCGCCGCCACCAACTTCAACCCGAGTGTTTCGTTCGGAGATTTCTCAAACGCGGGCAGCAGTTTCGGCGCCTCCAATGCGCCCACCGTCGTCATCGTGTCGGCCAACGCCAGCTGCTGGGCCGGTGACAGCGGAGCCTTCGCCAACACGCCCGCTGCCGCCGCGCGCACGAGCATCGGTTCTTTTCCGTCCAGATGGGCGCGCAGAAAATCAAATAACACGGCGT
>CAMBVX010000281.1 GCA_945871085.1 Opitutus sp. GAS368 | reverse complement strand
CCCTATCTGATCTTTCACCAAGCGGTCGATCGCAACGCGCAGTCGGCGCTGCGGTGGGGTAATCTCAAATTGGTGAAGACCTGGAAGACGGGGAAACTTGAGTTGTTTGATCTCTCGAAAGATCTCAGCGAAGCGAACGACCTCTCCGCGAAGATGCCGGAGAAAACCAAGGAACTGGATCAGACGCTTACAGCGTTCCTCACCCAAGTGAAGGCGACGACCGTGCAGACGAAGGTTGGGAAGGACGAGTGAAGCGTGCTACGGTTCATCTCGCTGGGGTGTGAATTCGACTACGATACGATGCGAGTGCGCCGCGGCGCTCACAATGGCGAGGCGCGAGAAACCCGGGAGCGCCTCCGGGTTGATCGCTCCCGATCCAGGTAGCGGGGCGGCCGGTTCGATGAGGAAACGTTGCGAGGGGTCCGGGGAGACGATCGTGAGCACGACGCGTTTTCCAGCGCGCGGGTCGTTGTTGCTACGATATTTCAGGGTGATGGTGCGGCCATCGGCGCTCGGCAGCACGATGGGTGCGGTCGTGTAGGCGTGCCACCGCACGCCGTCCGGTTCGGACAATTCGATTTCATCGGTGAAGCCAACGCGACGGCGTTCTGCAAACAGCCGGACCGTGCGCACGACGCGGCTCGCCGAGGGATAGACGTCGGTCAAATCGATGCGACACGCGGCCTCGTCAGCGGAAGAAGATAGATCGGTGATGATCGTTTTGCCGGAAACCTTCTGGTTACCACCGTGCTTTTTTTCAGGAGCGACGAGCAGCGTGTTGTGCCCCTCGGTGCGGGCTTGGAAGTAAAGATAGCGATCCTGGTTGAAGTAGCGCGTGACGTAGGGGCCGCGGCCGATTTCTGTCAGCCAGCGCTCGCCCAGTGCGTCGATGATCACTGTGCCGGCATCGAGGTGGGCGTGGCGGTTGCCTGCGGCGCTGCCGGCCTTGATGCCGACGAAGGTGGCCTGCGGATCAGTCCAGGAGGATCGCAAGGTGGCGACTCCGCCGTCGCGGTAGATCAGGTCCAGCGGTTGCGGCGGCGCCGACGAGCCCGGTGGCGGCGGACGGTAATAGAGAAGCCGCTGCACCACTTCCCGTGCTGTTTCGTGCCCTGCACCGCTGACGGCGGCGACGCGCACCGGCTCGGCGGGAGCCTTCTCCTCATGGGCCACGGCCAGCGGCGAATCAAAGGCCGCGCCGAGCCATAGAAGCGTGGCGCTGCTGAAGTTGCCGCCAGCGTCGTCGGCAAAATTAAACGTCCGCCCGATGGGCGAAGTCATGGCGAGCGGGAAGAGGCTGGTGCGGGCGATACCAGGAAACCGGCCCGTCGAAACGAGCCCAAAGTCCGTGCCGCCCGCGCTGTTCAGGCAGGCGAGATACTGCACGAGATGGCGCACGCCGAACTTCCAGTAGCCCACGCCCTCTTCCCACGCGCCGTCCTCACCGAATCCGGGAAGCGCCACTTGGATCAGCGCAAACGCTTTGGCCATCACGTCTCCGGCCAGCTCCGGATATTCGTCGATCACCGCGAGCGCCGCGACGGAGGCGCCGGCGTTGCACACGAGGTTGACGTTGTTGCGCACGATGCCGGCGTTGCGCTCCGTGGGTTTGGCGAAGCCGGCGAATTCGGCGGCGAAAGGTTCGAGTGCGAGGCCGCGCAGTGCGGCGCTCAATCGGGCGCGTTCGTCCGGCGTCCAGCGGTCATAGAGCCAATCGTAGGCCATCGCGAAGCCCGCCGCGACTTCATAGCGGGCGAGGCCGTATTGCCAGTCGGGCCACGCGTCGAGGGCATGCATCAGCTCACGCCGGAGCCGGTTCATCGCGCGTTCGTCACGGTCGAGCACAGCCACGAGCCCCAGCGTAAAGATACGGTCGATGAGTGCGCGCCCCGGATGGAGCATGGGAATAACCTGGGCGCGTTCGCCCGGCTTCTCCGGCATATAGTCGATCGGAGGGGTTTGTTCGTAGAGCGCGGCATTGGCGACGACAGTGCGATACCACGTTTGCGCCACCGGCGAGTTCGCCCGCAGGTGATTGATCTCCGCTTGTCGCTGAGTGGTGAGGATCAGGCGGGGATGCACGGGGCGCACGGCTCCGGCGAAAATCTGGGGCGCCGGGACCGGCACGCGGACGTGGGGACTGAGGTGCGGCGGAACCTCGAAGGGCGCGCCGTGCGCGGCGGCGACCCAAAGCAAAACGGCCGCGACTCCGCTTCGCGCCGCACGCATCAGCGACCTCGAAAGCTCATCAACGCGTGCGGACGGGCGGCGCATGCGGAGTCGAAGTGTCTTTGGAACTGGCCGTATCAGGCTCGACTAGTTCCACGCGAATGCCCTCGGGGTCCCAGAGGTGAATCGCACGGGGGCGCGAGGGAACGGACTGAATCGCCAATGGCCGCCCGTAGGTCGGAAAATACGAAGAACGTTCTAATTGGGCTTTGGCGTGATCGAGATCGCGCACCTCAAGGCGGAAGAAGGGCGTGTCGTCTTTCGGCGCGACGCGCACCTCCACATAGTCGCCGTTCGCGCCCACACGAAAGCGGTGGAGCGGCTCGCCCAAGGCGGGCCCCGCACGCGGCGATTCCTGCGGAAAGCCGAAAATCTCGCCGTAAAAGCGCAGGGTTTCCGGAAACTTGGCGGTCGCGACGCCCGCGGCCACCAATCGGTCGGAAATGCGCGTGGCGGAAAGGAATCTCCCGCGATCCAAAACCATGCGGCCTTCCGGCAGGTATTGCACCATTTCGATGATGTAGTCGTTAGGATCACGCACCATGAAGTTCGCGTTGAGCATCTGTCCGAGCGGGACTTTCGGCGGCATCTTGAAACCGTGCTTCAGAAGATGGAGCCGCATCGCGGCGGCGTCCTCGATCTGCAGTGCGATCTGGTAGAGATTGCCGGCAACCTGCGTGACGTTGGCCGCGTCGAATACCTCGATCGATTGCGTGTCGCTGATTTTGAGAAACACCAGTTGGCGTCGGCCGTTTTTGAGATCGAAGAGCCGGCCTTGTTCGGCGAAGCCAAGGAAATCGCGGTAAAAGGCCACCGACCCCTCGTAGTCGGTCGCCTTCACCGCCACGTGCGAGAGCCCGAGGACGCGCGGCGGCACCGCAGCCGCGCCCGTCGGTTCCGCAGCCAACGCGTGCGCCGATAGCAGCGTGTGCGCGCAGAGTCCGAACAGCGCGGCCCGGAGCAGGCGGGCGAGGAAAAGCGCGCGCGACATTTGGTAGCTGCCTGCGTGATCAGGAGAGCGCGGCGATGCCTTCGCGCATGCCCTTCAACACCATTTCCACCTCGGCAGCGGGGTTGTAGTCCTTGCGGCCCATCGAGAGGGTTTCGATCGGCACGAATCCGCGGTAGCCGCCGTCAGCGATGATTTTCATCATCAGTTTGAAGTCGGCGCGTGGCGATTTCACGGCGCTGCCCAAGGTTTCCTTGATCTGCCAGCCGACGGCGTGTGGCGTGATCAATGCGATGTCCGCGTAGGGGTCGTCGGTAATGAACTTCCCGGTGTCCACGAGCGCGCCGCAACACGGGTGACCGACGCGCCGGAGGAGGCTGACGTGCTCGGCGCCGGTGTTGATAAAATCACCGTGGTTTTGCACGCCCACGATCACGCCGAATTTCTCCCCGTATTCCGCGCAGGCCCGCAGGTCATCGGCCATCCATTTTTCAACGTCGTCGCGCTTCGTGCCACCGGCCGCGACGCGCCAGTCTTTGAACGGGCTCTGCGGCCCGGCGAAGACACGGATGACCGTCGCGCCGAGGCGGGCGGCGGCTTCGATCCAGTCCTTCGTCAACTGCACGCCGGCGGCGCGCACGGCTTTGTCTGCGACAGAGAAATCGTTGCGGATGCCGGTGCCGTTGATGACGACGCCACGGGCGTGGGCGTAACGCTTAACCCGGGAGACAAAGGCATCGGTGGGAACCTTTGGATATTCGGGGAAGAAGTAGCCGGTCATGTCCATCGCCTCGATATTCAAGCGCGCACAGAAATCGCAGACCCCAAAGAGATCGATGCCTTTGGCAGGGTCCTTTTTGTTTTCAGTCAACGCTTCGAGAAACGAGTAGATGTTGAGCGCGGGTTTAAGGAAGGGGCCGCCCGTGCGTTTGACGGGCGCCAACGCGGGCACGGATGCGGCGCTCGCCGCGGAGAACGGGACCGACGCAGCGATGGGCAACAGCGCGGTGGTGGCGAGAAACTGACGGCGGGTGACGGGGTGTTTCATAGGAGAGAGTGTGCTCAGAAGTTGACCGACGTGCTCAGCGTGTAGCTGCGCGGCGTCACCCACGAGTAGAGAGTCGGGGTGGTGACGCGAGCCGGCGTGGTGATGTCTCCGCCGGGAGGGCGTTGCGTCGTGCCCCAATAGAGGGGCTTCGACCAGTCGAGGAGGTTATTGACGCGGAGATCCACCGTGACCGCCAGCGTGCGCGTGAGTTTGAAGCGATAGCCCAGCGTGCCCACGACCTGATAGTGGGGATCGGCGTAAAACGGAGTGTAGGCGCTGACCCGCGGATCGGCGATCGCCCGGGTCCGAGTGGTATCGTTGGGGTCGACAATGGTATCGGCCCCGCGATAGCCGATCACTTCCCGGCCGCGATAGTTCACGCCGCCGCCAAACTTAACTCCTTTGAAGCGGCCCTCGCGCACGGTGTAGTCGGAAAACACATTCGCCTGAAATTCGTTGAGACGGGAAATCTTCTGGGCTCCGGTGACCATGTTCAGCGTCATCGAATAGAGGCCGTTCCAGAAGCGGGCGGCGGCGTCCGCGTCAGGTGAACGAAAGTTGACCGGGATGGCGGTGTTCACGGTCGCAAAATTGTTCGCGTCGATCAGCACTCCTGCGTCGTTCACGATCTGGCGCAGCACAGCATCATTCTTTGCGAGGTAGGCGCGAGTGCCGGCATAGGCGTTCGTCTGCACCGCGCGCGGAGCGGCGGCATTGAAGGTGAGTCGCCAAGATTGGGTGAGGTTGGCCACAGCCTCCACCTCGTAACCGCTGTTCTTACGGTCGCGGGTGTCGAGATAAGTGGTCGGCACGTTGATCATGCCGCGGATATTCCGGCCGCCGGTGCTGTTGTCCGGTTGGGCACCGGTCGCGGGATTGCCGGCCACGCGGGCCTGCAAAATTTGATTGATGCTTTGCGGCAAACCGAAGGCTTGCCCCAGCCCGCCGCCGGTATCGACCGCCTGATTGCTCTCCTTGCTGTCGTAGGTGCCGAGCGAGGCGTAAAAACGGCCATTGAGCAGATTGAAACGAAGGCCGTAGTCGCGGCCGCGCGAGCGTTGAGCGTCGAGCTGTTCGCCAGTGATGCGCGCGCCGCCGTTCGGAGGATTGAAAGACTCCGAGTAATTGCCGAAAACGCTCAGCCAAGATGTGAGATGCACCACGGCTCCGGCCGACGTCGTGGTTGCCGCTCCCTTGAGCTTCGGAGTGTTGGTGTCATCGCGGAAGCGATCTCCGGCGTATTGGGCCAGGGGTAAACCGGCGGCGTCGCGTGGGCGCACATCCGCCGATTGCCGCGGGCCGTTCGCAACCCCCGTCGGGCTCTTGGGCACGTATTGCAACGTGAAGTAGTCGGAAGGAGCCGCCGGCAGATAGTAGGGCGTGAATCCGTCCCACGTGCCCGGAAAGTCACGCCGGGCCAGCATGTTTTTCTGCGACGCGGAATAGACGTCGCGCCGCACCGCCCCCAGCAGATTGACGCGACCCTGCCAGAGTTTGGCGCTCACGGCGGATTGCGCGTATTTGAGGGTGCGCTCCCCTTGGGCGCCGTTCGTGTTGCGCGTGGTGTCGAGCACCCAGCCAACCGCAGTCGGTGTGGTCACGCCGGTGATGGGATCGACGACCGGCACGGTGCCGCTCAGATCGTTGAGCGGCCGATTGGTTTGGTCCCAATAGTATCGGTAACGAAACGTGTCGCTGGGCCACTGCGTCGCGTCCGCATTGCGCTTCAGCGCCATGTTGTAGAAACGGCTTTCGGGCAGAATCCAGCTCTGGCCGCCGTAGACGTTGACAGTGAAATCGCCCCAGCGCGTGTTGTTGAAAACTCCAGCGAAGGCCGTGCGCACATGGTAGTTGGAGGCGCCCTCGTTGGCGCGGGTCCAAGGCGACTCATTGTAGGGCTGCAGAAACTCCGGGTTGGGCGCCCCCGTCGGCAGATTGCGCTGCAAATCCAGGTAGGTATCGACCAGCCCGCGGACCGCCGGATACTCCCGCGCGCGCTTGTCCCAACTGTAATTGCCGGCGAGTTCGAAGAAGAAATGCCGGCCGATCTGCTGATTTAAAAACGCGGAATAAATTTTGTAGTTTTGCTCGAAGCCCACGGCATCCGGAGACGTGTTGAAGGTGCGCGGTTGGGGCCTGAACGCGGACCCGGCGATGGCGTTGGCGAATCGGTTTTCCGGCAACCCGATGGTTTCGAACAACGGAAGCGCGGCGATATTCAGCGCAGGTCCGACCACGGGCACGCCGAGGATATTCGAGCCGTTGGTCGTGGAGCGTATCGTATTCGCGAAATTGACGATCCCACTCAGGCCGGTGCTCGGCGCGTAGACGAGGTATTGCGCGGTGGTGGAGCCGTTACGGGCGATGCCGATGGCCGAAGCGTTGGCCGGCAACGTGGCCGTCAGCGCGGAGAAGGTCGTCCTCCCATCCCAGCCCGAGAGACTGTCATTGATCCACGTAGTCGGCGTATTGCGCTGAATCAGGCCGCGCTCCGCCTCGATGCTGATCTGGGTATTTTTGAAGGGTTGGTAGGTGGCGGAAAAATGTCCTGCGCGCTTGCGCTCCATTTCGCGGTCTCGCCAACCGTCGCGGTCGACGTGGACGACATTCACGCGGACCGCAGCCCGGCCACCGGCGAACGGCCGGTTCACATCGACCGTCGCCCGTTCGTTATTCCACGAGCCGTAGCTCAGGCGCAATTCGGTGAGAGATTTCCCCGTTTGGGCCCGCTTGCTCACGACGTTCGCGGATCCGCCAAAGCTCCCTTGACCAAACAAAATTGAATTTGGCCCGCGCGCGTAGTCGAAACGGTCGAGATTGTAGCTGTCGTAGTTGACCGCGAACGGGAAAAAATTCCGCTGCGTGCTGCCGCTCACTCCGCGAAACGCAAACGCCGTGGTGTTGCCAAACATCTCCTGCCGTCCGTCATCGTTGACCAACGTAGTGTTCGGTGCCCAGCGGCTCGCCTCGGACAACTCGGTCAACCCGAGGGCATCGATGAACTCGCGCGTGAGGACCGAATAGGCGGCCGGCGTGTCCTTCAGTTCACCCGCCAGTCGGCCGCCGGCCAATGAAGTCGTCGCCACGAAACCGACATCCTTCTTCGTATCGACTACGAACGGCGAGAGCTGGACCGTATCAGACTCTCTACTTGGAGTTGGCGCCGGGCGGTCGCGGCTTTCCAGAGGCGCCGCCAGCGGGGCGTTTGGGTCGGCGGCTCCTTTTTTTACCGCCAGTGCGCCCGTTGTCGCATCGCGGCTGACGACGAGCGGAGTCCGCGCCACGAGCAGATCCAGGGCGTTTCTCGGAGAAAAATCGCCGCTCACGGCGTTGGTCTGCACGCCGCGCACGGTGGTCGGGGAGAAAACGATCTCGCGATCCGCCTGTTCGGCGAAGCGAGCGAGCGTCTGCGTGGCGTCCCCGGCGGGAACATCGAAACGGCGCTTCGCTTCGGGCGGGGGCGACTGGGCGGCGTTGGCCAGCGCGGCGGTGAAGGCCAGCAGTAGCGTCGAGACGAGGGTAAGGAAGCGGGGTGAAACCATGGGGTGGCGAGTTTCACTCAAGACACGCGGCGGACGCGTTTCCATTATCCCGCCAATCGACAAATTTAACGAGCGGACCGCAGCACGATTTCGCCGTCGGCGCCGGGCTCGGAACGGACGTCGAAGTCCGCAGCCAGGAGCCGCAGGAAACCGGAGACGTTGTCGGAGCGGAAGCGCACCGTGAGGCGCAGTTCGCGCAACGCGGGGTCGGCCACGCGCAGGACCACCGGATTGTGGCGGTTGAATTCGTTTACAATCGTCGTGAGCGATTCGTCGGCAAACCCGAGCAGGCGCGGCTGCCACGCCAGCCGGCGATCGAGTTCCTCCTTCGACAACTGGCCAATCACGGGCGCGGCTGACGCTGCGCGCGGCACGAACGCGCGCTCGCCGGCAGAGAGCGCGGACAAAACGCCGGCTCCGCTCGCGTCGCCGCGCGCCACGGCCACAATCCCCTCTGTGACGATGACCTCGATGGCTTGCTCGGTGAGGCGAACGTTGAACGCGGTGCCGACTGCGCGGATCTTGACACCACCGGATTCGACGACGAAGGCCCGGGCGGAATCCTTCGCGACGGCGAAGTCCGCCTCGCCGCGTTCGAGGTGCACGCGGCGTTCGTCGGGCGTAAACGCAACGTGCACGGTGGCGCCGCGGTTCAACCGAATGGTCGAACCATCCTCGAGCGTGCGCTCTTCAATCGGCGTCAGCTGTGCCGCCGCCAACGACGCGTCGGCGGAGGTGACCGGGACGGGCCCGGATCGGTTTGCGACGACGAGCATGATTGCAGCGGCCGCAGCCAGGGGCACGGCCCACCAAGCCAGTCGCCGCCAAGTTCGCTGCGGTCGCGCGCGCGGTGCGAGCAAATCGGGATCAGGGACGGCAGGCACGGACGCATGCAGGCCGGCGAGACGGTCAAAGTTCTCCCACGCGCGGCGGTGGCGGGCCATCGCCTCGCCGTTACACGGATCGGCCGCAAGCCATTGCAGGAACTCGTCTTGCTCGGCGGGCGAGAGGCCGCGGTCATGACGCATCACCCAGCTGGCGGCGACATCCGCCGGATCGCGATTCTCAGAAGGCGCAGGTTTCATCGCTGGGGCGGCGGCGCGTCGCCGTGGCGTTGGAAATACTCGGCGCATTTGCGGATGCCGATGGTGCCCTGCACCTCGACGGTGTTTTCCGTGATGCCGAGTTTCTGGGCGATTTCCTTCTGCGAAAGACCGTAGATCTTGCGCAGGGTGAAAATGTGGCGGCAGCGTTCGGGCAGCGACTGGATGGCGGCGATGAGCATTTGGATGTCTTCGGCGTGGGCGACCGCCTCCGGCACGCCGATGCCATCGTCCAAGACACCCGAGAGGTCGGTTTCCGTTAACGCGATCGGATGGGTGTAGCTCCGGTGGCGGATCTGGTTGAGCGCGAGGTTGCG
>CAMBVX010000280.1 GCA_945871085.1 Opitutus sp. GAS368 | reverse complement strand
CGACGTCGCGCGCGGCCCATTGAATGCAAAACAACAAGAGATTCCGCACTTGTCTATGGTTACTTTACCCTCGGCACGGTATAGTCACCACGTTTCACCCAGCCGACCGCTCCTCCCACGGGAGTCGTCCACTCCTACCCCTATGAAATTCCGCAGCCTACTATTGGTCGTTCTGTTCCTCACTGTGAGTGCACTGCCCTGCGTGCGTGCCCAAACCGCCGCGCGCAAGCCTGCCGCCGCCGAAGAAGCCATCGTGCTGTCGCCCTTCGTCGTCAATACGTCCGAAGAAAGCGGCTACCAAGCGTCGTCCACTCTCGCCGGCAATCGCATCAAGACCGACCTCAAGGACGTCGCCGCTTCCGTCTCCGTCCTTACCGAGGAGTTCCTAAACGACCTCGGTGCCAACGATATTGCCAGCGCGATGGCGTTTGTCGCCGGCGCCGAGAACGATGCCACCACCCATCAAGAGGGGATTGCGGGCCTCGGCGGGGTCAACGGTTACGTGGGCGGTGACTTCGGCGACAACAACAACCGCTCCGGTGAAATCAGGGTGCGCGGTCTCGGCCGGGCATCGACCACGATCAACTTCATCCAAATCCTCGGCTCCACCGACCGCTACAACACCGAGCGCACGGAATTCCTGCGCGGCGCCAACTCGATTCTCTTCGGCCTCGCCGAGCCCGCCGGCTTGGTCAACTCCTCCACGAAGGTCGCCAATGCCCGCCAGAACTTCGTCAAGATCGACACCAAGTTCGACAATTTCGGCTCCAACCGCTACATGCTCGATGTGAACCGGGTCCTGATCAAAGACCAGCTCGCCGTCCGCGCCGTGGGTCTGCACAATAAAACCGAGTTCAAGGTGAAGACCGCTTTCCAGCAGGACGACCGAGCCTTCGTTACCGGCACCTACCGTCCCTTCAAAGGCACGACGCTACGCGCCTATTACGAGACGCAGGACACTTATGGCCGCCGGCCGAATTTCCGGACAGCGCAGGACAATGTGTCCGAATGGCTCAAGGCCTACAACACCTACGCCCCGCAGATGACCCCAGCCCAGGTCGAGGCGGCCTTCTTCTGGGATCCACTGGTTCTGCAAAACAACGGTATCGCTCCGAACAGCGTCGTTACGCTGGCCAACGGGACCAGAATCGATTTGGGACTGATCCGCCGACCGCTCGACTCGACGACCACGCCGACCGCGTGGATTCACCACATTGCTGGGGATGGAGTCAGCCTGCTCGACGGGATCGTCACCAACCTCGCCAATCGCACAATCGCCGGCGCTGCCGCCACCCCCGCCAGCGCGCGGACCCAGTTTGCGCGTTCGGGCTCGGCCCTTGAAAACTCCGCATCGCTCCGGTCCGACCCGCAAGTGACGGACCTCGGTATCTTCCCCTACGATACGGTGGAGATCCAGGCGCTACCCGGCAATTACCGGAAGGAGAAGGATCAAAAGATCCACGTCACCCTAGATCAGAAAATCACTGATGACGTCTTCATCTCGGCCACGGTGCAGCGCGAGAAGCGCACCCACGAGCAGGTCTTCGCCAGCATCACGCAGACCAATTCGATCCAAGTCGATATCAACAGGAACCTCCCGGATGGACGGGTAAACCCAAACTTCCTGCGCCCCTTCATCCACGGTCGCAATATCGGGGAACGTTCCGACACCACGGCCGATAATCTGCTGCTCCAGGCCAACTACGATTTCGACTTCGCCAAGAAGACCGATCGCCTCGACTGGCTCGGCTCCCACCGGCTGACGGGCGTCTACAACTACGCCGAGCTCGACCGGCATAGCACGCGGCTGACCTACCAGGTTGATAACGACATCCCAGGAATCCTTTCCCCCGCGAACAACGCTTCCCGCCTTGCGATGCAGCTCTTCTACGTCGGTGACCCGGTGCGGCTGGGCGACACCGCCCTGCGTTTCACGCAATTTCCAAACACCCTCTCCTCCCCATGGAACCAGACATTCTCCTACCGCTACTTCGACAACGTCTCGACTCCCAACGCGTGGAAAACGGCCACCAACGCCCTGCACGTCGGTGAGGTCCCCATCGGGAATCGCTCCACCCGCACTTACACCGTCCAGAAGAATTCCGGCCTCGGGGTCTCACTCCAAAGTTTTTTCTGGAAGAAGCGAATCGTGACCCTGATGGGCTGGCGGGAGGACAAGGTCGACTCGTTCCTCGCCGATCTCCCCCCGGACAATAATAGTTTTTCCCCGTCTCTGTTCCTCCCCGGATTCAAGCAGAGCGATTTCCTCAAAACGGGCACAACGTTTCGTAACAAGGCCAACACCACGACCCAGAGCCTCGTCTTCAAGGCAACCGACAGTCTGCGCGTTTTCGCCAATCGCTCGGAAAACTTCGCCGCAACCACGCCTCGCCAGGACAATCTTTACCGGCCGCTCGCTCCCCAAAGTGGCAAGACCGAGGAGTTCGGCCTAGGCCTCGCGATGATGGGCGGCAAGCTGGATCTCAAGCTCACTTCCTTCAAATCCTCACAGGTCGGAGCGACCTCCAACACCGGAGTGGCGGGCCTGCGCATCAAGGCCTTCGAGGATAATATCTACGGTGCCTTGGAAACTGCCGGTCGCATTGCGGAATACCGGACTGTCAGCATCAACGGCGGCACCACCGGCGACCAATACCAGGTGCCCAACAACGCCGCCAGCACCGAAGATTCAGTCTCGAAGGGCTACTCCTTGGAAATCGGTTATCGTCCCAACCGGAACTGGGATTTTGTCGCGAGCGTGGACAAGCTGTCCAACGTCACCATGAGCGTTGGCCACGAGATCGGCGACTTCTTTGCCGCCCGGGCTCCCTTCTACAAAAAATACTTCGATGAAGGTCTGCGACTGGACGGCACCACCGGGGCCGCCGGCACTGCGAGCTCAACCTTGTTGCGGGATCAGTTCGCCAACAATTTGGCCGCCCTCTGGGTCAATGAAATCCAAAATGAGGGCACTTCGAACCGCGGGATTTCCCCCTACAACCTCAAGCTGGTCGGCCGCTACAAGTTCGTCGAGGGCCGCCTCAAGGGCTTGAACATCGGGACCAATCTCCGGTGGGAATCGGCCAAAATCATCGGCTACGGACGAGCTCCCTTTGCCTTCAACTTCGGCGGCTTGAGCAACTACGCAGGAGAGGTGTCCAACCCGACCAAGGAGTACAAGAGCGACCGGGTCATCGCCGGCGGTATGGTGGTGAGCTATTCCCGCAAGATCTGGAATGACCGCGTGCGCTGGAGGCTCCAGCTGAACGCCCAAAACCTGTTCAACGAAACCGGCCTGCGCCCCATCGGCGCCAACCCTGACGGCTCTGCCATCTGGGCCCGGAATCCAGACCGGGTCTACGAGTTGTCGAACTCATTCGAGTTCTGATCGTCGCGCCGCGCTCGCCGCTCCTCCGGCCCGTCAGCCTTTTACCCCAAACCCACTCCCATGAATACCCCGCTCACCTATCGCCTCCTCGCTCTCACCGCCATCGGCCTCGTGCTTGCGAATCCCAGCTCCGCCCAAAACGCGCCGGGCCCGGTCGATCCGTCCAGCCTCGCCCGCTGGGACAAAAATAAGAACGGTCGCCTCGACCCCGATGAGGTGGCGGCCAAGACCGCCGCGGAAACCTCGGGCGCGCGCCAAGAAACCGTTCTCCTCACGCCCTTTGAAGTCACGGCCGACGCCGCCGACACCTACCAAGCCACGAACACCAATTCCGTCACCGGCACCAATGTCTCGCTCGGGAAGACCGCCCTCGATGCCAAGGTGTTCAACCGACAGCTCATGGACGAGATGGCCGTGGTCGACATGACGGAAATGCTGTCGAAGCTCGGCGGCCTCGGCTCCGCGATCATCGGCGGCGGCAACGAGGAGGTCCGCGGCGACCTCGAAGGCGACCGGCAGGATCCGAAGAGCATGACCATGCGCGGGCTCACCATTAACAATCCCCGGCGCGATGGTTTCCTCCGGGCCGACACGGCTTTGATGGACTCGTTCGACGTCGAGCGCGTCGATGCGCTCGGCGGCTCCAACTCGCTGCTCTTCGGCTCCGGTGACGCCGGCGGCGTGATCACCACCAACTCGAAGCGGGCCGCATTGGGCCGCCCGCTGCGGGGCTCGCTCTCCGCCGGCGGAGACTCGGAGGGCGGCCGCCGCTACACCCTCGATGCTGGCGTCGGTTTCAAGTATTGGGGCTTCCGCCTCAACGCGGTCCACGGCGACGCGAAGTATTTCCGCCCGGCCAACCGCCAGTTGAACGAAGGCCTGACGGTCGCGACGACCGTTCGGCCGTGGAAGAATCTCGAGATCCGCGGCGAGTGGCGCCACTTGATCCGCAACACCACCTATCCCAACTCGGGCATCGTGCGGGCACCACTCACCCAGCTGCTGCCCACCGGCGAGCGGGTGGACAACCAGAGCACGCGCTACCTGGCCGCCTTCCCGAACGCGAGTGCGCTGACCGACGGACTCATCGATGTCACGAAAGCGGATACGCTCTTCGGACCCTACTACGCTTTTGCGTTTAAGAACCTCAGCAAATCGGTGGTCGCCGAAGCCAAGCTAGCCGAGGGCCTCGGCCTGCAGGTGCGCTACGGTCACGACGCGCGCGTCAACAATGCACTGGCTCCGACGAACAACTCGATCTTCGCCCCGGGCGCGGCCGGCAACCTCTACGTGGATCCGGCGACCGGACAGGTCGGAACGAAGTGGGCGTTCAACATGAATTTCCCCGTGTTGAATCCCTTTCATACCGGAGCCCGCGGACACCGCTCGGCCCTGGCCTACCAAAAGAACCTCGGTCGCTGGGGCTCACATCAAGCCAGCGCGTTTTTCCAGGACATGCAGTCGTGGACGAACCAAGACCAGTGGCGATACTACGAGGCCGACGCGTCCGGCCGAGTGCCCGTGAACCCGGCACTGATCAGTGTGGCCGACTCCGGCCGCATCCCCATCCCGTCAGTCTGGGTCCCCATAAATCCCACCGAGATCGTCGGGGGTCAGAAATGGCCCTTCTCCTCGCTCGTCCATCCCAATGGCAAGACCTACGTCTCGCAGCCACTCATCTTCGCCAACGCCGTCCCGCCCACCGCGGGCAACCCCCTCGGCCTCTCCGGCCCCGTCAATGCAACCACCGGCCAGAGCACCGTCGGGGGCTATTCCCACGAGGACGTCAATGAACGCAGCCACGGCTTCAGCCTGTTCAGCGAATGGTGGAAGGGACGCGTCGATACCATGGTCGGCTACCGGTCCGAAGAGGCGACTGGCCTCCGCACTAACGTTGGCCTCAAACGCGGTCCCATCAGCTACGACAGTCTGACGACCGGCGGCGTCATCGACACTCCGCTGAAGGGCGTACGCGCCTCGTTCAACTACGCCACCAACGCCAAGATCAACTTCGACACCACCCGCGACATCTACAACCAACCCCTGCCACCCGGCAAAGGCGTGAGCAAAGACGTTGGCTTGAAGTTCGGGCTCTGGCAGGACCGCGTGTCGGGCAATTTCAACTACTACCAGTCCGAGGCCCAGAACTTCACGGCCGCAATCGGCAACCGGAACGACGTCGATCCCAACGGCATCAACGGCCGCAACGGCGGGCCCTCCTACACCTACAGCAAGACGTCCGACGGCTACAACCTCTCGCTCTCCGCACGTCCGACCCGGGGCTGGGAAATCCGCATCAACTTCGCCACCGCCAACGGCAGCGAGCGCACCAACGTCGATCTGCCGCAATTCTACAACGACCAGTTCAACACCACCACCGTCGGCGGCCAGACGGTCGTCGGCGTCCGCGCCAGCGCGGGCGGAGCCGTCACACCCCTGCTGGTGCCGTCCGATCCGCGCAACCCCGCCTCGGCCCGGATCCCTCTTTCCATCGCCATGATGAAGGATCCGAACAGCCCTCACGTCGCGCAGCTCGACATCGAATCCGGCCAGATCCTCAACGCGGAATTGCTCGGTCTTCTCACCCCGGGCGTCGGCACGGCCGTCACCGGACTCCCGCTCAGCGAGCACCAACTCGGTTTCGTCTCACCCTCCGGCGGCAACCTGATCGTCCGCCGGGCGGGCGAGAAAACCTTTGGCTATGCCGAGCGGAGCTACAGCCTGATCAACCGCTACCAGTTCCACGAGGGAAAGCTCCGCGGGATCGTCGTCGGCCTCAGCAGCAGCCTGAAGGATAATCAGCGCGGCTACATGTATACCGACGCCGCCGACGCGAACAAACGGAAGATGTATTATTTTCCGGACCGCCTCCTGCACGATCTGTTCGCCACCTACCGCTTCAAGCCCGTGGGCAAATTCCGCACCACGCTGCAGATCAATATTTCCAATCTGCTGGACGCGAATGAAGTCGTTTACCTCCTCCGCGCCACCAACGGCACGCTCCGCTACGCGCAATGGCTCAACTCGCCGCGAAAACTCGGCGTCACCACCACGGTGAGTTTCTGATCAACCCGTCCCGGATGTCATCCCACTGAAGCCGCGGCTCCTTATCGATCAACGAATGAAACGCACCTCCGACCTCGGCACCGCGCGGCTGTTTGCCCTGCACTCACCCGACCAAGGTCCGTCGTCTGGCCATGACTTCGACGCCGGGTCGGCGCAGTCTACGTCTCGCCTGCGCAACCGCCCACATCCGAAAACATGATACCGGAGAATATTTTCACGTGGGCCATCGCCTTGGGAGTCGCTTCGACTCTGAGTTTCTCGGCCTTCGCTGCCGGCAACTCGTCCAGCCAGCCCAACATCGTGGTCATTTTGGCCGATGACCTCGGCGTCGAATGTTTGTCGGCTTACGGCGGCACCTCGCTCAAAACGCCGAACATCGATCGCCTCGCTGCGCAGGGCATGCGGTTCACCCGCTGTTTCTCGAATCCCTACTGCTCCCCGTCGCGCGCCTCGTTGTTGACGGGCCGTTATCCGTTCAAGCACGGCCTGACCACCGTGCTCCATAGTCTGGCGCAGGAGAATCTGTATCTCCATCCCGACCAACCCAGTTTCGCCCGGCAACTCCAGCAGGCCGGCTACGCCACCGGGTTGGTCGGCAAATGGCACGTGTCGCTCCTGCACAAGCACAACACCATTCAGGAATTCGGATTCGACCACTATCAAACCTGGCAGATCTTCGATGCCCAAGGGCAGAAGCGGCGCCGAAACTGGACGCCCCACTTCAACCAGAACGGGACCCTCATCGCCGACCAGATCAAGGAGCGCTACGGCCCCGATGTGAATCTCGAGTTCCTGCTCGATTTCATCCAATCGAACGCGAAAAAGAAAAAACCGTTTCTCGCCTACCTGACCACGTGCCTGCCGCACTTTCCGTGGGAACCCACGCCGGACAGCCAGGACCAGAGCTACCGCACCCCACACTCGGAGCACAAGGGCGACCCCCAGTATTTCCCGGACATGGTGGCCTATCTCGACAAGCACATCGGCCGCATCCTGCAATCGCTCGAAGAGCTGCGCATCGCGGACAACACCGTGGTGATCTTTTTGGCGGACAACGGCACGGACAAAGACCTCGTCAACACGTGGGGCGAGGGAAAGAAAATCAGCGGTGGCAAGGGCACGATGACCGACCGGGGCACGCACGTGCCGCTCATCGTGCGCTGGCCGGGCCGCATCAAGGCGGCGGCGACGTGCGATGACCTGATTGATTTCTCTGACCTCATGCCGACGCTGTGCGAGTTCGCGGGTGCCCCGTTGCCTCAGGCGGAAGTCAACGGTCGAAGCTTCGCTCCGCAACTGCTCGGCCGACCCGGGAATCCCCGGGAGTGGATTCACATCCAGAACGCGGGCGACCGACAGGTCAGAAGTGGTGAGTATATGCTGAACAACAAGAATCAGCTCCGGCGGGTCGTGGAACTGTGGGAAGATCCGGCCTTGCCCGACGAAAACAAGTATCCCGAAAAGGAGGCTGCGGCCCGCCAGTCGCTGCAGGAGATTTTCGCTGAGTTGGGCAAACCAGACCGAGCACGCGGCTCGAAAGAAGAGTGACCTTCCGCATGCTCCGCTCGTGTCCCACGTCATTGGCTCCCGCTGCGCTGATCATCCTCGCCTCGCCGGTTGCCGCGCAGACCGCCAGGAATCGAACACCATCAGTGGCCGCGCCAGACGAACGGCCCAATAAGATTCCAAATATGAAAACCTACCCAATCCACCTAGCCGCGACGAACAGGCGGTTGCTCGTTAACTTGATTGCCATGATCGTGGGCGCGGCGGTTTCTGTGTCCCACGCTGCGCCAGCAGCCAAAGCGCTCTCCGACCCGCCCGCCTTCGATCTCGTCATCTACGGTGACTCCTCCGGTGCCGTCACCGCCGCCATCGCGGCCAAGCGCGAGGGCCGCTCCGTCATTCTCGTGAACCCCACCGGCTTCCCCGGCGGCATGAGCGCCAGCGGACTCGGCGCCAGCGATTTCCTCGGAAAACGAAACACGTTCGGCGGCATCGCCTCGGAGTTCTACGACGCCATCGCCGCCGCCTACGGTGAAAAATACATCCGCAGCTTCGAGCCCCACGTCGGCCGCCGGGTCTTCGAAAAAATGATCGCCGACGCCGGCGTGACGGTTGTGTTCAACGAACAACTCGACCGCACACCAGGGAAGGGCGTGACGATGCAGGGTAAACGCATCACCGCGATCACCACGCTGAGCGGAAAAACCTACCCCGGCCGGATGTTCATCGACGCGACCTATGTCGGCGATCTCATGGCCGCCGCCGGCGTGACCTACACTGTGGGTCGCGAAGCCGAGAGCCAATATGGCGAGGACATGGCCGGTGTGCGGCGCGGCGACACGCAACCGCGCGTCCACTACACGCAGCGCGACAAGGATCACTTCATCAAAGACGTGGACCCCTACGTGAAGCGGGGCGATCCCACTAGCGGGCTGCTGCCTTATGTTTTCCGCATCGAGGGCCTGGCCAACGGCCAAGGTGACCGAAAGATCCAGGGCTACAACTACCGCGTCTGCCTGACGACCGATCCCTCACTCCGCATCCCCATCGAAAAACCCGCCGGCTACCACGCCATCGATCACGAGTTGCTGCTCCGGAATTTCGACGCCGGTGACGATCGGCTGCCCGCCTTAGTCGAGCCACTCGCCGGCCAAGGCGCCAAGGTCGACTGGAACAACATGCACGCCGTCGGCTCCGATCTCCCCGGCGCCAACTGGGATTACCCGGAAGCCAGCTACGCGCGGCGCCGCGAAATCGAAAAAGAACATGAGACTTACATCCGCGGCTTCCTCTGGACGCTCGCAAA
>CAMBVX010000279.1 GCA_945871085.1 Opitutus sp. GAS368 | reverse complement strand
GAATTGCGCGACGGCCCGCCGACGCTCGTCGGCATCGACCACGGGTTTTCCTTTCCGCTCCGCTACTTCGAATTCCACCACCTCCCGCCCGACTGGCCCACGTTCCTCGACGACTTCCAGCGCCACTGGCCCACCGATCGCGATCACCTCTATGTCGATTTCATCCGGGACGGCTCGCGTGGTGATGGGGCTGCGCGCACGGGTGACTCCCGCTGGCGGCGGATGACCGAGGAACGGAGCCGCGCGAAGTCCGTCTTTCACTTTGATGTGCAAGGCAGTGTGGCGAAGTCCACTCACGCCGGTCTGCCGTGGCTCCGCTACCTCCGCCAGCAACTCGGTGAGCGCGTGCATTTCTGGCCCTTCGACGGTTGGACGCCACCAACCGACCGTTCCGTCATCGCCGAAGTTTACCCGGCTCTCTGGGGCCGGACGTTCCCTCCCGAAGACCGCAACCCGCACCAACACGACGCCTACAGCGTCGCCCGCTGGATGCAGCAGAGAGACGCCGCCGATGCACTGGCCGCTGATTTTTATCCGCAACTACGCCCCGCCGAGCGCACCCTGGCCCAGTTGGAAGGTTGGATCCTCGGCCTCGCCTGAATGCCCTCATGCACTCCACCCAACAACGCCGGATCGTGGCCAGAGTGGAGCAACGGATGGCCATGGTGGACGCGTTGGAACCGCAGGTTGCCGCCGCCCGCGCCGCCGCCGCGATTCTTCGCTCCAGGTTTGTCGCGGAACTCACCACCGGTTGATCTGCCTCATTTTCCACCATGGCTTTCACTGAATTCGAAATCGCCCAGCATATGAAGGTGTTGGAGGACTGCTTCTGGTCCCGGCGCCGGCCTCCCCTGCATGTGCGCGATCAGATGCGCGACGGCCAGCGCTTCACCGGCCAAGCTGTCGAACTGTTTTTCGTGCGCCCGGCGTTCGAACGCCCCGGTCAATCCTTCGAGGAATCCATCGCCAAGGTGCAATTCGTCCGCACCCAGGGCGTTTGGCGCATCTTCTGGAAACGCGCCGACGGCAAGTGGCACGGCTACCAACCCTGCCCCAAAGCGCCCACGCTCGCCGCCGCCCTGCGCGTCATCAATGACGACGCCCACGCTTGTTTCTTCGGCTGAGTTCGTCGGGTCGGTGGAGCGGTCGGCGTCCCTGCCTGCCTGTCTGGCGGGCGGGTCGGCGAACCCCACAGGCACGGAGGCCGGTGGCTACCCGGGCCAAATCAGCAACCCCCTGCAATCAGCGACGAACACTTAATACCAACGTCCTTTGAACTCTGGACTTTTCGGTAGCCGCGAGCGCCAGCGAGTGGACGGATCACCACTCGCTGGCGCTCGCGGCTACCCGGCAAATCAAAGTCTGACTCTTTTGGGCGATTGATATCATGGGGCAGTTCGGCGCAGGCCTCCAACCAGCGGTGACCGGCTCACCACTCCATCGTGACGGTCGTGACGTAGTGGCGGGGTTCGGTTTTGCGCGGCCACGTGTAGCTGTTGCCCTGGTCGGAATTGAGGCCGAGGACGTTGTTCACGTTGAGCTGGGCGGTGAAGTTGTGGCCGTAGAGTTTTTTCCGGTAGCTGACGAAGGGATTTACCAAGATGTAGCTGCTGGTCTTCGTCGCGGGCAGCACGACCACGCCACCGGAGGAGAGCGCGGCGCGGGGGCGGCCCATGGCGTAGCGCGTGGACGTGCCGACCGCGAAGCCCTTAAATTTTCCCTCGGTGAAGCTGTAACGCGTGGTGAGATTGGCGGTCTCGCGACGCACGGCGCGGACGGCACCCTCGGTGTCGTCGAGGAGTTGCTGCGTGATGGCGGTGGCATCCTCGGGGTCGAGGCCCTGGGCTTTGGCGGCGGCTTGCGCGGCGGCGAGGTAGGGACGCACGAGCGGGAAGAAGCGGCCGAATTGCACGCGGTTCATCGAGTAGGTGGCGCGCACGGTCCACTGGCGCGTGAGGTTCGTCTGCACTTCGACTTCCCAACCTTCGGTCTGCTGGTCGCGATAATCGCCGGTGCCGAGCAGGCGCTGGCCCACCGGGAGGAGGGCGTTGAGTTCGGTCTGCGCACCGGCGCTGAGACCGAGGGCGTTGTTTTCCGAGGTCGTCTTGAAGCGCGTGAGGGTGGCGTTGATCCGGTCGTTCAGGAAATTGAAACGCAGGCTGGACTCGTAACCTTCGCCGGTGCGCGGGAGGCGGGGGCGGCCGCCGAGTTCGAAGCTCACGCTGTCGGTGAAGAGCGAGGACTCAAAGTAGCCGCCGCCGAGGGCGAGCCACGGGAGGAGGCGGAAGACGCCGCCGTACGTCTGATTGGTGGCGTAGGTGCGATTGAAGGGCTCGACCGGTACGTTGTAGCCAGCGGCGGCGAGGATGGGCTGGTTGGTGAGATCGACGAGGCGGGTTTCTCCCGTGGCGGCGAAGGCGACGGGCGCGCGGGCGCGGTTTTGACGGAAGTAGTCGCGGCTGATGCCAGCGCTCGTGTGGAGGCGGCCGGTGAAGAAGGAGCCGAGGGTGGTGAGATTGCCGGAGCCGAGCGTTTGGTCGAAGCGTGTCTGGCCTGTGCCACTACGGTAGAAGGTGGTGACACCGGGCTCGACGCGAAGACGGAGGGCGTCGTCGCTGTTGCCGTCGGCGAGGTAGTGGACGGGATGGACGAGGTTGTTGGCGTAGGTGGCGGCGGCGCCGGTGAGGCCGCGGCGGGCAATTTCTTTTTGGTCCATCGCGAAGGAGTAGGTGTCCTGGTAGTTTTGTTCGTGGCGATAGTTGGCTCCGGCGACGGCGCGGAACGTGGAGTTCCAAAACGGCAGTTTGTGTCGTAGACGACCGAGGTGCGCCAGCCGGTGGACTTGTTGCCATCCGTGGTGAAGGTCGGCGCGTAGGCGAGGAAGAGTTGCTCGAAGCGCGGATTCGGAATCGTGGTGTTGGGCGTGGTGGGATGCGGGAGCACGCGGTTGACGTCGATGAAGACGGCGCGGGAATTCATGCCGAGCGAGCCGGCGGACGAGTAGGTTTGGAGGCGCGTGGTGGCGTCGACCTGGCCGTTATGCGCGACGAGGAGGCGCAGGTGGTCGCCGAGCTGGTGGGAGAGTTCGAGGTTGTAGGCGTGAAAATCCGTGTCGTGGCGATTGTCGGGGCCGCCCCAGTCCTGGCCGTCCGGAAACACACTGTAGGGAATCGTGGTGAGTGGGTAGCGGACGGGGTTTTGAGGATCGGGGCCGGTGGCGACCGTGGCGCCGGTGAGAATGGCGGAATTGCGAAATGTGGTCGTGGCGGTCGACTGCATATCATAGAGCGTGCCGCCGAGATCGAGGTAGACGTGGGCATTGCCGGGGGCGGCGATGCGGCGCATGCCGATGCCGTTGATCTGCACGCCGGGGGTGACGGGATCGGCGTCGGCGGCGTTGGTGCCGGTGCCGCGGAGGTAGGCCTTGATGCCGTCGTTGAGATGGAGCGTGCTCTGATTATTGCGCGTCTTGCCGCCTTCGTAGTTGGCGTCGAACCGGGTGCGGCGGTCTTTGAACGGCTCCCACCGCAGCGCGCCGGCGTAACCGCGAAAATCACGGGAGCCGCGCTGGCGGAACTGTTCCACCTCGGAGTTGAGGGCGTTGAAGCGCAGGCCGAGGCGAGGGAGCAGCGGCTGGTTGACGTCGATCGAGTAGCGCTGCGTGCCGAAGGAATCCATGCGCACGGTGGCGCTGGCGCTGCGGCGAAAGGTGGCGCGTTTGGTCGAGACGTTAATGATGCCGGTGGGATCAACGTCGCCATAGGCGAGGCCGCCGGGGCCGCGCGAGAACTCGATGCGCTCGGTATTGTAGGTGTCGGCGGGGAGGAACCACGGGAAGCCGTCGCGGAGCTGGCGGATCGACGGGATGCCGCGAAAACTGATCTGGTTGCCGGAGCGTGAACCGACGGGTGCGCCGACGGTGCCGGTGTCGTTAAAAATATTTTCCGCGCCGGCGGCGAACTCCACGGCCCCGAAAAAATCGTTGAGCGCGAGATCGCTCAAGAGGTCAGCGGTGAAGACGGAGATGGAGTTGGGGAGGTTGGCGAGTTTCTCGTTGGTGCGCGTGCCGGCGAGGGCGGAGGAGGCGGCGTAGCCTTTATCGTCAGCGGAGTTGACCTCGAAAGGGGAGAGGATGACGGCCTCGTCTTTGCTCGCGGCGGACGTGGTCAGTGACGGGGCGGTTTGGGCGAACGCGGAGGAGGCGAGGGCGGCGACCAAGCAAGCGAGAAGGAGGGATTGAGGGACGGGGAGACGGGGAGACGTAGGCATGGTAGTAGGGTTGGGTCGGGTAGGGTAGCGCGCTTGGTGGGGTGGACGGAGAGCGGGCGGAGTGAGGCGATCTTGCGGGACGGGCGCAAGCCGTCTGCTCGGTTGGGTGTTGCGAGTATTGTGAGGATTTTTTTGCGCTCGTTATTCCGGCACCGGCGCGACATCTGGGAGGTTAATTTCGATCCTCGTTGCGAAATGCTCACCCCATAAAACTTACGTTCTGCTGCTCGGCGGCGGGGTCTTTCGCTCTCGTGTTTTTCCATTATGACTCGTCTCAAATTTTTCTCCCTCCTGCTTGCGCTCCAACTCGGGCTTGCCGTCGGCGTCGTCCACGCTGCGGCCCCCGTGGCGAAATCACCGATCGCCGTCACCAATCCACCGCTGGTCCAAATGCTCGTGCCGGGCTTCACGGTGCGCGAACTGCCGCTGGCGTTGCGGAACTTGAACAATCTTGTTTACGCGCCGGATGGACGGCTGTTTGCCCTCGGCTACGACGGCAATGTTTACCAATTAAAGGACACGGATGGCGACGGATTGGAGGACGCGAGCACGCTGTTCTTCGACAACACACGCGCCGAAATTCCTCCCAGCATCGGTATGGCTTGGGGCCCCGGCGGGCTTTACCTCGCGAGTCGTGGGCGCGTGCTTCACCTCCGCGACAAAGGAGACGGCACGGCGGAATTGCTGACGGTCACAGGCGGGTGGCTACCGCCGACCGCGGCCGCCGGATCGAATCTCGACGCGATCGGCCTCGCGGTCGATCCGGCGGGCAACATCTATTTTGGGCTCGGCGTCGATGCGTGGAACGGCGCGTATCGGCTCAATAAAAAAACCGGACTCTCGGACTACAACCAGTTCAGCGAGCGCGGCACGATCATCAAACTTTCCCCGGACTGGAAACGCCGCGACATTATTTCCACGGGACTGCGCTTCCCGGTGTCGCTCGCATTCAATGCTGCGGGCGATCTGTTTTGTTCGGATCAGGAAGGGGCCACGTGGCTGCCCAATGGCAATCCGTTCGACGAGCTTCTCCACATCGAGAAAGGGCGGCACTACGGCTTTCCGCCGCGGCATCCCGTCCACCTGCCCGGCGTGATTGATGAGCCGAGTGTGTTCGACTACGGCCCGCAGCATCAGTCGACGTGTGGGGTTCATTTCAACGAACCCGTCGCCGGAGGGGAAAAGATTTTCGGACCGGAGTGGTGGCGCGGGAATGTTTTGGTCGCCGGTGAATCTCGCGGAAAGATCTGGCGCACTCAACTCGTGAAGACTGCGGCCGGCTACGTCGCGAAGAACGAGCTCATCGCCTGCCTGGCGATGTTGACGATTGATGCCGTGCCGACACCGCAGGGCGATTTGCTCGTGGCGTGTCACAGTGGCGCGCCGGATTGGGGCACGGGGCCGCAAGGGCAGGGCAAGGTGTTTAAGCTTTCTTACTCGGACCGAGCCGCGCCGCAACCGGTGCTCGCCTACGCCGTGAGTCCGACGGAAACGCGGATAGTATTTGATCGTCCGGTCGACCCGGGCCGCTGGAAAAATTTGCTGCGCGAGAGCACGCTCACGCAGGGAACTCATGTCGCGGCGGGCGACCGTTTCGAGACGTTCGTACCCGGCTACCAAGTGGTGAAGGACCAATTCAAAGTGCAGCGCGCCGACCTCGCGGTGCACTCGGCGGGCGTGGCGGCGGACCTGCGTTCGGTCGTGTTGCGTTCGGCGCCACGCACGGCGGCGCTGAATTATGCGGTGAAACTCCCCGACGGCCTCACGGCGGAGCGCACTCGCGACGCGGCGAGAAACGAATTGGTGCAACACGCCGCCCTGGATGTGCTCACGGATCTCACCGGCGTGGAAGCCGAGTGGCGTGATACGACGGGCCAGGTGGGTTGGTCCGGTTGGCTGCCTCACATGGACCTGGCCGTCGCCCAAGCGCTCACGGCACCCAGCGAGGAGCACTCGCGGCTGTTTGCGCTGCTAAAAACGCCGGGCCGTCTGGTCCTGCGTACGCAATGGGACCTCCATCTCATGTTGCGCACGGCGATTCAACCGGGCGCGAAAATCGATTTCGAATATCCGGCCGAAACGGTGACTGTGACACTCAAGCCAACCATCGGTGCGCGGTTGACGGTCAAGGCTCCGGCGGCGGCGCAAATCGAACAACGCGCCGACGGCGAGATCCGGATCACGACGATGTCGCGCGACAGTGCGTGGTGGCCCGTGGAGATTACGCTGGCCACGGGAATCGACGCGCCGTCGCTCGCGGCAACGTGGCATACGACGGAAGATGCGCGCGCGCGGGCGCTGCCGCTGCGCCGCTTCTTGCTGCCCTTCGCCGTGCGTCACGCCGGCGACGCGAATGAGGCTACGACGCGCACGATTCCGGAGATCGCCGGGGGCGACTGGCAACGCGGGCGCGAGGTGTTCACTGGGCAACAGGCGGTGTGCTCCGCGTGCCATCAAGTGCGCGGCGAGGGCGGATTGATCGGACCAGATCTGTCGAATCTCGTCCACCGCGACTACGCGTCGGTGATGAAGGATATCGTGCAGCCGAGTGCTGCGATCAACCCGGACCGCATCGGCTACGTCGTGGCGCTAAAGGACGGCGCTTCGGCGAGTGGCATCGTACTGGAGGATACGGCCCAAGCCCTCGTGCTCGGGCAAGTTTCCGGCGGAAACCTGACGATTCCCAAGGACAAGATTGCCGGCATAAAAGCGTCCGCGATTTCCCTGATGCCCGAAGGCCTGTTGCAGACGCTGACTCCGATTCAGATCCGCGATCTCATGACGTTTCTCCTGACTGAAACGACCGCGACGGCGACGGTGAAAACGAAATAGGTAGCGCGCAGCGCAACGTGCTGTACTCCGTTGGGTGGGCCGCTGGTCGGTGCGAATATCATTCGTTGCGGCGGGCAGGCTGCGTTCGCGCGTCGTGCTGGATGGTTCCTTGCGCAAGTTCAGGCACCCCTTGTCCGCTGGAACCGTGCCCTCTGTGCATCACGCCGTGGCTAATTTAGGTGTGAATTTCCCGGGCAAGAATGCGGGCCGGCGGGTCCAGACGCTGGCGCGGTTTCCCAGCTCGGGCCCAAAACGAGGCGGGCTTTGGGTCCTCGCCGTGCGTTCGCGCCATCCGGCGCTGCCCCAACGGAGGCTGCTGGGGCCGATGGCCGGGCGCTTTCCGCGCGTCTGGCTGGTCGGTGGACGCAGCGGCGATTGGGAAACCGCCTCTCCGTCGGAACGGCAGCGACCGACCATCGCGGATGGGCTGCTGAACTTCGGCGTTGAGAGTTAAACGTTGAGCGTTTCGGCGGCCGCCTCTGTATTCATCTTTCAACTTCCGCACCTCGCCGTTGAATCCCGTATTTCCATGGTCACGCCCTTTGACGACGATGCGTGGGAGGATCTGCTCAACTTCCTCGAGGAGAAACAGGTGATCCCGATCGTCGGACCCACGACAGTGTCAAAGCCATCGGATGGGAGGTTTGGCGCTGGTGAGGTGCCGACGGCAAGCGACTGGGGCGGAGCGCGGCAAGGGCGGATCACGGGGCGGGTGATACGAGGCGGTGAACCACCGGATCACGGTGGTGCTGCGCTTGCGCGCCCAGCGCAGGAAGTCGGACAAATGATAATCCTGCCGCCGGCGCTCGGCGCGTCTGTGCTGCCCGCAGAGGAAAATCGCCCGCGCGCGCGCAGCGCCGCGTAACAGGGCGTCGCAGTCGGATCGCGCACCGGACTGTCGTCGTCGGCGTAGGTCGCGGCGTAGGTGCGCGCCTCAGGTGCGCCGGTCGGAAGGGGAAAAACCGCCGGGCAATTTGCTGGCGGCGTGGGCGTCGAGGCCGGGTTGGTTGCCTTTGGCGACGAAGAGGTCGTTGGCGCCTTTGTCGTAAACGAGGAAGCGGGCGTGGGCGCGCTGGCAGTGCTCGGCGTCGGCGGTGACGAGCGTGCCGGCCAGGGGTAGCGGCGCGAGCAGCGGGGCGAAAGTGGGAAGCTCGTTGGATTTTTCCGCGATGGGCAGCTGGTTGAGTAGCCACTGGGTGTGGTGGTCGATGGCGCTCATCAGATGCACGGGTCGGCGGGAGCCTTTGACGCTCTTGCCGTTGATGGCGACGGCGGTGAGTTTTTCCGAGTCGTGCTCGGCCAGCCATTCGGCGAGCACGCGGTGAAACTGGGTTTGGTCGAGGCGCTTGAAGGCGCGGCGGCGGCGCGGGCACCTGGGCGGCGAGTGCAGCCGATAGCGATTCGGCGCTCAGCCAGGCGGGCGCCTCAGGGTGCAGGGCGCGTACGCAGAGCTGTTTCGGGTACGCGAGGTCGACGGAGAAGTCGCGGTGGTCGCGGGCGAAGCCGCCGATCGGCCCGAGGGCGAGCCAGCGGCCGCGACCGCGACGTAGCGCAGCGTTTCGCCGACGAGCGCGGCATGGTGCAGGGAGTGGTGGGCGCACAGCTCTTGATCGAAGCGGGCGCGTTCGTCCGGCAGGATCAGGCGCAGCTCGTCGACGGGCACGCCGGGCAGGCTCGGCCGTAGTCAGGATCAGCCATGCCTCCAGCGGAGCACGGAAGGGAATGACGCGTCAGAAAAATCGCTCAGATCTTTGCGCACCAAACCGCAGGTACGAAAGGTGACAGGGTCCGGGGTCGCAGAGCCGACACCTTGATAGGTTTTGAGGACCGGCCGAACCTTACTGCATGGAAATCCTCACCGTCGCTGAGGCCCCACCCAAAATGGGTCGGTTGATTGACCGAGCGTTGCGCGGCGCGCCGGTAATCATCCGTAAGGGAAATCGGCTGGTGCAATTGATTGAATTTGTCGTGCCGGATGCGGTCCCCGAGCGACAGGTAGGCTGTTTTCAGGGCCGCCCCGCTGACGACGTGATGGAGAATGACACGGTGGCGGATGCGAAGCCGGTGCGTTGAGCGAAACACCCGTGGACCTCGACCGCGTGCGGATCAACGAGCATGACCGCGATGCGCATCCGGCGGTCGTCATCTCGTGCGAGGAAGATTGCCGCGACCCAGAGTTTCTCCGGATGAACGTGCTC
>CAMBVX010000278.1 GCA_945871085.1 Opitutus sp. GAS368 | reverse complement strand
TTTTACCCGCTTGCGCCGGCGAGTGTTGGTCGGTTTTTGACTCTGAAAACGCGGACAAAAGCATCCTCGAAAAATTCGGGCTGGACAGAGCGATGCGCGCGCCGCACGTTTTCCCCTCCTATTTATGGGCAATCTCAAAAAGAAACGTCGTCTGAAGATGAACAAGCACAAGCGTCGCAAGCGCTTGAAGTCGCATCGGCATAAGAAGCGCTCGTGGCAGCAGTAAGTTGCGCGTTTTCGCGTAACCCTGTCGTCTTCGTCGGCCGCGTCTCATCGTCCGCCAACCCGTCGCATCTCGCGGCGGGTTTTTTGTCTTTGGCTCATATTTCGCCCTTGAGCGAAAACGCCAGCGAAGTTCTCGGCGATTAAACGACGAGGCGAATCGTGGGAGGACCGCCGAGGGAGTGTCGTGGCAGCACACTCAGCCGCAGGAGATTGATTACCGGGAACGCGGGTGCGGGCGATCCCGAGGAAACGTGAAGTCGTGGTGCTCCGCGGCGGGGTGGATCGAACGGCGTGACTTCGCGAGGCAAGACCACGGTTGCGGTGGTCGCAAAGCTTCGGTTGCGATATCCGTCTTAATACTGCCGGTCTTACCAAGGCTTCGCCCTCATCAAAAATGAGGCGGATTTAACGTCGGACGACGGACTGTCTCAGGGGCTGAGTAGCGGTGCCGTCGTTTTATGGTCGGAGCGCCTTGAAAACCCGCGCTGCTCAAGAAAAGGTAAATGGCACCCAGAACGCAGGTAAGCCTAGGGTTTAATCTTGTCATACCAGAGGGGATTTAGGAGTTTCTGCTACTGGGATTACGATTGCTAATTCGAAGCTGACCAAGATTTTTGCAGCGTATTCTCTACCGCAACGAGCTCGTTGCCTCATTCGCCGCCCATCCACTCAATCGTAGACAACTACCGCCCAAACCTCCCTAGGTCGCATGTTCTTATCCCCGAAACCCAAAGGATTCTTCGTCGAACTGAACGATCACGCAGTAATGTTGGCGCGAACGTCGTCGCCGGTGGCACCGTTTACGGTCGAAGATATGAGGGAATGTCCCCGCGGTGATGCCGCTGCACTGGAGGAGTGCATGAAGCAGATTCAGCCGAAAAAAGCTCCGAGCGGTTATTTACACGCCTGCGTGGGTATTTTTCCGGCAAAACGTCTCGTGCGTCGCCATACGCTGGAGTTGAAACGCATTAAGGAACCCGCGTACCTCGCCGAGGTTTGCACGCAGCAATTTCGCATCGAGCAGGAAAAATATTCCATCTCGATCCTGAATGCATCGGATGGGGCTGATTACGATCTAGCCAAAGCGACCCAGAAGGACGTCATTTTCTGTGGGATGCCGGGCGAGGAAGTCGAAACGGTGCAGAACGCTCTGTTGGAGTCCGGCATTTATCCAGAGCGGCTTGAGCTCGGCTCTGTCGCGATGCTTGGCGGGGTGGTCGATTGTTTGGCTTTTACGAAGTCGAAGATGCCGACGTTGGTGCTCGAAATCGGCGCGGACGCGACGCACTCGTTTATCGTGTCTGCCACGGGAGTGGAGGCCTCGCGCCCGATTCCGCAGGGGTTGGATGCGATGGTGCCCATCGTGCAAAAGGAACTGGGGCTCAAGGACGAGGAGTCGGCGCGAAAACTATTTTACTCAAACACGTTTGATTTCACCGGCATGGGCCCCCTGCTCATCAAGCGATTATTGAAGGAGCTCCAATCCTCGATCGGGTTCTATGAAGTGCAAACCGGACAGTCGGTCGGTCAGGTCCTCTGCACCCAGCTCTCGCCCAAGCTGGCGTGGCTCGACGCGGCGATCGCCAGTGCGCTCGGCATCACCAGTCTGAGCCTTGATCCTGCGCCTTGGCTCCAGTCGCGTCATATATCTCTGCCCGAGGCTCTGGCCAAGAACGCTCAAGATATTCGCTGGTTTGGCCTGCTTGGCCTCATGGCTCACTACCACTCCTTCCCTCCCGCCCATGTTGTCATTCCTGAAGAAAAAAAATGACGCGGGCTCCGCGCCCTTGGTGCCCCCGTGGCACCCGAATTTCCGGAGCTACGAAAAGTTGCCGGATATCAAGGTCGTGCGCACGGCCTTCTTCGTCAACGTCGCGGCCGTGACGGGCGCCCTCGTTTTGGCGATCTTTTGTGGCATGCAGGAGTGGCAGTTGCACGGTCTCAACCTGCAAATTGCCGACTGGCAAAAGCAGATTACTCGCGACCAGGGCGGCAGTGCAAAGGCGGTCGCGCTCTACAAAAAATTTCAGGCGGAGGAGGCCAAGATTCTCGAGGTGGAGGCGTTCGGAAAGGCCAAGCAAGTCGTCTCAGACCTGATTGTGCACCTGGGCCAGACCCTGCCCTCTAACGTCGCGCTCGATGGGCTCGATCTGCGCGACAACGGCCTGGTGGTTCGTTTGACGGTGCGCGGCACGTCCGACGCCGCGCTCGGCTATGCGACCAACTATCTTGATCAACTCCGGGCGGACAAAAAACTGACACCGTTTGATGAATTTTCCATCACCACCTCGACCCGCAATCCTTCGACGGGCCGCCTCGCCGTCGAGATGTTTTTCCGGCTGCGGGTCACGACCGTCAAAAAACCATGAGTAAAGACGAACTTTTGGCCTTCGTGCGCAAAAACCCCGTGGGCATCGGCTGCGGCGTGCTCTCGTTGTTGATCGGCGGCTTCGCGTATTACCGCAGCGGCCAGGTGCCCGAATCCGAGGCCGAGCTGCTGCAGAAGTCAGCGGAGGGTCAAAAGCTCGCCGCGAATCTCAACAACGCGAACCAGCTGCAAGACCACTACGACGCCCTCGTGGGCGCGAACAAAGCCATCGATGCGCGTCTCGCCCGCGCCAGCCAGCTCACCATCAACCTCCGGTATTTCTATAAGATTGAAAGCGAGACGGGGGTGAAGCTTACGACCGACCCACGCATTTCTCCGCCCTCCGTGAAGAAAGATGCGAAAGCCGCCTTTGTCCCCTTGCCCTGCTTTCTCTCGGTGCAGGGGACCCTCCCTCAACTCCTTGGCTTCCTCCGCCGGCTGGAAAGCGGCGCCCACTACTGTCGGGTGCTCACATTCTCCCTCGCCGGCTCCATGGATCGCACCGCCCCCCTCAACTTGTCCGTCAGCGTCGAGCTGCTCGGTTTGCCATGAACTTTCGATTCGCATTCTTCACTGTCGGGGTGCTGCTGAGTTCGGCCGCCCTATCCGCTGCCACCAGCAAACCGATTTCAGACCTCGTCTCACCGGAGAAACGCCGGGCGGTCGTCGACTTGGCGCTCCGCTTGTCCCGGGTGCCTGAGCCGGTGGCTCTCCCACCCGATCTGGCTCAGCCGTTTAGCCCGACAAACTTCGAGCAACCCGACCCCGAGGAGATTCGCGCGGCGGCCACGGCGCGGGCCAACTCGTCCGGCGGATCGCCGGGCGGAGTCGTGGGACCGGGTGGGGCAGTTGGCCCGGTCGCTGGTGCGCAAGCGCCCCGTCCTCCGGCCGACCGCGAGATTCTTGAAAGTATCGCCCCAAAAATCCTGCCCACCGGCACGATCAAGGTGGGCGGCGAGCCGCTCCTGATCTTTGGCCGAAAGAACGTCAAAATCGGCAATCAATTTACGGTCACCGATCCGACCAGCGGCAAGGAATACGAACTTGAGCTGATCGCCATCGATTCCACCACCTTTACCCTTCGCTTCCGCAACGAGGAAATCACCCGGCCCATCAAATCAGGAAAGTCCCAATGAGCACTCGCCCTTTTTCTCCGACCACCGCCCTCGCTCTCCTGTTGACCGCGGCCTTGTCGGCCCTCCACGCCCAACCCCCCGCCGCCCAGCCGACGGCCCCGGCGCCGGCTGCGCCCGTCCCAGCGCAGACGGGCCCCGCCGTTGCGCCAGGGGTGCCAGTCCCCGCTCAGACCGCTCCTGCCCCGATGCCGGCCCAAACGGGGTCAGTCGCTGCGCCCACCCCGATCCAAACCGGGCCCGCGTCTCAGGAAGCCAGCAAGCTCGCCGACAAACCCGCTGCCGTCGACGGGGCACTCAAGCCAGGCGAAGAAGGGCCCAAGGGCACCGCTGCCAAGGCCAAGGACACCTCGGGTAAAGATAGCGTGTCGGTCGATTTTCGCGATCAGGACATTCGCGATATCCTCAGCAATGTCGCCGATCTCTTCGAAATTAACTTGGTCATGCCCGAGACGTTGCAGGGTAAGCAGACGATCAAGCTGCGTGACGTCACGTGGCGCCAGATCTTCACCAATGTTTTGAGCCCGGTGAACTACACTTACGTCGAGGACGGAAATATCATCAAGATCGTCAGCAATGACAGCCTCATTCAGGAGCCCGCCACCACCGAGGTGTTTTTAATCAATTACGCGCGCGCCTCCGACATTCTTCTCGTCATCTCTTCGCTCGTGGACGCGGCCACCGGCGGCAAGATCGTCATCGACGCCCGCAGTAATAGTTTGGTCATCACCGAACGACCGACGCGCATGACCCGGATCAAACCGATCATCGAACAACTCGACCGGGCCACGGACCAAGTGATGATCGAGACGAAGTTTGTCGAGGTCACCAGTTCCGACGTCAAGAATATCGGCGTCAATTGGGCCTCGTTGGCCAACTACCAACTCAAGGCCGGTAATCTTGGTGGGACGTTCGATCGAGGGCGCACCCAAACCGAGTCCGACGGCAACAACGCCAATCGCGGCAACACCCGCAACGCCACGAATGGCACGAACGGCGTCACGACGAATGGCGTAACCGGATCCACGACCAACGCAGTCACCGGTAGCACCACGGGCACCCAGAGCAGCGGCTCCAATACGACGGGGGCAGTGACCTCCAGCAACGGCACCCCCACCAACACCTCCACCACGGGCAGCAACGGGGCCCTCACCACCAGCACCACCACCGGCAGCAACACCGGCACCTCCAACGGCACGAGCACGTCCACGACCAGCGATTCGACCAGCGGTGTCGCGAGCACGGTCACCGACGCGTTCAACGCGTTGTCCTCCTTGGCCAACGGCGGCACCACCAGCAAAGCGCTCTCGGCGGTGTTCTCGGCCAGCGACTTCAGTCTCGTCCTCAGCGCTCTTCAGACGACGACCAGTTCCAAGATCGTCTCCAATCCTACGATCGTCACCCTCAACAACACCGAAGCACTCATCAACGTCGGCCGGGAAACCCCCATTCCGAAATATGCCTATAACCAGCAGACGGGCTCATTTGAGGTCAACGGCTTCGACTACAAACCGATCGGTATCATCCTCAAAGTCACTCCCCAGGTGAATGCACGCGGCTTCATTAAACTCACCGTTGAGCCCGAAGTCAGCCAATCCACCGGATCAGTCACCTTTAATGGGGCCAGCCTGCCTGTGGTGGACACGCGGAAGGCGAAGACGCAGGTCTCCCTGAAGGACGGTTTCACGATGGGCATTGGTGGCCTCATCACCACGCAGACGAGCGCCGTCGGCAACCGGGTGCCGATCCTCGGCTCCATCCCGCTCTTGGGCCGACTTTTCAAGCACGACGATAAGAACCTCCAGCAGGTCAATCTCATCATCTTCATCACGGCCAAAACCATCAGCGCCGAAGGTGGCGCGACCGAGCAAATATTCGAGTCCGGCCGTGTCCGCCAGTTGGAGATCACGCGCGAGGATCTCCCGGGCTTCCGCGACGGTTCCACTCCCTTCCTGCCCTCCGCCAAGCCCGGTGAGTTAAAACCCGGCGAAAAAGCGCCCGCTAAGAATTCCTTCTTCCGTAAATCGGACCCAGAGGAAAAGAAGTAACCGTCCCGCGCGCCAACCCGCTATCCAGCCCGACCACGAGGTGCCCACCATGAAACCTTTCCTCCGATTTTTCCTCGGCTCCGCCCTCGCGCTCCTCGCGAGTGTCGCGGCTTACGCCGCTCCCGTCATGATCCCGTCGGCCGTGAGCGCGGCGGCCGCCTCCGCCGCCCCCGGTGATACGATCACGATCTCGGTCGCCGCGACGAATGCCGGTGCCGCGACGACGGCCGATGACATGGGCGCGGGCGGCACCGTCACGGGCACCGTCGTCTTTACCCATCGGGTCACGGGGGCCACGATCTCGACTGGTTCCGTCTCGTTTTCGACCACGGCGATTGTGGCGGGCGCCGGCGGTTCAGGCAGTTTTACGCGGACATTTACGGTTCCGACGATCTCGTCGCAAGCGGGCTCGTATAATGCAACCGTCACACTGACCGCCGCCAGCAGTGGCACGGCCTCGGGTTCCTTCTCGTCCACCAGCGTGCTCACCGTCACCGGCACTCCCGACCTCGACATTACGGGTCTCACGTATCCGGCCGGCACCGCCTACCGCGGCGGCGACGTGATTCCAATGACGCTCAGCTACACCAATCGCACGAGCAGTAACGGTGCGAATAACGTCCCCTACGTCTCGAGTACGAACGGTAACGCCTCCTTCTTTCGCATCGAGGTCATCCTCTCCAGCAACCCCACGTTTGGCGACGCCGATGATTTTCTGCTGACCTTGCATGACATCACCGCATCGAGCGGTTCTCCGCTCAACGCCAACAACAGCAATACCACGATTAGCTGGAATCAGATTCTGCCCGGTAACTTTGCCGGATCCTACTATGTGATGGCCAAGATCGACACCCAAGCCGGCATCACCGAAACGGTGGAAAATGACCTGACCGACAACGGCAACAACATCTACTACACCCCGGACACCAATGCCGCCCGGATCAGTCTCCTGCCGACGAATTTCCCGACGGTCAACTGGGCCTCCACTTCGGGCAACGGTTACAGCGACAATCCCTCGGTCACCTCCGATGGTCGCTACACCGCCTTTGCCTCGGACTCCACCACGCTCGGCACCGGTGACACCAACGCGGTCCGCGATATTTTTATCTATGATAACCAGACGGCGACCGTCCGCCGCCTCAGCGTCGCGCAACAAGGCGCGCAGTCCAATGGTGCCTCCAACCACCCGGCCATTTCTGCCGTCTCCAGCAATGGCACCTACGTCGCCTTCGCCTCTGACGCGACCAATCTTGCCCTCGACGATACCAACGGCTTTTCGGATATCTACGTCGTGAATGTGTTCACCGGTGTCATCACCCGCGTGAGCGTGTCAACCGCCGGCGTCCAGGCCAACGGCTCCAATTTCAAGCCCGCCATCAGTGTCACCGGTCGCTTCGTCGCGTGGGAGTCCAGCGCCACCAACCTCCTCCTGGCCGGCACGACGGTCGGCGTGACCCATATTTACCTCCGCAACCGCGACGTTTCGAATTCCGGCACCTACGACACGGCCGGTAACGTCTCAACCGTCCTCATCTCGCAAGCCACCGGCGCCGCGACCCCCGGCAATGGCAACAGTATCCAGGCCAGCGTCAGCGCTGATGGCCAGTATGTCGCCTTCGCTTCGGACGCGACTAACCTTGGCGGCACGGTCGGCGGCGGTTTCCGCAATATTTACCTGCGCGATGTCACCAATTCGACCACGACCCTCGCGTCCTTCGGCACCTCCGCCGCCGCCAGCAACGGCTCCAGCCGTGCGCCGTCGCTCAATCGGAATACGGGTGTAACGACGGGCATCTCTGCGGATGGTCGCCACGTGGCCTTCGGTTCTGAGGCCAGCAATCTCATTACCGCCGGCACCGATACCAACGCCGTGTCCGATATTTTTGTCTACGACCGTGTCGCGCTCACGATCACCCGGGTCAGCGTATCCTCGGCCGGCGCCCAGGCCACCGACCCCTCCTCCACGTCGGCGCAACAACTCGGCAGCATCAATCCTAGTATCAGTGCCACTGGCCGCTACGTTGCCTTTGCCTCCCTCGCCGACAATCTCACCACGGGTGATAGCATCGGTCAGCAACCGACCCCCAATACCGACGCCAACGGCGCGATGGACGTCTTCGTGATGGACCGCGATGTGAGCGCCAGCGGCACGTTCGATACCGCCTTGAACCTCGCTACCACGATGGTTAGCAAGAACCGCTTCGGCTACCAGGCCCGCGGCCTCGCCGGCACGGCGAGCACGGGCGCGGCGGATATTTATCCCGCAATCAGCGCCGACGGTCGTTGGGTTGCCTTCCCCTCGGACGCTGAAAACACCGCCGGCCTCATCCACGGCGCCACTAACCGCACGTCCTCCGACTCAAACACCTTCCGTGATGTCTTCCTGCACGACCGCCGGATCAACGCTCTCCCCAGCGCCACGACGCCTCCTTCAGTTTCAGTCACGAGTCCTGTCACTGCCACCACTTATCCGGTCAACAGCGCGATCACCCTGATCGGTAGTGCGAGCGCGCCGGCCGGCACGATCGCCAGCGTCCAATTCTTCGTCAACGGCACCAGCCTCGGCACCGACACCAGCTTCCCGTATAATGCCACCTGGACCCCCACCGCGACCGGCACTTTCGCCCTGAGCGCGCTCGTCACCGACTCCTTTAGCAACCAGGCGTCCTCGTCCAACGTGAATATCACGATCTCAGCCGTGAGCCCGAACGCGCCGACGGTCAGTATCTCGTCGCCCGCGACCGGTGCCGCCCTGTTCGCGAACGGCCCCACCACCGTCTCGGCTTCTGCGAGTGATGGCGCCACCGATGGCACCATCGCCAGCGTCCAATTCTTCGCCAACGGCGTCTCGATCGGCACGGACACGACGTTCCCTTACAGCGTCCAATTTACGCCCGTCGCCACCGGCCAATATACCCTGACGGCCGTGGCTACGGATAACGGTGGTAACCAGACCACCACGACCGGCGCCGGCAATTCCGTCGTCAGCGTCACGAACCTGACCGCGCCGACCATCAGCATCACGTCGCCCACTCCCGTCTCGATCAATGCGGCTACGACGATCACGGCCACTGCCTCCTCGGGCGGCTCGATTGCCAGTGTCCAGTTTCTCGCCAACGGCACAACGCTCGGCACCCTCACGACCGCTCCGTTTGCGTTTTCTTGGACACCCACGGCCTCGGGCAGCTACAGCCTCACCGCTGTCGCCACCGACAACCTCGGCTCACAAACCACCTCGGCCACCATCACCGTAGTCGTCAGCTCTGGTGCCTCGCCGGTCTTCTCTCCGCTAACCCCGACCGTGCCTGCGACCGTCTCCGTCAACACCGCGCAAACCATCTCCGCCGCGGTGACTGATTCTGACGGCACCGTCGCGAGCGTCCGTTTCTCCGTCAACGGCACCACCCTCGGGACCGCGATCGCGTTCCCCTATTCCGTCACGTGGACGCCCACGACCTCCGGCACTTACACAATCCTCGCCGTGGCCACCGATAATCTCGGCAACCAGACGACGTCCTCCGCCGCCTCCGTCACTGTCTCATCCGGCACCGCACCGTC
>CAMBVX010000277.1 GCA_945871085.1 Opitutus sp. GAS368 | reverse complement strand
TACGGAATTTCGTAGACCTCCAAGAGCGCCGCGCCGGCTTTGCGGTCCACGCTCCTCACCTGCATCGTGTAAGGACCCGGCTGCAGCGTCAGCATGATCGCGGCATCGCGACTCGTGTCATCCTGCAGGCGAAACGCCCCCGTGCGTTCAAACGCGTCGGTCAGCACCCTGGCAGTATCAGCGTCTTTTGCCCAACCTTCATTGGTTCCGATCACCCGGCTGCCCCTGAAAACCGTGAGCTGCGGCAGTCCGAGGGGCTCAGCGACACCGAAGGCCGCCAACGAGGGTCCGACGGCACGGACCAAGACTTGGCGCGGCGTCAGCCCGGAAATCACGAAACCGCTCGTCAGCGCATCGTCGCCGCCCGTGACGCGCGCCAACATTGAAATATTGCTCATGGCCGCTCCGGAACTTGGCAAAGCGGAAGCGCTGAAAATATAGCTCAGTTTTTCGCCTTCGCCCACCCGCTTGCCCGTGTAGCGGCAGGCGACGCTCGGCCCACCCGTGTCGAAGACCTCCAGGATGCCGTATTGCAGGCCGCCGAGAATCGGGCCGCCCGCGTAAGGCCCCCCTTTCGGCGCACCCGTATGGGTGAGCGAGGCCGCGTGCAACACCGTCAAGGGCGCGCCGCCGCCGGTCGCGTAATCCGAATTGGTGCCGTCATCAAAGGCGAGGGCGTGCATATCACCCGAGAGCAGCACGACGTTGGTGATCCGATTGTCCCGAATAAAATTCGCGATTTCTGTTCGTTCCGTCGCGTAGCCACCCCACGTATCGGACCCCAGTTGGGCCGGCGCGATCCAAGGCTGACTACAGACCCAAATCGTCAGCGGAAATCCCGCGTCCCGCGAACTGATCAATTCCTGTTTGAACCAAGCTTTTTGCGCCACACCCAAGCGGGTCTTCGTGGCACTCTCGCGCTGCGTCGGCGGGACCGATCCACTCCGGTTATCTGTCATGATTACGCGCACCCGGCCGATCGTGAAAGCCTGCGCCATCGTGCCGCCAGTCGCTGCGATCGGGTAGTGCGGAGTGCGCTCGCGGTAGACCGTGCGGGCCGGTTCGCGGCCGATCGCCGTCGTATCCGAATCATTGCCGGAAAAATCGTGATCGTCCCACATATACGCCAACGACACGTTGCGATAGAGGGCCGACTGCACGGGATGATTCAGGATCGCATCGTAGTTTTCACGGTAGTCGTCAGGATTGAGGCTGTCCGTATCGTTGTAGTGGAGATCCCCCATGTGAAAAAAAATAAGGGGTTTCTCTTCCGCGATGGCGTCGAAGGCGCGCTGATCCGGTTTGCGATAGTCGCTGCATGACGCAAACGCGATTTTGAACGAACCGGTGCCCAAGGGAAACGTGCGCACCCGCCCGCGGGAGAGGGGTTCCGCGCGCAGGACCCCCCCCACTTCCACCCCGTAAAAATAGTCGGTATCAGGCTGCAATCCTTGGACCGTAAACGTCAGCGTGTTTCCCGAAACCGCCGTCGTCGTCCCGATCGCGGAAAAAAGGGCGGGCGTAAGCGACTGATTCACGCTGATCTGGAGCCGCGCTCTCAAGCCCGGAGCCGTTAACCGCGCGACCACGTTCGCACTGGTCGGCGTCACCCCGCCACTCCAGACCCCACTTCCAAATGGCGAGGGCGTTTGCGCGAATGCGACCGCAGTCGCCAAGACGAGCCCTAGGGTGAAAAGACAGCGAGGGAACATTGGGCAGGGGGCAGGATTACTTTCGACTCGCGATGCAGCAGGGCAAGCAGGATTTCAGAGGTATAAGCCCCCCTAAGCCCGGTCTGAAAACCCTGACGCCCGCCGGCCGACGGCGATAGCGATTGGGTTACCCCCGTCGCCAGGGCTCGACCTTCCCGCTGAAACTCCCCACGCGATTCAGGCGTCAAAGCGCCACGCATGCCTCGCCATAACTTTTCGGTAAATCCCCTTGCCGGTCTTCCCCGCGAGCACGAACTTCGGCGTTCAGCCGACCCATCCTCCGCCCGCCCGCCCATGCCAACCAGCTCGCGATTTGTCCGCTTCCTCATCTCCGCGTTGAGCCTCTTCGTTTTGCTCAGGGGCGCGATCGTTCGCGCCGACCCCGTGATTTCGGAATTTATGGCGTCAAACACGACCACGCTCGCCGATGAAGACGGTGTGTTTCCCGACTGGATTGAAATTTTTAATCCCGATGCCACCGCCGTAAACCTGCGGGGCTGGTATCTGACCGATGACGCCCGCGACAAAAAACGCTGGTCGTTTCCCGCTGTCACCCTCGCGCCCCAAAGCTATCTCGTCGTTTTCGCTTCCGGCAAGGATCGCCGCGATCCGGCGAAACGGCTCCATACCGACTTCAGCCTCAATGCGGACGGCGAATATCTGGCATTGATCAAACCCGATGGCGTCACCGCTGCGACCGAGTTCGCGCCAGCTTTTCCAGACCAACGCCCCAATGTTTCCTATGGCTCGGGTTTGCCCACCGCCGGCGGCGCCAGCACCGTCTACTACCTCCAAACCCCGACCCCGGGTGCCGCCAACACGGCCGTGCAAAACGCCCCATTGACGGAAACCGTGAAGTTCTCGCGCTCGCCCGGCCCGTTTTCGACGACGTTCAACCTCGAGCTGTCCGGCGCGGCCGCCGGCCAATCGATTCGCTACGTCTTGATTACGCCCTCTGCCTCCGGCACCGCCGGCCCTGAACTCACCGCCACCTCGCTGAAATACACCGCGCCCCTCGCCATCACCACATCGGTGGTGGTCAAGGCCGCCATCTTCTCCGCCAACGATACCGCCAAAGGCGTTTCCACGAGCACCCAGTTCGTGAAAATCGGCGGCGCGACGGCCGCCGATCTCCTCAGTTTCTCGAGCATCCTGCCGGTGCTGGTGCTCGACAACCACGGCGCGGGACCACTGAAAAAAGACAACCTCGATCACCCCGGCTGGCTCTATCGCTACGCGCCAAAAACCAAGGGCACACCGGCACTGAACGCCGCCCCCGATCTCACCACCCCCGCCGAGATGACCGTGCGCGGTTCGTCCTCCGCCGGATTTCCGAAAAAGGGCTACACGCTCGATCTCCGCGCCCCCTTCGGTGGAAAAAACGACGTCGCGCTCGCCGGTTCGGTTCCGGCGAATAAATGGGCGCTCAACGGCCCGTGGTATTTCGATCAGACGTTCATCAAAAACAGCTTCATCTACACCCTGAGCAACCGCCTCGGCCGTTGGGCTCCCGCCACCCAACCGGTCGAACTCTTTTTTCATACCGGCGGCGATCTCGGGGCCGCGGACTACGCCGGGATCTACGTCCTCACCGAAACCATTGAAATCGATTCCCAGAAGGTGAACATCAAACCGCTCTCGGACGCCACCGCAGTGAACGCCGACATCACGGGCGGCTATATTCTGAAATTCGATCCACCTGACGCCGATGAATTCAGCTTTGTGACCACGCGCGACGTCCCCGGTGGCGCCGCCCAAATCATCGTCGCCAACGCCAAGGCCGACGATCTCTCCACCGCCCAACGCGATTACATCCGGACCTATGTCCAACAGATGGAAGACACCCTCTTCAACGAATTTGCTCTCGGGTTCTCGACCCGCAAATACCTCGACTACATCGACCGGGCCTCCTGGGTCGATCATCACCTGCTCAACGTCTTTTCCGCCAATTTCGACGCGCTCATCCGCAGCGCTTATTTCTCGAAAGACCGCGGCGGTAAGCTCGTCGCCGGCCCAATTTGGGACTTCGACCGCTCCTTCGGATCGGCGACGTTCTTCGCCACCACGATTCCCAACGTCTGGAACATCCCCGGCGCCGTGAATTTCTGGCAAATCGGCTGGTGGGGTGCCCTCGCGCGCGATCCCGAATTTATGCAGGATTGGGTCGACCGCTGGCAATCGCTCCGCCAAGGCATGCTGTCCGACGCCAGCCTCCTCGCGCTCGCCGACTCCCAGTCCGCGGCCATCGGCCCTGAAGCCCTCGCCCGCGATGCCGCCAAGTGGCCGCAAACCACACCTGAATATGTCCCCGGACTGACCGGGGGCATCACGGCCATGAAAACGTGGTTCACCACCCGCACCGCCTGGATCGACGATCAATTTGTCGCCGCCCCGTCGCTCACTGCCGGCGCCACTACGATCACTCTGCGCCCGGCCACCGGCGCGCAACTCGCCTACACCCTCGATGGCTCCGACCCCCGCTCCCTCGGCGGTCGCCTCGCGCCCAACGCCCTCCTCACCGCCGCTCCGCTCACCGTCCCCTCCGCGAGCAATGTCCACGCGCGCAGCTACCGCGCCGATCGCGAAGGCGTGTTCCCCGGTTCCCCGTGGAGCTCCGCCACCGGCGGAGCCAAATCTTCTCCGCTTTCGCCCGTCGCCCGCCTGATCAACATTTCCGCCCGCGCCCTCGTCGGCACCGGAGAAAACGTCCTCATCGCCGGCGTGGTCGTCAGCGACACCGCCCAAAAAGGTTATCTCGTCCGCGGCGTCGGTCCCACTTTGGCCGTGTTCGGCACCACCGGCGTGCTCACCGATCCCGAGCTCAGTATCCGTCGCGCCGACGGCACCGAAATCTACAAAAACACCGGTTGGCGCACCGGCCCCGACGTCGCCACGTTGCCCGCGATCTCGCAATCGTTGGGCGCGTTTGACTTCGCCGCCAACAGCGTCGATTCCGCCCTGCTCCCGCAAGTCGGGGCCGGCACCTACACCGTGCGCGTCTCCAGCCCAACCGGAAAGACCGGCGTCGCCCTCGCCGAACTCTACGAAACCGGCTCGACCGGCCGCACCTCCAACCTGTCGGTCCGCGTGCAGGTCCAGCCCGGCGATGGCGCCCTGATCGGCGGCTTCGTCATCCAAGGCCCCGCTTACAAACGCGTGCTCATCCGCGGCATCGGGCCGACGTTGAAAGCCTTCGGCGTCGCCGCGGCCTTGGCCGATCCCCTTCTCACCATCGTCGATTCCAGCCAAGTGATCGTCGCCACGAACGACACGTGGTCCGCCGGCACCGAGACCGCCGCCCTCGTCGCCGCCACCGCCAGCGTTGGCGCCTTCGCGCTCGTCCCCGGCACCGAAGACGCCGCGCTCCTGATCACCCTCCCCCCAGGTGCCTACACCGTAAAGATCGAAGGTAAAAACGGTGCCAGCGGCGTCGCCCTCCTGGAGATTTACGAAGTGCCGTAGTCGCTGCCGGGCCACGTCCCCCGGCCGCATCTTGACCGCGAAAAATTCCGGCATCACGGTGCCTGCATGAGAACCACGGTAGCCCTCGGCTCCGCCGTCGCCACCGCGCCGTTCGTCGTAAACGCCCGCCCCATGGGCCTGCGCGCCGGCTTGCATCCATCGCGCCTGCACGAGCTCGCCGCTGACCTCGAAGCCGAGACCTTTGCGGTCACGACCCGCACGCTCCGCCAGACGTTAAAAAATGATCGTCCCCGACGCGCCGGCTCAATTCTCCGATCAGACGAATCTTCCCCTCTCCGAAAAATCAGCGCAGATTAACGTTCCAAAAAAACTCCGCCCCCTCCACCCCATGCCCTCCCTCCGACTCCCCCTCTCCCGCTCTCTTCGTCTCTCGTTCTTCCTCCTCCTCACGCTCGCCCCCGCCCTCCGCGCCGCGCCCGCCACCACCCTCTTCGACGGCCAATCCCTCACCGGCTGGGAAGGTGATCTGAAATGGTGGCGTGTCTCGGACGGCGCGCTCACTGGCGGCTCCACCACGGAAAAAATCCCGCGCAACTTCTTCCTCGCGACCGCCCGCTCGTTTCAAAACTTCGATCTCCGCCTCAAACTCAAGCTCACCGGCGACCCCAAGACCGGCATGATCAATAGCGGCGTGCAGATCCGCAGCCTCCGCGTCCCCGCCGACACCGAGATGAGCGGCTACCAAGTCGACGCCGGCGACAAATGGTGGGGCAAACTTTACGACGAATCCCGCCGCAACAAAGTCATCGCCGAGCCCCTCAACCCCGCCGCTGCTGACGCCGCCGTGAAAAAAGGCGATTGGAACGAATACCGCATCCGCACCGAAGGCCCCCGCATCCGCGCCTGGATCAATGGCGTCCCCACCGTCGACTACACCGAAGCCGATCCCTCCGTCGCCCTCGACGGCAAGATCGCCCTCCAAATCCACAGCGGCGGCATTGCCCTCGTCCAAGTCAAAGACGTCACGGTGGAAGAACTCCCTCCCACCCCTGGCACCCCCACGTGGGATAAAGTCGGCCACCCGAAACCGCGCGACCCGAACGCGAAAAAGAAAAAAGCCGCGCCGGCGCCTGTGCCCGCCCCGACCCAGAAGTAGGTTCGCCTGCTTCCCGTCATCGACGGTCGTTTTCGCTCGCCTTGCTTTTGGTGTCGTTCGTCTCCGTGCCTTCGCGTCACCGCAAGCGAATCTCGAATTCAAACGACAGGCCCTACTTGCGTGAGTCTGTCGCCAACCGAGGTCGATTGGCCGATACGGAAAGCAGGTTTGACGGGAAACCATATTGCCGTATCGTTTTGCCGTGAAGACCACCATCGATATCCCCGATTCCCTCTACAAAAAGGCCAAAATCCAGGCCATCGAGCGTGGCTTAACCCTGAAAGACATTGTGCTGACCTCGCTTGAGCGCGAACTCGACGCTCCTCGGGCCGGTGCCGCACCGCCGGTTGCCCGCTGGGCGCAGCGCAAACTCCTGCCCGAATTCGCGCGCGAGGAAGCCGCCGGAGCCTTCAACGTCCGCCCCGGCGATCGCGATGTTACCGCGCTGATCTCCGACGACCGCGATGGCCGCTAACGTTCCCTATTTCGATACTTCGTATCTGGTGCGGCTGTATCTGCGCGACCGAGGTTTCGACGCCGTGCGCGAGTTGGCCGGTGCTTCCGCCAGCATCGCCAGCGCTTGGCACGCCCAAGCCGAAATCACCACCGCGCTCCATCGCTCCTTTCGCGACGGTCGGCTTCAGCACCGCGCTTATCTCCACGCGCTGGACCAATTCATGGCGGAATCCAACGACGGCCTGTTTGTTTGGCTGCCCCTGACCGATCCCGTTCAGCAGCGGCTGGAACAGTTTTTTCAAAAAGCTCCGGCCACCGTTTTTCTGCGTGCCGCCGACGCCCTGCACCTCGCCTGCGCAGTGGAAAACGGATACAGTGAAGTCCATTCGCACGACCGTCACTTCCTCGCCGCCGCCCCGCTCTTCGGGCTGCGTGGAGTCAACGTGATCAGCCCGGAAACGCTCTAGAGCCGCGCCACCGCCGTCGTCTCCGATCTTGAAAAAATTGTCGCCGACCGCACCGCCCCCACCGACCGCCGCCTCGCCGCTCCCCACCGCGTTTCTCCGCACAAACGCCGCCGACCCCGGCCACCCTCACCGCCGTTCGCGGTAGCCCGAAGGTGTCACACCCACGCAGCGCACAAACGCCCGCGTAAACACATCGTTGCTCCGGTAGCCGACGCTCGCGGCGATGTGCTCCAGTTTGTGCTCGGTCGTCTCCAGCAACCCCTGTGCATTTCGTATCCGCATGTAGGTGACATGCTCCATCGGCGTGCGGCCAAACTCCCGCCGGCACAACCGCCGCAGATGCTCGGCGCTCACATGGCAGCGCGCCGCCAGCGAACTCAGTTTCCAGTCGTGAGCGAGATCGTTGGCGACCACATCCCAGAGCCGCCCCACGCGCGAATCGCTGTGCCACGGTCGCGCCGCGCGCAACGCCAGTCCGTGCAGCAAGCTGACCCAGTGATGCAGCTGCGCCGCGTCCCGTTCACCGGCCCATTCCCGGCGCAGCCCCCGCAACACGTGGCCGAATTCCTCCGCGCCGGCTCGGACGCGCAGCGGGGACGACGCGCCCACCAGCGGACTCACCCACGCAGGTTCGTCGTAACGCACCCACGCAAACACCCAACGCTGGCCCGGCGTGGCCACGAGTGCATTCAAGACCCGCGGCGGGGCGAGGCACATCATGCCGGGACCGATTTTCTGCCAACGTCCCTCCAGGAGCACGCGCCCTTCGCCCTCCAGCGCCGCGAGGAAAAAACTGCCGGCCGGCTGCAACCGCACCCGACAATACGGTGCCTGCGCCTCATCGATTCCCAGCCGCGCCATGTGCCGCACGGCCAACTCCGAACAGTCCTTCGCTTCCAACACCCACCTCCGACTGCGCGCGCCATCGACCGTGGAGTCGGTGAGTAGCGGCGGCGGGATGAACATCCTGCAACGCTGATTGCCTGACGCCCCACTGACAAGCGGTCGCTCACACGCGGCTCGTCCATGGCGATGTGGAGAATCGTCGTGAGTTGGTGTGAGGTCAGGGCTTTCCACTTCGTCGCGGATGCGCGATTCCTGTTCACGATTCGCTACTCTTCCCGCACCCCCCGGATCGGATCGCCCACCCCACAAAAATGCTTACCTCAAGCCGACTTCACTCGCTGGCCGCGATCATTACACTGACGTTAGTTGTGCTCCCGCACGCGGTCAGCGCTGCCGCCGCGCCACGACCCAACATCATTGTCATTTTCACCGACGACCAAGGCTACCAGGACCTCGGCTGTTTCGGATCCAAGACGATCAAAACCCCGAGCCTCGACCGCATGGCGAGGAGCGGGTTGATGCTCAATGGATTTTACGCGCAGCCGGTCTGCGGCGTCTCTCGCGCTGCGTTGATGACCGGTTCCTATCCCATCCGCGTCGGCGAGCCCGGAAATCTGAAACGCCTGCACACGGTGCCTCATCCTCAGGAACTCACGATGGCCGAGGTGCTCAAATCCGCCGGCTACGCCACCGGTATCATTGGCAAGTGGCATCTCTGCAATGCGGACAAATCCGGGCCGGGCGGCTACGAGGTTGCCACGATGCCGCGAGCCCAAGGCTTTGATTTCTTCTATGGCACGCCGTGGTATAACGGCGCGAGCGTCGAGGTCGCCGGCATTCCTTTTCGCAGCCCGATTTTTCGCAACGGCGAGGTGGTCGTGAAGGCGGTCGAGAATTGGGACAACATCACCGCCGACTACACCCGCGAGGCCATCGCCTACATCACCGCTCACCGGGAAAAACCGTTCTTTCTCTATCTCGCGCACAATATGCCGCATATCCCGCTCGGTGCCTCGCCGGCCTTCAAAGGCAAATCCGCCGGCGGTCCCTATGGCGACGCGGTCGAGGAGATCGACTGGTCCACCGGCGAAATCCTTAAATCGCTCCGTGAACTCGGGCTCGACGAGCAGACACTCGTGATCTTCACCTCTGATAACGGTCCGTGGGTCGAGACCACACACGCCATGGCTCCGACCGGAAAAGCGTTCATTCCCCGCGATCACTCCGGCCACGCCGAGCCGCTGCGCGCTTGGAAAATGTCCGCTTGGGAGGGTGGCTCGCGTGTCCCGTTCATCGCGCGCTGGCCGGGTAAGATCCCCGCCGGTGGGAAGAGTGACGACATCCTCACCACGATGGATCTGCTGCCCACCTTCGCC
>CAMBVX010000276.1 GCA_945871085.1 Opitutus sp. GAS368 | reverse complement strand
TACGATTGGTTTATGTGCCGGAGGAGAAGCCATGAGTGTGCGGAGTTTGCTCGGGTGCCTCGGCGCGATCGTGATGGTTGCGCTGGTGGGAGCTGCCCCGGCGGAGCGCGTCGTGACGCTCGTGGATGGGCCACCATTGGCATTCGTGGAGATTCCGGCGGGAAAATTCTTCATGGGTAGCCCGGACGACGAAGTGGGTCGCGCCCATGACGAGGGGCCGATGCGTGAAATCACAATTTCACGGGCGTTCTGGTTGGGGAAATTCGAGGTTACCCAAGCGCAGTGGCAGACGGTGATGCGGGTGAATCCCTCGACGTTCCAAGATTTCGCCGCTTCGGCCAAGCACCCAGTCGAGGGCGTGTCGTGGCTCGATGCGCAGGAATTTATCGCGAAGTTGAACGGGCGAGGAGTCGGGCGCTTCCGTTTACCGACCGAGGCAGAGTGGGAATATGCGAGTCGGGCGGGCGCGCGCGCACGTTTTCCGTGGGGCGACGATCCAGAGTATCGCGAGTTGGCGCAGCACGCGTGGTTCTATTCGCGCGCCGAGGGGCGGAGTCATCTGGTCGGCGAGAAACGGCCGAGCGCCTGGGGCGTGCATGATCTGCATGGCGGCGTGTGGGAATGGTGCGCGGATTGGTTTGGCCCTTACGTCGCGCACGCCGAGACCGACCCGCGTGGTCCGGTCGAAGGCACCGCGCGCGTCATTCGCGGGGGGAGTTGGTTCAACGAGCCCGAGGCATTGCGCAGCGCCAACCGGCATCGCCATCCGCCTGATTCGCGGCAGCCTAATCTCGGGCTGCGTCTCGTCTGGGAACCGGCCGAAGTGAAGACGAGCGCGGCCGTCGAATTGAGGCGGGATGGATCGCTGCCCTACGGCTTCCGGGCATTTGCGGCCAACGGCGCGGGGCCGTGGTTTGTTCCGGTTGACGGGCACGTGCCCGTCGATGCGACCGAGCACCCGCGTTTGCTGTTTCGTCGGAGCGATTTGCCGGCACTGCGCGCCAAAGCGGCGACCCCGGAGGGGCGAGCTCTATTGCAGCGCCTGCGTTTCCTCCTCAATGGTCGTGACGGCGAGACGATGACGACGCACTTCAACCCGGCGACGACGTTGGTCCCGGGGGCGAATTTCGATGCGCCTGACGGCACTTACACGATCGGGCATGCGGCCGGTTACGGACTGCTGTATCAGCTGTCCGGAGATCCGAAGTTTGCGGAGTTCGGGCGCGAGTGTTTTGAGCGAGCCCTGGCGGGCGCGAGGGATCGCGACGCGCGCTACAGTTACCGTCAGCCTGGAGGTGCGCTGCGAGCCGGACCCACGCTCGGATGGATGGCCGTGGGTTATGACCTGTGCTACGAGGGGTGGGATGCGACCACGCGGGAGCGATTGGGCAGGGCGCTCTTTGAATATCGCGAAGTCGTCGAAGGCGCCCGTGCGGAAAAATCGGTGATCGATCTGCCGAGTCTGGTGCGCGGGACGATGCCGCCCTACAGCAACCATTTCTCCATGCAGGTCGGCGGCGCGGCGCTCGTCTTACTTGCGGTTGATCGTGAGCCGTGGGTCGATCAAGGGCGACTCGATCCTTTGCTCGAAGCGTCCGCCTTCAGCATGGTTCGCAATCTCGATGAAGGGTTCGGCGACGGCGGTTTTTTCGCCGAAGGTGACGGGACCGGTTCGATGGCTTCGCAGATTGTGTTTCTCAGCGCGCTGCAAGGGTGGTGCCATGCCGCCGGGCGAGATTTCATCAATGGCCCGCGGTCCAATGCGCGCATGCTCACGATGAAGTGGCACTACCAGACGGTTTATCGTGAGGGGCGCCCGGATTTCTGGCCGGTGCGAGGGGGCTATCCGCACAACGTCTGGTCGCGCGCCGGTATGAGTGGTGCCGCGTATTTTGCCGTTGGGATGGCGAGCGTGCCAGCGGAGGAGCGCGCGGCTCTTGCGTGGTGTTATCAGCGGTTTCTTGCGAGCGGTGATGCGGCGAACGGGGCGCCTTTCGATACGGCGAGTGTCTATCCCCAATTTGCGGTGAGCGCGTTCGTGAACTGGCCCGTCGGCGAGCCGCTCGTTCGTGGAAACCCCGGGTTGCCCCACGTCTATCGGGATACAGCGGCGGGTTTTTTCTGCTGGCGAGAACGTTGGCAAGACGGTGACGACACGGTTATCACCGTGCTGACGAACGAAGTCCGGGGCTACATGGGCGCAAAGCCGGATCCGGGGCTGATGGTGAATTCCCGCGGGCGGCATTTTGTCTGGGGAAAGATCGCGCCGGGTATGATTCGGCATTGGGCAATGTCAGCCCGCGGTCAGACGAGTTCACTCACGTTGGGCGATGGCACCGGGTTTGCCGTCGATTTCAGCCGGGCGAGCGGTGCCGCAGTGATGCTCGTCACCACGGGTCGGGCCGAGGGGCAGACCGTTGGAGTCGGGGGCCATGAAGTAACGTTTTTCTTTCCAGCGACTGACCGGCCACCGGAGGTTATGGCCGCCGGCGGCGCGGCGGTGGTCGGGCAACAGCGGGTAACAATCCACGAAGGGACTATCGTGTTGGAGGCACTAGGTCGGTAGTTGCGCCGCGTGCGGTGCGCCCGCTAAATCCCGCGTTTCATGGCCAAACGCCGACAACTCCGCGGATTCGATCTCAAGCAGATTGAGGGCGTGGCTGAGCTCATCGGGGTCGATGAAGCGGGGAGGGGCGCCCTGGCTGGACCGGTCGTGGCGGGGGCGGTGTTGGTCAGTAAAGCCTTTCTGGAAAGCAAATGGGCCGTGGGCCGGGCGAGCCGGGTCAACGACTCCAAGCAGCTGACAGCCACCGAACGTGAAGAGCTGTGGGGCGAGTTCGACAGTTTGGCCAAGCAGGGCCAGATCCACGCGCAGTTCGGCGTGGCCGATGTGATCGAAATTGAACAATTCAATATTCTCGGTGCGACCAAACTCGCGATGCGGCGCGCCCTCGAGGGGATCTATCCGCCCGGCGCGTTTGAGCAGAAAGCGGAACCGGACCTTTTTGCGACCCCGGAAGTCGTCGCGAATTTTGTGCCCACGGTGTCGTGCCGGGTGTTGGTGGACGGGCTCGCGTTGCGCGGTTTTCCCTATCCGCACACGGGGATCGTGCAAGGCGACGGGCGCTCGCTGTGTATCGCGATGGCGTCGATTATCGCGAAGGTGACGCGGGACCGCATGATGGGCGAACTCGACGGAAAATTCCCCGGCTACGGCTTCGCGCAACACAAGGGCTACGGGACGGAGGAGCACCGCGATGCCGTCCTCCGGCTCGGCCGCACGCCGCAACACCGTGAGATGTTTTTGCGCAAACTCCTCGCGGGCCGCGTCGACCCGGACCAGATGGATTTTCTCACCGCGGATACCTGACGCGCCGTTGACCGAACCACGACGCTCGATCACGAATATATTCTTACGATGGCGGTCAAAAAAAACTCTTCACTGGATCGGGTGCTCGGCCGACTCGACACGCTCGACTCGGTGAATCTCGCGAACCTCGTGCAGCGCCTCGCGCGCGAGCGCGGGCTCTTCGAGGAAATTTTTAACGTGCTCCAGGAAGGGGTGCTGGTGATTTCCGCCGACGGAGTGATCGAGTATGCCAACGCGGCGGCGCATCGGCTCATCGGGATTGGTGACGATGAGCTCGCAGGCCAGACGCTGTGGCGCCTCGTGCCCGGCCTGCGGCCCTCGATCGATGCGGCGTTGGACGACGGTCCGGTGCGCGGCGCGTTGCCGATCGTGGCGCGGGAGTTCGAGCTGACGTATCCCGAGCCACGCAGCGTGCGGCTCTATATGGTGCCGTTTCGCGGGGGCGGCCGCGGTTCTCCGCGCCGGTTTGCCGTGATCTTGAGTGATGTGACCAAGGAGAAACAAACCACCGAGCGTCGGATCGAAGATGAGCGCACGTCGTCGGTGCTGTTACTCGCGGCCGGCGTCGCGCACGAGCTCGGCAATCCACTGAACTCCCTCACGATCCATCTCCAGTTGATCGAGCGAAAGCTGAAGAAACTCAAAGCTTCCGTGGCGGTCGATTCGCTTACGGAATCGTTGCGCGTGTGCACGGACGAAGTGACCCGGCTCGACGGGATTATCAGTAATTTTTTGGAGGCGCTTCGGCCGCGTCCGCCCGATCTGGCGGAGACCAATCTGGCCGAGATTCTCACGGATGTGCTCCGGTTTCAGCAGCGGGAATTCGCGGACCGCGGCATTGTGGTGGAAGCTGAAACGATCGACGCGTTGCCGGCCGTGATGGCCGATCGCAATCAGCTAAAGCAGGTTTTTTTTAATCTCACGAAGAATGCTTTGGAGGCGATGCAGCCCGGAGGAAATCTAAAGATCAAGTCCCGCGCCGACGACGATTCTGTGTTTTTACTCTTCGGCGACAGTGGCGCAGGCATCAAACAAGAGGATCTGGCGCGCGTGTTTCAGCCCTATCATACGACGAAGGCCGGTGGTCATGGCCTCGGCCTCATGATCGTTCAGCGAATCATGCGGGATCATGGCGGCCAAGTCGGCATCGAGAGCAAGGAAGGCGTGGGGACGATCGTGTCGCTGCAGTTTCCCCGTAAGGATCGCCGCGTGCGAATGCTGCGGTAAATAATTCTCCGGTGTCGGCCGGACCGTGCAGAAACTCCGGTCAGTTGGGGTGCTGGTGGGTGTTCGACGATGAGGAATTGCCGGATGAATTGGACGACGAGGACGAAGATGATCCCGACGAAGAGGACGATGAGTCGGACGACGACGAGTAGGACAGAGACGAACTCACCGGGGCCGAATAGGAGGGCGCTGAGTATGAGGGGGAGGGCGCGGGAGAATGGGAGTATGCGGACGACGAATTGTAGGATGACGACGAATCCGACGACGATGAATACGATGATCTCCCCACAGAGTTCGAAGGGGAGTAAGTGAGTGCGGCGTCATAATTCGGAGTCGACCGCGACGACGAATAGGCGGGAGGTGTGTGACCGCCCTCGCGCGGACCCTGATAGTGCGGATGATTGCCCACGTAGCTGGGTGGCGGCTGGTAGGGAGAGGTGCCGGGCGGGCAGTCGGCGGGGTGGGTGGGGCGGTGATGGACTGGCGGAATAACGGGAGTGACCGGGGGCTTCACGCTGGAGCCAGTCGAAGGAGGCGTGGTATAACTCGAGCCCGAATGGTCGTAGCCGTTGAAATTGTTGTAAGAGTCGTAGTGGTTATTTGTGCTCCCGAGCGAGCTGTTCGTGTAGCCCAAGGACGATGAGTAACTGCTGGCGTAGGCGGTCGTGGTGGTGGCCGCCGTGCGACCGTAGATTCCGGTATTAGGGGAGATGCTGCTGATGAGCGCGGTGCCGATGGTCGGGTTGATCGGATCGGGCAAGAACTCGACGTAGATAATGTTGTCGGCTTTGGCGTGATCGTTAATCAGGAGCATGCCTCGGGCCGCGAGTGACCGTGAAAATTTTTGATACATCGCGTTCCATTGTGCCGCCGTGGGTTCAACGCCTCCGCGCACCGCGACGGCCAATGCATAGGTCGGCAGGTTGTGCGGGTTGACAACGGCGCTGCGCGGCAAATTTCCGATAGTCGTGCAGCCAGAGCTAGCGACAAGCAGGGCGAAGGAGAGGAGGCTGGCGGACAGCTGCGGGGAAAGGCGGAGATTCATGGGGGGCCTCGTTGGGGGTTGCGGCGCCTCGCAGGCTGTCGGACTTAGCCGTCGAAGGCATTTCCAGCTCGATATTTGATCTTTTGAAAAAACTTTCGCGATTATCGCATGGTGGACGTCTTGAATTTCCAAGTCCGCCAGTACTAGTGCGTGCGTCGCAGTCACGCGCGCCTGAGGCAGCGTGACAAGCCTAGACTCGCATCAACTCCTTCCGTCGCAGACTCGATCCGTCGCGACTCGTCGCACGACTGGATGCGCCCGAGCCCTTGGCGAAGAATGCCGGCTATTTTTTGAGGACCGACGGCAAAATGATGTTCTTCACCAAGATCACCTGCGTCTCCTTTTTTCCACCGAGCCGAACCGTGATTTTCAATGGGATTTCGTCACTGGTGACGCCGAGTTGGGAAATCATGGGATCGAGGACGCCTTTCTCGCCGGGAGCGAGCTTCAGCTTATCGGGGCGAACTGCGAAATTTCCCAGTTCGGAATTTATCTCGGTGATCTCGAGTTCAATGACCTCTGCGCCGCGGTTTTCGAAGGCGACCCGGAGAGTGACCGGAGGCATCGGGCTGCCCTGAGCGCGGCGGGCCAAGGCCATGCGGTAGTATTCCTTTATGGCTTCCTTTTGGTCCTCTTCAGAATCGCCGAATCCGGTCGAGTAAACTTCGGTCAAACCGTCGGAATCACGATCGCGGCGCCCACGACGGCTTTGCTCTTCGAGGCTGTCCTTGGGGTCGCCGGGAGCGCGGGTGGCTTTGGGGCCCCGTTCAAATCCGCGGCTGACGGTCGCCAGAGCGGAGAGCTTTCCGTCGAGTAACGTGGTGTCGCCTTTCATGGCGACGGGCTTTTCTCCGGTGTTGGCCGCCTCGCGCATCATGTCTCGTTGCGTCGGGGTGCCACAACCAGTCATTAAACCCAGCGAGAGGAGTAAGGTCGCGGCGGAAAGAATTCTTGAAAGGTGCATAAGGAGGGCTGTGGCGCGCAACCCCACGCGAAGGTTGGGGCGATTGCAAGGTCGAGCAGGAAACGCACGGATCTTTCTGGCCTTGGCACCGTCTTCCTGTGACACAGCAATGCACCGCGCATGGAATCAACCGCAACGACCGCGCTGGCCGACCTTGTTCGCCGCGCTCAAAAAGGGGACGAAAACGCCCAGAGGGACATTATTGTTGCCTATCAACACCGCGTTGCGGGGTTCGTCTACGCTATGACCAATCGAAGCGATTACGTGGAGGATCTGTCCCAGCAGATTTTCATCAAGATGGTGCGAGCGATCGACCGTTTGCAGGCACCGGCCCAGTTCGAGTCGTGGCTCTTTCGGTTGGCGCGCAATACCTGCATTGACCAACTGCGCCGCCAAAAGCTGCGCCGGATATTTCTGCCTTTCGGGGAGGAACACGAAAACATCGCGGAGCCACCCGGTGCTGTCGGCACCGAGGAGTTGGATGCCCTGCGGCACGCGCTCGAACAGCTGCGTCCACAGGACCGCGCTCTGCTCGCGCTCGTGCAGGAAGGTCGCAGCCATGCGGAGATTGCCGAAACGCTCGATACGACCGTCGCCGCCGTGAAAGCTCGCCTCCACCGTGCCCGAGAACACCTTCGCGAACACTACCAACCGGACCATGAAAACTGAAGACCAAGCTTGGCGTGATCTCCACGCCCACGCCGCGGCGCAATTGCGCCCCGGTTTTGCTGACCGCACTTTGCGCGCCGCTCTCGGCCCGAATGAGGCCACGTGGGATCAACTTAGCGCGCAAGCCTCGCGCGAATTGCGTCCCGGCTTCGCGGAGCGAGTGCTCCGGATAGCGCGGGCTGCGGCGGAAGTTCCCTCGTTGACCAGTCAGTTTGCCCTCAGCGCCGCCACCGCCGCCGTGTGCCTCGCCGCAGTCATCTTGGTTCAAGACCGTAGCGCCAAGTTGGCCGATGAGCGCAACCTCGCCGATTGGGAACGCATCGTGCTCGTGGCGCAGGATGCGCAAGATTTTGACTCGATCTGATGACTCAGCGCGTCTTCGTCTCCCTCCTGACCATCACGGTCTTTCTCGCGGGCTATGGCGCGCGGGGGTTGACGGATCGTGGCGGTCCCGTGCTACCACCGCCGGCGACGCTGGCGCAAGAGTATGCACGCCCAGGGATCTTGCCTGCTGACGCCAAGAACAAGCAGAAGCTCGACCGGGCCAAACTCCTCGCCGAGATCGAAAAATTGCGCCCACAAATTGTGGCTTATGCCGCCCAAGTGGCCGAGATCGACCTGGGATTTGATCGCGAATTCAGCGCGCTGCTGACCCCCGAGCAGCGGGAGAAATTTGTTTCGAGCCGGAAAAAAACGGCCGAGCGTGACATCAAGAAAAAAACCGACACATCGCTGCTCTCCGATGAGGATATCAATCGCGAACGCGACCGTCCGCTGACGGATATATACCGTCAGGTCACCGTGACCCCACCGCTCGAATGGATGACCAAGGAATACGGGCTCGACGCCGTCCAGCAGACCAAGGCTCGCGCGCTCCTGTCGCTCCGGCGCAGCCAGTTCATGTCGCTCCTCGATTCGACGGCGCATCCGACGATTAAACTCAGTCGTCTCGCGCCACTCGTGCAACGGGTCGCCGCATCGGCAAAATAAGCGGCGGTCGGTTCGCGTCCGCATTTTCCACGGGCTTGACCGCCGCGCTGTGGGCCGCGTGAATCAAGGTATGGTGCCGTCTGTTTTGATCGTTGATGACGAGAAACATACTCGTGAGGGACTCCAGCAGGCCCTGGCGGAGCATTACGATGTATCGACGGCGGCCAGCGCAGACGAGGCCTTTAACCTCCTTGAGGCCGACACTTTCGATGTGGTTCTGACCGACCTGCGTATGCCCGGGAAATCCGGGCTGAAGGTCATCGATAAAGCTCTGGGCCTGCCGCAGCGCCCGGCGGTCTTAATGATGACGGCCTACGGCAGCATCGACACTGCGGTTGAGGCGATGAAGCGCGGTGCGGTCGATTTTCTGACGAAGCCGGTCAACATCGAGCGCCTAGAAGTTCTCATCCAGCGGGCGCTGAAAACCAAGACCCTCGAGGTCGAGGTCAAGCAGCTGCATGAGCGGCTAGATGAAAAATTTAGCGTCGACGGGATCATTGGCACTTCGCAAAAACTGAAAGCTGTGCTCGATAAAATGAGATTGGTCGCGACTTCCCGGGCCACGATTCTCATCGAGGGCGAATCAGGAACCGGCAAAGAGCTGGTCGCCCAGGCGATCCATCAGGTGAGTCTGCGCGCCCGCGCGCCGTTCATCGCGGTGCATTGTGCGGCGCTCTCGGAGAATCTCCTCGAGAGCGAGATTTTCGGCCACGAGCGGGGCTCGTTTACCGGCGCGACTGAGCGCCGCGTGGGCCGATTCGAGTCGGCCGACAGCGGCACGCTGTTCCTCGATGAAATCGGTGAGATCTCACCGTCGACCCAAGTGAAGCTCCTGCGTTTTCTCGAAACTAAATCGATCGAGCGGGTGGGTGGTTCCAAGCCGATTAATCTCGATGTGCGGCTGGTCGCTGCGACCAACCGCAATTTGGAGCAGTTGGCGCGCGAAGGGAAATTCAGGGAGGACTTGTTCTTTCGCCTCAATGTCGTGCGTCTCGTCATGCCGCCCCTCCGCGAGCGCACCGAGGATATTCCGCTTCTGCTGACGCACTTCATTAAAATTTTCTCGGATGAAAATGCGGTACCGCCGCTGACCGTAGAGGCGGGTGCGCTGCGCACGCTCCAAGCCTATCTGTGGCCGGGAAATATCCGTGAGCTGCGCAATTTCTGTGAAAACGCGGTGGTGATGCGCCGTGGCGGCAGCCTGACCGAATACGACCTTGAGTCGAAGTT
>CAMBVX010000275.1 GCA_945871085.1 Opitutus sp. GAS368 | reverse complement strand
CCATGCCCAAATCACTCTTCGGAAAAGTCTGGGACGCCCACGCCGTCCGCACGCTGGCCAACGGCCAGACGCAGCTCCTTATTGGCACGCACCTCATCCACGAGGTGACGAGTCCGCAGGCCTTCGGGATGTTGCGCGATCTCGGCCTGAAGGTGCTCATGCCGCACCGCACGTTTGCGACGGTGGACCACATCGTCCCCACGAATGAGCTGGTCGAGCCCTACAAAGATCCGCTCGCGCAGGCCATGATGGATGAGTTGCGCAAGAACTGTGCCCAGTTTGGCGTCACGTTTTTCGACCGCGCGAGCGGTAAGCAGGGGATCGTGCACATCGTCGGTCCCGAACAGGGGATCACTCAACCGGGCACGACGATCGCGTGTGGTGATTCGCACACGAGCACGCACGGGGCCTTTGGGGCGATCGCGTTTGGCATCGGCACGAGCCAGGTGCGCGATGTGCTCGCGACGCAGACGATGGCGCTCGGCGCGCTGAAAGTGCGGCGGATCGAAGTAAACGGAAAGCTCAGCGCGGGCGTTTACGCAAAGGACGTTATCCTGCACATCATCCGCCAGCTGGGCGTGAACGGCGGCACGGGCTTCGCCTATGAGTATGCCGGGTCGGTGTTCGACGGCTTCTCGATGGAAGAGCGGATGACGGTATGTAATATGTCGATCGAGGGCGGCGCGCGCGCGGGCTACGTCAATCCCGATGAGACGACGTTCGCCTACTTGAAGGGGCGTCCGTATTCGCCCAAGGGTGAACGGTGGGACGCCGAAGTGGCCAACTGGAAGAGTTTCGCGAGCGACCCGGGTTGCCGCTATGACGATGTCGTGAGGATCGACGCGGCGGACATCGCGCCGACGGTCACGTGGGGCATCAATCCGGGCCAGGGCGTCGCGATCACCGAGAATATCCCAGATCCCGCGAAGGCGACGTCGGACGACGAGCGGGCAGGAATCATCGAGGCGTTGGCCTACATGAAGCTCCCGGCGGGCCAGCCGATCAAGGGTACGAAGATCAACGTCGCCTTCCTCGGTTCCTGCACGAATGGGCGGCTCTCGGATTTCCAGGAGGTCGCGAAATACATCAAGGGGCGGAAGGTCGCGCCAGGGGTGCGGGCGATCGCCGTGCCGGGTTCACAGATCGTCGCGCTCCAGTGCGAAAAGCTCGGGCTCGACAAGATTCTGGCCGAAGCGGGCTTTGAATGGCGTGCGGCGGGTTGCTCGATGTGCCTCGCGATGAATCCGGATAAACTCATCGGCGACGAACTGTGTGCGTCGTCGTCGAACCGCAATTTCAAGGGCCGCCAGGGCTCCATCACGGGTCGCACGGTGTTGATGAGTCCGGTGATGGTCGCGGCGGCGGCGGTGATGGGCAGCGTCGCGGATGCGCGCGAAGTCTTCGCGGTTTCTCAATCAAACTAACCACGGATTTCGCGGATGAACACGGATTAATCCCTCCGCCTAGCGGTGTAAATCCGTGTAATCTGTGGTCAAAATTTTTTCTAACATGGCTCTCGCAAAAATCACCTCTGTTTCCGGTCGCGGCGTTTACGTCCCCGGTAATGATATCGACACCGACCGCATCATCCCCGCGCGCTTCATGAAGTGCGTGGTGTTCGACGGGCTCGGCGAATTCCTCTTCTACGATGTGCGCCACACGCCAGAGGGCGTGCCCACGGGGCACCCGATTGATAAGCCCGAGCACAAAGGCGCCAAGATTTTGTTCTCCGGTGCGAATTTCGGCTGCGGTTCTTCCCGGGAGCATGCGCCGCAGGCGATCCACAAGGCCGGCTTCCGCGCGGTGGTCGCGGAGAATTTTGCCGAGATCTTCTTTGGAAACTCGACGACGCTGGGCATCCCCTGCGTGAATGCGGCGCGGGAAGACATTGCCAAGGTGGCGGCGGCAATTGAGCAGAACCCCGCGATCGAGGTGACGGTCGACGTCGCGGCGCTGGAGGTGCGCTTCGGCGCCGAGAAAATTAGGATTACCCAGCGCGAGTCGGACCGCGATGCGCTCGTGAATGGGCGGTGGGACGCGATCGGGGAGTTGATCGACGGCGTGCCGGCCGTGAAGATGACGGCGGCGAAGCTGCCGTATTTGGCGGCCTGAGAGCGGGAGGCGGAGCGGAGGTTTCCCAGCCGCCGTTTTGGGCGGTGGGCGCTGGGGAAAGTGCCCCTCGGTTCGGACGGGGGCACCGGATAAAACCCACGCTCCACATTTTTCGAACTTTTGCTGGGCGTGGGCGTCGGACCCGTTCACATTCACTAAACATGTTTTTCGCTATGATCGAAGTCTTCAAGGGTGCCGGTGTACTCATCTACCCGTTGGGCATCTGCTCGGCAGCCGCAGTTTTTATCATTTGCGAGCGCGCCTACGCGTTGCGGAAGGCGGCGGTGATGCCGGAGGATCTCGTGGATGCGGTCGTGGCCGGGAAGCCATTGGTGGGTGGTCGACACACGGTGTTGGCGCGGATCGTCGAGTTTGCCGAGCAGCACAAGAACGACGAAGGCGCGGTGAAGGCGTTCGCCCGGCTCGAGATCAATCGCATGGAGCGGGGCGTGCCTTATCTCGATGTGATTTATGCGGCGGCGCCGCTGATCGGGCTAACGGGCACGGTGACGGGATTGCTGGAGGTTTTTTCCCAGATCTCGCCGGACACGGGGTTGCCTGATCCGGTGAAGTTTACGAGTGGCGTGGCGCTGGCACTGTCCGCGACGGTGATCGGACTAGCCATCGCGATTCCGTCGCTGGTGGGAAGCGGCTACCTCCAGCGGAAAATTGAAAATTACGCGGCACAGCTCGACGTGCTGTTGGAGCGGATTCTGCAACGCACGCGCTGATGAGCAGTCTCATTAAACGGCGCCGGCGGCGCCCGGAGTTGAACCTCGTGGCGTTGATCGACGTGCTCGTGATGTTGATTTTTTTCGCGTTCGTGACGATGCAGTTTAAGTCGGCGGCGACGCTGAACATCACGCTCCCGAAGGTGGAGACGGCGGGGAAGAACGAATTTAAGGGCACCGTGACGATCAGCATCGACAAGGACGGGACCGTGTCGTTTTCCACAACGCCGGCGAACAATCGCACGGTGACGGATGCCGAGTTGATTTCGCTGCTGGAGCAGGTGAAGAACGTGGACCGCGACATTCCGGTGTTGATCAAGGCAGACGAGACGACGCAGTTGAAGAAACTGGCGTTCGTGATGGACGCGTGCCGGAGGACCGGGCTGAACAAGTTCTCACTGCAGTCGCGATAGAGGTGGGGGCGCGGGGGCGGCGATGGCCTGGATCTCCTGCGATGGCGGCGATCAACGCGTGATTGCGTCGCCTGTAAGCGGGCTCCTACCTTCGAGCATGAAAATTGTTTTGACGGGAGTGACGCGTGGGCTGGGACGGGCGTTGGCAGAGGAATTTATCAAGGGCGGTCACACGGTGATCGGCTGTGGCCGGTCGGGTGATGCGATCTTCGATTTGCGGATGACGCACGGAGCCCCGCATGATTTTTCGGTGCTCGACGTGGCACTCGACAGCAAGGTCGCGATCTGGGCGGCGAAGGTGCTGGAGAACGACAGCCCGCCGGATTTGTTGATCAACAATGCGGCGGTGATGAACCGGCTGGCGCCGCTCTGGGAGCAGGACGACCGTGAATTTACGAAGCTCGTCGATGCGAATATCCGGGGGACGCAAAATGTGATCCGCCACTTCGTGCCCGCGATGGTGGCGAAGAAAAAAGGCGTGATCGTGAATTTCAGCTCGGGCTGGGGGCGCAGTGTGGCGCCGGACGTCGCGAGTTACTGTATGTCGAAGTGGGCGATTGAAGGCCTGACCAAAGCGCTCGCGGAGGAATTGCCGAAGGGGATGGCGGCGGTGCCGCTGAATCCCGGCGTGATCGATACCGCGATGCTGCGATCATGTTGGGCGGACGGCGCGGCGAGTTGTCCGAAAGCGGACGTGTGGGTGAAGATGGCGGCGCCGTTTATTTTGCAGCTCGGGGCGAAGGATAATGGGCGGTCGGTGAGTGTGGGCGGGGAGGATTGAAGCGCGTAAGAAGAGTGTGCGAGCCTTAACTGAGCCGGTGCTGCACATAGCCGTTATCTATGGCAATGCCACTCGCTCGTCCCAAGGTTGCGCATCGTGGTGGCAAAAAGCGCGCACTGCCCGCAGGAGCGGCCCCCAGCGGTCTGCTGGTGCGTTCTCATCGGCGCAAGGAAACGGCACGAGCCGGCCGGGTGATCATTCATAAAATCTCTGCGGGAGAGCGCGTCACGGATGAGGATATGAGGCACGCATTGGAGACCTAGCCGTGAAACCGCTGGTGGATATCAGCGTGCTTTTTCCCGCCATGTGGCAGGCACATGTCGAGCACCAACGATGCCGCGCGTGGATTGATGCCGTGAAAATGCGGGAAGGCGGTTGGCATTTGAGCGCGGAAACTTTCCTCGGGGCGCTGAGATTGATGTTGAATCCGGCCAGCACCAGCCAATGTCCGTTGCGGATCGAGGATGCGTTGCGCACGTTGCGGCTCGAAATGGCGGGGGTGCGCCGGGGAAGTTTGCTGCCATCAGTCGAACCGATGACGTTTTTTTGCAGAGGGCGCGCGGGCACCGACAAGTGATGGATTTTTACCAAGTGCAGTTGGCGGCAGTGCACGGAATCAAATTTGCGACGCGTGATCGGGGTGTGGCGGCCGAATGGCCCCAGCACACCCTGCTGATTGGTTGAACCTACGAACGGCTGGTCGAGCAGCGGGGAAATTGTGAGGACAGTAGTGAGCGAAGACGGCGGCGCCGTTTATTTTGCAGTTCGGGGCGAAGGATAGTGAGCGGTCGGTGAGTGTGGGCGGGGGCGAGGATTGAAGTGCGGGAGTAAGCGGACGGCAGGCGTAAAGCCTGCCCCACATCGGTCCGCATACGGTAGCGGAGTGAGTGTGAGCGGGTTCGCGGCTTACGGCACCTCGTAAACTTCCACGAGGGCGACGCCGGTAGTGCCGTCGGCGCCGCTGACTTGGATGGTGTAGGCGCCGGGGCTGAGGCTCGCGAGGATGACGCTGTCCTTGCTGCCGTCGGTGAGGGCGAAGGCGCCGACCTTGGCGGCGGTCGTTCGAATCTCGGAGGCGTTGCTGGCGTTGGCCCAGCCGCGATTGGTGAGAAAGCTCTCCGCCCCGGCAAAGAGGGAGACAACGGGTTCGGCAAGTGCGCCGGCGACACCGAAGGACGCGAGGGTCGGACCGACGGCGCGAATGAGCACGGTCTTGGGGGCCCCGTCACTGACGACGAGGCCGGGAATGAGCACGTTGGCGCCCGTGCCGACCTGGGCGCGGACCGCTGTATTGATGAGGCGCGAAGTGCCGGCGCCGGCGGTGGCGTCGGCATCGTAAATTTCCACGAGGGCGACGCCGGCGGTGTTGTTGGCCCCGGCGGTTTGCGCGGTGTAGGCCCCAGGAGCGAGCTTAGCGAGGACGACGGAATCGGCGCTGTTTTCCGGAAGAGCAAACGCGCCGACGCGCGGTGCGACCAGGCGGATTTCCGCAGCGTTGGGAGCGCTGCTCCAACGGGTGTTCGTGGCGACGGAGCGTTGCGCTGAGTCGAAGAGGGTGAGCACCGGGCTCGTCAGAGTACCCGCGACGCCAAACGTGCCCAGCGTGGGACCGACGGCGCGGATGAGCACGGACTTGGATGCGCCGGGGCCGATGACGAAGCCCGGGATGAGCACATCACCTCCGGTGCCGACTTGTGCGCGAGCGGCAAGATTGAGCAGTCGGCTGGGTGTCCGGGGGCGTGCGAGCTCCGCGATCCAGTGGGTGAGCAGCGTCTCGGCGGTCAAGTCGCGTTCGTTTGATCCGACCGGTGGCATGCGGCCCGCGAAGATGCCGGTGACGTGGCGCAGGAGGACCGAATAGTATTCGCTGCCTGGAACGACGACGCGGTCTGCGGGTTGCACGCCGCTGGCGAGGAGTGGGCCATTGACAATGCCGGCGAGGGAGAGCGGCGTGGTTGAGCGGGCATCCCAGGCGCCGAACGCGGTGCCGCCCGGCTGGTGGCATTGCGCGCAGTTGGCTTCCAGATACGAGCGCGCGCGCAGAGTGAGGTCCTTGGTGGCATCGAAGGGATCGATGAGTGCGACGGCTGAAGGCGGAGGGGCGACGGGCGTAGAAAAATATCCGGCACGCGAGAGGGCGGCGATTTGGTTTTCGGCGCCGTCGGGAAAGGTCCGATGCATTTGCCGGGTGTTGAAGGTGAGCGCGCCGCCGCCTTTTTCGGTGTGGCAGACGAGGCAGTTTTCTCGGCTGGGGAAGGTCCACTTCTGGACGCGGCTGGTGCCGTTGGTTTCGGTGATGGTGAAATTCTGCGTCGTGCCTTCACCGGCGACGAGGGTGGCGTTGGTCTGTGCGTCATTCCATTGGTAGGTGGCGCCGTAGATGCCATCGGCGGTTTTTACGAGCAGCCGGGTTTCGATGCGTCGGGACGAGGTCGGGACGCCGCGGCGGAGTTCGAGGTCGAAGTGTTTGATCCAAACGGCGCCGGTCGGGAGGTTCCACGGGGTGTCAGCGTTGTAGCCGAAGGTGGATGTCGTGTCGGGCAACGCGAACCAGCGCGTTTTTTTCGCGTAGTCGGACCAAAAGGATACATTGGGCGCGTAAGCGACGACGCCGGGAGCAGGCGTGAGCGCGGCGACGTTGCTGAAGACTCCCGTGTCGGCGAGGGTGGCGGGGAGTGGGGTGCCGTTCGCATTCGGGTTGGGCGCGATGCGGCGGACTAAATTGCTGTCGTGGTCGGCGAGCAAAATATCGCCGGTGCGCGGATCATAGGTAAAACCGGTGAGGCCAGTTTCGCTGGTGAGTTGCCGGACCTGCGTCGAAGGGAGCGGGCGCGTGCCGTTGTCCACGAGGGCCCAGATGCGTCCGCTCACGTAGTCGGAAAACAGATAGTTGCCCACGAGGTCGGGGAATTTGGAGCCGCGGTAGACAAAGCCGCCGGTGATCGAGTAACCTTGGGACTGGTCGTAGTCCCAGATGGGCTCGGTGAACTGCGCGCTCGGGGGCACGGGGTCGGTGCGGGGGCCGGCGACGAGGCCCTCCCGATACTCCCAGCCGTAGTTGGCACCGCGCACGATGTGGTCGATCTCCTCGCGCGTGACGAGGCCGACGTCGGCGCACCAGAGTTTGCCATCGGCGGAGTCGAACGACATCCGCCACGGATTGCGGAGACCCACGGCCCAAAATTCGTTGCGCACGGTGGCGGGTGCCACGACGGAACCGTTGAACGAGGTCGCGCCGACGAACGGATTGTCGGCGGGCACGAGGTAGGTGCCCGGGTGGACGGACGGGTGCGGGTTGGGGGTGAGGTTGCCCGGCTTCCCATCGACATCGAGGCGGATGATGCCGCCGAAAAATGCGCGGTCGATGCGTTGATGGTTGGCGTTGATCTCGGAGATATTTTGGTCGCCGTCACCGATGGAGAGATAGAGGTAACCATCGGGCCCGAACAATAACGTGCCGCCGTCGTGGCCGCCGGGGCCGGTGAGTTGGGTGATGAGCGGAGTTTCGGAGCCGAGGTCGGCGACGTCGGGCGCGCCCGAGGTGCCGAGGAAGGCGCGGAAACGCGAGAGGCGGTTGGCGCGTTGCGACCCGACGTAGACGGAATACCAGACGTAGAAAAATCGGTTGGTCGCGAACTGCGGATGGAAGACGGCGGTGAGAAGCCCGTGATCGCTGGTGGCGGTGCCGAGGCGCGACGTCAGATCGAGAAAAATTTCTCGCGTGGGATTGACGGTGTCGCGCACGACGGCGACGCGGCCGGCGCGTTCGACGACGAAGGCGCGGGTCGTCTCGCCCGGCGCGTAGACGATCTGCACCGGTTGTTCGAAACGAATACCGCCGAACGCCGGAGCCGTCTTGTAGACAGCGGTGCTGCCTTCGGCGGGCAGCTTCAACGTGGTTGCGGCGACGCGGGTGAGCGGAGCCTGCGCGACGAGCGGAGTGGAGGCGCTGCCGCAGGCGAGGAGCGAAAGCGAAACGACGCGGGCGACGGCGAGTTTCATGAAGGCGAGTGGGCGTGGGACGGGTTGGGGTGACGGATGGAAAAGCGGAGCGGTGGTTTCAAACCGCCGACAAACGGCGCCGGGGAAAGCGCCGTCTAGCTTAGGGCACCTCGTAAACTTCCACGAGCGCGATGCCGGTGTTGTTGTTGGCCCCGGAGATGAGCGCGGTGTAGTTGCCGGGGGCGAGGGAGATGAGGAGCACGGAATCTTTCGAGTCGGCGGACAGCGCGAAGGCGCCGACCTTCAGGGAGGCGGAGGTGATTTCGGCGGTGGTCGCGGTGGCGTTGATGCTCCAATCGTCGTTGGTCGCGACGGTCGTGCCGAGCGCCGTGGTGAGGGTGAGCACGGGGTCGGCGAGGGCACCGGTGACGCCGAAGGCGGTGAGCGTGGGGCCGATGCCGCGGATGAGAAACTGCCGCGGGGTCTCGCCCTGCACGGAGATTCCTCCGATGGCCAGGCCGGCGCCCGTGCTGACGAAGGCGCGACTGGAGAGGTTGACGAGGCGGGTGGTGTTGTTGTCAGCCGCGTAGATTTCCACGAGGGCGACGCCGGAGCGGCCGGCGGTGTCGGCGACCTGCACGGTGTAGCTGCCGGAGGCGAGCGTGGCGCTGAGCGCGGCGTCGAGCCGGTTGGTGAGCGTAAAGGCACCGATGCCCGCGGTGAGCCCGCTGGGAGTCGCGGTGGCGTCGAAGTTGTCGTTGGTGGTGAGGATGCGGCCCGCGCCGTCATAGAGGGTGAGTTTGGGATCGGGCAGCAGACCGGTGAGCCCGAAGGCGGCGAGGCCGGCGCCGACGCCGCGCACGAGGACCGTTTTGGGGACTGCGCCGCTCACAACGAAGCCGGCGATGAGCGTGCGTTCGTCGGGGCCGGCGCTGGCGCGCGTGGAGAGATTGGCGAGGCGCGCGGTGGCATCGACCGAGAGCGGGACAGCGCGGCTGCGCGTGCTGCCGAGACTGTTGGTGACGACGACGGAGTAATCGCCGGCATCGGCGGAGGTGACTTGTTTGAGCGAGAGGGTGGCGCCAGTGCCTACGAGCGTGGAGCCCCTGAACCACTGGTAGGTAAACGGGGCGCTGCCGGCGGGATCGTCGATGGTGAAGCTGGCGGCGCGACCGGTCGCCACGGCAGTCGCGAGCGGCTGGGTGGTCAAAACGGGCACGCTCGGCGCGACGACGATCCGTACGGGCGCGCTCATGACGGTGCCTGCTCGATTGGAAACCGTCACCGTGAAGGTGTAGCTGCCGGAGAACTGCGTCGGGATCGCAACGGTGAGACCGCCATCGTTCGCGAGGGAGGTTCCGATGCTGGTCACATACGTGAGCGGACCGGAGCCGGCGGCGAGCACGGCGAGTTTGACGGGTTCGCCTGGACGAACGGCGGCGGCCTCCGGCGTGACGGAAACGATGACGGGCGGCTGCACGGCGAAGGCGTTGGCGGCGACCAGGCGGACGAGCTTCGGG
>CAMBVX010000274.1 GCA_945871085.1 Opitutus sp. GAS368 | reverse complement strand
GATCAACGGATTTTCGGGATGCGAAAGCCATTGGGCGAGCTGGAGGCGTCCGCTCTGATCCGCCGGCGGCGCCGGCACGTCGAGTGCGATGACTTGCAGCACGCCGCGGGGACCCTTGGCGCCGAGCTGGGTCGTTTCCCCTCGAATATGAATGGCGGAATCCTCGACGGATTGGCGGTCGCGGACCGCCATCGTCCACTCGGGTTCGGGCGGCGAGTTGTCGATCAACGCGTCCAACTTCGCTTCCATCGCCTTAATTTTGACATCCCACTCCTTCACCTCTGCCTCCATCCGCTCGATGTCGGCGTTGAGTTTCGCTTCGTCGGCCCCGGGATTCTTAACTTCGAGCTTGGCGGACGAGATCTTCCGGACGACGCGGTAGCGATCGGAGCGGGCGGTGTGGAAGGCCAGGGTGTCCGCCTGGAGTTGGTCGTAGTAGGTGCGCGCCGCAGGGAGACGCTCTGCTGCCGTGGGTCCGACGGCCTGCCACTCCGAGTGGTGAAAGGTCGTGGTCTTGATTCCTCTCGGCCCCCAGCCATAGAGCGGCTGCGTGCTGCGCAGGATGCCCGCGAGCGCATAGTAATCTGCCGTGGGGATGGGATCGAACTTGTGGTCGTGGCAGCGCGCGCAACTCACCGAAAGGCCGAGTATACTGCGACTGATGACGTCAATTTGTTCGTCGATCACATCCATCCGGAAAATCTCCGGCTTTAGCTCCTCGAAGGCCTTGGCGCCAATCGCGAGGAAAGCGGTCGCGATCCGTTGTTCGTCCTGTTGCGCGGAATCCTTGGCGGGGAGGAGATCGCCGGCGATCTGTTCGCGGATGAATTGGTCGTAGGGTTTGTCGCGCTGGAATGAATCGATCACGTAGTCCCGATACCGCCAGGCGTGATAAAACAGGATGTTGCGGTCGCGTCCGTTGCTATCGGCATAGCGCGCGGCATCGAGCCAATGTCGGCCCCAGCGTTCACCGAAATGCGGCGACTCGAGCAGCCGCTCCACGAGGTCCGTCAAGGCCGCTTCCCGGTTTGACGCGGTCGACCGCATGAAGGCCCCCACCTCCTCAATGGAAGGCGGCAGTCCGATGAGATCGAAATACATGCGCCGCACGAGGCTGGAGTCATCAGCGTCGTTGACCGGGGTGAGGCCTTGTTCCTCAAGCTTGGCGAGCACGAAACGATCGATGTCACCTGCCGGCCAGCTCCGGCCCGGAAGTTGCGGGGAAGGTGTGGATCGCGGTGCGATCAGCGACCAGAATTTCTTCCCCTCTTCGATGCTAATGCCCCATTTCTTCTGTGGTAGCGGGGCGCCTTCCCGCGGATCGAAAGCGCCGTCTGCAATCCACCGCTCGAAATCGGCAATCACCGTCTCCGGAAGCTTATCCTCGACTGGCGGCATTGCGAGGTCGTCGCTCGAGTGCCGGATGGCCTCGATCAAGAGGCTTTTCTCTGGTCGGCTCGCGACCAGCGCTGGGCCGGAGTTTCCGCCTGAGAGCAATCCTTCTCGCGTATCCAAGTAGAGTCCACCCTTCAACTTGCCTCGCCCGCTGGCTTCGACCGAATGACAACTTTGGCACTTTTCCACGAGCACTGGCCGAATCTTGCTTTCGAAGAAAGCCGACTTTGCGGCGTCTCCCTCCTTCGCGAACGAATGCGGTAAAAAGAAGCACACCCAACCGATTGCGGCCCCGAGGGTCGCGCACCGCGATCCGTCGTTGGTCCTTCGCAATCGCGCAAGTCTACTATCAATTACGGTTTGAATCATGACTCATGGCGAACGGTCGTGATGCAAGAAATTGCTCTGGGGCCGGCAATTTCATTGCGGCGGTCTTAATATAAGACCGTGCGGGAGGTGAGCGCCGAGGGCGGCGGCGGTGAAACTGAGCGTGAGCTGACGGGCGAGACGGAGGGCACGGTCGGCGATGGGTAAGCCGCCGTTCCGTGAGGAGGCGGGTCGCGTGGCGGCAATGAAAAACCCGCTTCGGTGAGGAAAGCGGGTTGAGGCTGAGGGTCGCGACCGATTTTTGGTCGCGCGCTCAGTGGGATTCAGTCTGGTCGGCGTAGCGGGCGATGCTGACGATGGTGTAGTCTTCCTCGGAGGAGCCGGTCTTCACCTTGACGGTGTTGCCGACTTTCTTGCCCACGAGCGCGGCGCCGAGGGCGGTCTTATAGGAGATAATGTTGTTGTCGGGGTCGCCGTCCCACGCACCGAGGATGGTGTAGGTGGTGAGCTTGCCGCCGGCCTTGACTTGGACGATGGTGCCGGCGCCGACTTGTTCGGTCGTGGCGTCCTTGAAATTGCTCACGCGGGCGCGGCCGAGTTCTTTCTCGAGGTTCGTCTTTTGTGCCATGAGGACCTGTTGGTCCTGCTTGGCCATCTTGTATTCGGAGTTCTCCTTGAGGTCGCCGTGTTCGCGGGCGGTGGCGATGGCCTTGGAGTTTTCCGGGATCTTCTTGGAGACGATGGTCTCGTATTCCTCGCGCTTGCGCTCGAAGGAACCTTTGGAAACGAGGAGTTGTTCCTCTTTGCTCTCCGCATCCTTGGCGACCAAGGATTGGATCTTGGGGAAGAGCTTGATGAAGCGGGCGAGCAGGGACTTCTTGGTAAGTTCCTCGAAGCCTTGGTTGAGCATGAGGGTGTTCGCGAGGTCGCGCGCAGTCTCAGGGTCGGCGGTCGAGAGGAGGTCCGAGATCAGGTCGGTGTCTTCGGAGAGGATGTCGCCGAGCGGAATGCGGCGGGCGCTGGCGGCTTGGAGCGCCTCGTAGTCGATGGCGAAGAAGACGGAGCTCAGCAGGCGCGGCGTGATGAGGTCGTTGAGCAGCTTGGCGAATTTCTTCGAGTGGCGGTTCTTGACGATCCAAAGGAGGACGGGGGCGCGGAGATTTTGCTCGGTCTGCCAACGGGTGAGGGTCGCGGCGAGTTCGGCGGAGTGATCGTGCTCGACCAAAAAATTGATGCACTCGGTGGTGAACTTGCCCTGGGACGTCTTCAACAGGTTGAAGAGGATGTCCCGGCTCTCGATCGGGTGGGTCGCGTCGACGAGTTTGAGGAAGCGGGATTGATAGTGGACCGGGATGTTTTCCGCAATCGAGGGCAGGTCGCGAACGGTGGCAACGAGGGAGGCTTGCGTGGGCTCAAAGACGACTTCGCTGCCGGTGTAGGCGGCGAGGTCATCGCGGATCACGGCACCGTAGAGGCGCTCGGAGGCGTCGAGTTGGTTGGAATCTTTGACGGCGTCGGCGACACCCTTCAACACGGATGAAAGGTCGGCTTTGATGTCTTTCTTGCCGGTGGCCTCCATCATCTCCTCGGCGAGCACGATGCGGCGGCGGGCCGAGCGGGTGCTGGTGAATTGCTCGAGCAATTCATCTTCGGCGGACACGGGGACGTCACGGACGACGTAGCACTCGGTCTTCTTTTCCGGCACGGAGACGCGGGGGTCTTTGGCGACGGCCTTCTTGGCAACGGACCACCATTTCTTAAATTTGTCCTCGCCGACGACCTGCGCGAGGGTGATTTCCATTTCGATGACGGTCGCGGCGTTATTGGGGTAGGCTTGGAGGGCCTCGACGACGAGTTGGGCGGGGTTTTCCGCGATGAGCTCGGCGATTTTCTTGGGCTCGGTTTCTTTGCGGACGAGCAGGTGATTGGCGGGCAAGACCTCCATGGTGGTGATGCAAAACGCCGGGTCCATGGGGTGTTTTTTCTTGTCCTTGAAGTCGATCAGCAGGCGCTGGGTGGCGTCGTGATAGCTCTTGATTTGGCCGAAACCCCAGCTGCGGTGGACGACGTAGGAACCGGGCTCCATGGCCTCAAGTTTGGCTTTGACCGCCTTCAGGGACGGGGTTTTGGCGATGAGCGCGGAGACGGCTTCAGAATTCATGGTTGCGTGTAGTCGGGCGTGAACCGGAGAGTTGAGCGGACAATGACTAGCCTTGTCAAACTGTGTGTCGAATCGATGGCGCAATGCCATATTTTAGCCCGAGGGGGTCGCTCATGAGCCCCCTTTCTCACTCTGCGCAGGCGGCGGGAGGCGCGGGTCGCCCGAGCGGCTGGCTGGCGGCCGTCAACCTGATCGCCCGCTGGTTGGAGCGCCGGGAACGCATCGATGCGTTGTTCGAGACGCTGCCGGCCGGGCTCGCGGGAGCGGAGCGTGCGCGCTGCCAACATTTGGTGTTCGGCGTCGTGCGCCATTTTGGGCGATTGGAGTCGGCGCTCGGACGGCTGGTCGCGCATCCCCCGCGATTTTCGACGCGAGCGGTGCTATTTGTTGCGGGGTTTGAATTAATCGAAGCCAAGGGCACGCCGGAGGCCGACGGCATCGCGGCCAAGGTGGTGCACCACGCGGTCGAACAAACAAAAACGTTGGCGAGCGCAGCCGAGGCGCGGTTGGTCAATGCCGTCGTGCGGAAGCTCATTGTCGCACTCGCGGGGACGGCGCCACCCAGGGGAGTGGCGGCGACGGCGGCGGATCTGGCGGAGTATTTTTCTCATCCGGAGTGGCTGGTGCGGATGTGGATCACCCAGTTTGGCGCGGAGGCGGCGCGGTCGCTCTTGGAGTGGAATCAACAACCCGCGACCGTGTATGCGCGTTGGCGCGGAGTGGACGCGGCGGAGGTGCGGCCGGAATGGCTAAAGCCGACCGCATGGGCCGGTTTTTTTGAGGTCGAATCGGGCAACTGGACGAAAGTCGAGCCGCTACTCCGGAGCGGAAAACTCTATCTGCAAGATCCGGGTACGCGGCTCGCGGTCGAGTTGCTGGCACCGCAGGCGGGCGAAACGTTGTTGGATATCTGCGCCGCGCCGGGTGGCAAGAGCCTCTTGATGGGTGACACCATGAAGACCGGCAAGGTGGTCGCGATGGATCTGCCCGGTGCGCGCATCGATCGGTTGAAAGAAAATCTTGCGCGGGCGAACGGCGTCGAGGTGGCGCTGGTGCAGGCTGACGTGTTGCTGGAGCCGGTGATGGCACTGCGCGAACACAAGCTGCCGGAGAGTTTTTCGGCGGTGTTGATCGACGTGCCGTGCTCGAACACGGGGGTCATGCGGCATCGCGCGGATGTGAAGTGGCGCTTGCAGGAGGGTGATTTTAAGAAGCACCCGAAGCAGCAACTGGCGCTCTTGCACGCGGCGGCACGGTTGGTGGCGCCGGGTGGTCGGCTGGTTTATTCGACGTGCAGCGTTGATGGGGCGGAGAACGATCGCGTCGTCGCGGAATTTTTCAACAGCCGGGCCGGTGGGCCCTTCAAACTAGAAGCGAAGGTGCAGAGTTTGCCGTGGGTGACGGGGCACGACGGGGCGGCGGCGTTTCTGCTGCGGCGGAGCTGAGCGACGCTTCGGCGCGGGACGGGGAATCGTTCTCGTAATCGTTTTCGGTTCCTTCGCGGCGAGAGCAGGAGAACGATTACAAGAACGAGAACGATTTTGTGCGGAGACGACGGGTGATTTCACGGGACAAGGTCAAAGACGGGGACGTCTTTGACCTTGTCGTGCACGCCTTCGAGAAAACGAAACGCGATCGTTGCTGAGGAAGCGACGAGCTGTTCGTAGCGGTGCAGCTCCCATTTTGCGACGGGTTCGCCGTTGAGATGGGTGACGAGATCGCCGGGTTTGATCTCAGCGGTGTCGGCCGGTGAGCCGGGCACGACGCCGGCAATCCGCCAGTAGGCGGGGGTTTTGCTGAAACTTACGCCCGCGCTGCGGCGCGGTGGAGAGACGATCACGTCGCGCGTATCGCGGTGAAAATAAACCCGGTCGTGTTCTTGATCAAAGGTGACGGAGAAGTTTTTGAGAATTTCGCCGCCGAGGGCGGACAGTTCGTCGGTGAGGTCGACGATGGGTCGAGGGAGGCGGTGGTCGCCGATGGTGAGCGTTTCGGCGAGGCGACCGATGTGTTGGGGGCGTTCGCCGGTGAGCGTGCCGACGGTGGCGCCGGTGCGGGGCGCCGAGGCAAAAGACGGATCGAGGCCGACGGGGTTGAGACTCAACGGTGCGTCGCTGCCGGAATCGATCAGGGCGACGAAGGTGCGGTCACCGAGGCGGAGCGAGATGAGCGGGGTCTTGCTGGCATCGTGGAGGGGAATGGCGGTGCCGGGGATGGCGGCGAGGCTGCGGGTCGACTGCAGGAGCACGCGGGCGTGCGGGTAGTCGAGCGTCAGCAGGGTTTCGCGGAAAAGTGGAAACCCGAGGATGCCGTCTATCTTTATACCGAGGTGCGCGGAGAGCGCGGCGCAGTCGTAGACGAGTGCGAACACGTCGTCGAAGCGGGCTTGGCCGAGCTCGAGTTGGCGCAGGGTTGTCGGTGCGAGTTCGGTGGTCCGGCCGTCGGCCGAAAGCACGCGGACGCGCGGGGCGTCGGCGGGCGGGGCGTCTTTGGAGGCGTAACGTTTGGCGAGCGCCGGCGTGACGAGGGTGACGGAGGAGCCGGTGTCGACGAGAAAATGATACGGGCCGTAGCGGTCCCACTTGGCTTCAACGATGAGGAAGTTGCCGATGGCTTTCGTGGGGACGATGACGAGTTTCTCGCCGAGGGAGGTGCGGCCGGGGCGCGGTGGGGTGCGGCGAAACGGCGACGAAAGCGAGTCGAGGGAAGCGCAGCCGGCGAGGAGCAGGCAGGCGACACAGAACAGGAGGCAGGTGACGGGGGACAGGCGGGGGAAGGCCGGTCGTGCGATGTCGACTCCCGACTCCTGAGTCCTGTCACCTGTTTTCATTTAACCGGTTGGGGCAGACGCTGGCTCAGGACCCAGGCGACCGCGGACAAAATGGCGGCGGAAACGAAGAGAGCGCGGGAGCCGAACAGCCAAAACACCGTGCCGGCCAGAATCGGGGTGATGGCTCGCGAGAGTGAGCCGAGGGAGCGGAAGATACCGAGGATGCGGCCCTGTTCGGCGGCTGTGGCGTAGAGGGAAATGAGGCCGGTGCTCGCGGGGTTCACCAGGCCCGAGCCGAGAGCGAGCAGGGCGAGACCGACGTAGAGCAGCCACGGTTGCAGTGCAAAGCCGACCACCACCAGGCCGAGGGCGGACGCGAGCAGGCCGGTGGAGAGGACCTGGGTTTCGGGCCGCGTCTTGAGGAGCTTTCTCACCAGCCAGCCCTGGGTGACGATGGCGCACAGGCCGAGAAAACCGAGGAGGTAGCCGTTTTGGCGCGCGGTGTAGCCGAAGCGTTCCGCCGCCAGAAAAGTCAGCGACGTCTCCATGGCGACGAAGGCGAGGGAGAAGATAAATGCGACGGCGTTGGCCCGACGCATCGCGGGATCGTTGAGGAGCAAAATCGCGCGGAGCGGGTTTTTCGTGCGCGGCTCGCGGGCCTCGGCGCGCGTGGCGTCGGTGAGCGTTTCGGTGAAGCGCAGGGAAATCCAAATCAAATTTACCATACACAGTACGAAGGCGATGAGCGCGGGGACGGTGAAAGGATTTACGCCGTAGCGGGCGAGGTCCGGGTAGTCGTGGAGCAGGTTGATGTGAGCGGTGAAGGCGCCGATCGTCGGGCCAGTGACGAGGCCGAGGCCGAAGGCCGCGCCGACGAGGCCCATGGCTTTGGAGCGTTCGGTGCGCGAGGTGACGTCAGCGACGGCCGCAGTGGCGACGGAGAGGTTGCCGCTGAACGCACCGCTCACGAGGCGTGAGAGGAGGAACATCCAAAACGAGCCACTCAGCATCCACACGAGGTAACCTAGGGCGGTGCCGGCGACGGTCCAGCGCAGGACGCCGCGGCGGCCGAGGCGGTCACTGAGTCCACCCCAGAACGGGGCGAAGATGAATTGGAGAATGGAAAAAATGGAGCTGATCACGCCGCCGAACAGCACGGCGGCGAAATTGCTGTCTTTGCCCAGTGCGCGGGCGATGGCGTCGAGTTGCGACAGCAGCCAGCCGAGGACGCCACCGTGACCTTCGAGGGCGAGATAGTGAGTGAGGAGGTCGGGCCCGAGCGGGAAGATGATCGAGAAGCCGATCAGATCGATATAGAGCGTGAGAAAGATGACGCCGAGGGAGAGCTTGCGCGGGGGTGTGGGCGCGGGAGCAGCGGAGGGGGCGGCGGTGGTGGACACAGAGGGCGGGGGAGTGAGACGGAGAGAGGTGGAGAAACAAAGACCATGGGTGCCGGGACGCCAAGGTGTAAACGGAAGTTCCGCCAACGTGGAGATTGCGGCGGGGGGGAAGAGTGCGCGCTGATGGGTGCGAATGCGTGACGCTCATGCGCCGGACCTGGCTAAATCGGTTGGCCGCGAGCGCCGGGTCTGAACCCGCGCTTGAATGGGTGCGGTGGTCACTTACGGTTCGGCGCATGGCAGCTGCCCGTGTTCTCCCGATGACGGTCGCCGATTACCTCGCGTTCGAGGAGTCGGGGGCGGTGCGGCATGAATTTGTCGCAGGGGAAATTCACGCGATGGGCGGGGCGAGCCGGGCGCACAACAAGATTTCCCTCAATCTGGCGTCCGCGTTTCAGGCCGGGCTGCGGGGCGGGCCGTGCGAGGTTTTCATGAACGATTTTAAGGTCCGGCTGGAGTCGGCCACGGACGAATTTTTCTACTACCCGGACGTGGTCGTGTCGTGTCATCCCGCGAGTATCGAGAAATTTTTTCTCAGTGCGCCGACGCTCGTGGTCGAGGTGCTGTCGCCTTCGACAGAGACGATCGACCGGCGCGAAAAGCACACGCACTACCGTCAGGCGCCGACGTTGGAGGAATACGTGTTGGTGGCGGAGGACCGACGCGAGGTGACGATTTTCCGGCGGGCGACGGGGTGGGCGGGCGAGGTGTTGACGGCGCCGGAGGCGCGAGTGGAGTTTCGCGCGATCGCGCAGGCGATGCCGATGGCCGAGATTTACGCGGGGGTTTTCTGAACGCCCCGTGAATCCGGGCGAAATCACTTGGCTGCTGCAACGTGCCGAGCCGGGCGAGGCGGCGGCGGCGGAGATCTTGCCGCTCGTTAATGGTGAGCTCCGCAAGCTCGCAGCGGCGAAGATGGCGAGCGAGTCGGCTGGGCAGACCTTGCAGCCGACGGCGCTCGTGCATGAGGCGTGGTTGCGGCTCGGGGGCGAAGCGCAGCCGCAGTGGAAGAATCGCGCGCATTTTTTGCGGCGGCAGCGGAGGGGAGGCGGCGAATTTTAATCGAGAACGCGCGGCGGCGGCACGCGGTGCGGCATGGTGGTGGGTTGGGGAAAGTGAGCGCGAATGAGGCGGGCTTCGATGTCGCGGCGGTCGAGATGGGTGACGCCGAGTTGTTGCTGTTGAACGTGGCGCTCGACGCGTTGGCGGTGATGGATGCGCGGAAGGCCGAGCTGGTAAAACTGCAATATTTCGTCGGGCTGACGGTGGAGGAGTCGGCGGCGGCGCTGGGGATCACGGCTCGCACGGCGCGGCGGGATTGGGTGTTGGCGCGGACGTGGCTGTTTAATGAGATCGTGCGGCTGCGGGCGGGGCGCTGATGGCAGGCTGGCAGGCGTAAAGCCTGCCCCACATGGGGCACCGGACCACTCGCTGGCGCTCGCGGCTAC
>CAMBVX010000273.1 GCA_945871085.1 Opitutus sp. GAS368 | reverse complement strand
GTTACAAACTGTCGATCGCCGCGCCCACCACGCTGAAGACCGGTTTTCATTGGCGCTCACTGCAGATGGATCAATGGGGCAAGGATCGCCACCGCTGGGTGCCCAAAGCCACGGCCGCCTACGATCCCAGCGTCCGCTTCGCGCCGGATACGAGCTACGTGAGTTTTGACCGGATCAAGACGGGTCGGGCCATTCCCGTCTGGCAGGCCCACGCTTTCACCGTCGACGGGCGTCCCGCCGATCCCGCACGATGGAACGAGGATCTGTATTTTAACGAGAGCCAGAAATTCACCGGCACCAACGGGGTCACCGAATGGATTCCCGCCACGTATGTCATGGCGCAAGGCCGGCTCGGCCGCGACGGCTGGCTCGGCCGGACGGGCTACCTCACCGGGGTGCGCTTCGAACAGGTGCGCACCGAAAGCTGGGGTTGGGTCCGTTCCCGCATCCTCAGCACTGCTGCCCAACAACTCGCGGATCCGGTGGGTTCCGCCAAGCGCGACTACGAAGTCAACTACCGCAACCTCCCCGCAAGTTTTACCCAAAAATTTCCGAGCGCCCATGTCTTTCACGATATCACGCCCAACCTAAAGGCGCGGGCCAGCTGGTCGACGGGCTACGGCCGCGCGCCCTTGGGCAGTCTGTTGCCGGGTGAAACGCCGAACGACACCACCCGAGTTCTCACCGTGAACAATGCGGGCCTCAAACCCCAGCAGGCGTCGAATTGGGATACCACGCTCGAATACTACTTCGAACCCGTCGGCAGCCTCACCTTCGGGTGGTTCCACAAAACCATCAACGACTACATCGTCGCCGGCTTGGACCGCGGCTTTATCGCGGCCGGTCCCGACAACGGCTATGACGGCCAATACGAAGGTTATATTGAGCGCACGTCGATGAACGCGGGAACCGTCTACGTGCAGGGCTGGGAGTTTGCCTACAACCAGCAGTTCACCTTTTTGCCCGGAGTGCTCAAAGGTCTCGCCGCTTCGTTCAACTACACCTGGATCAACCAGCACGGCGTGGGCAGCGCGGCCACTCCGGGCGGAACGCCGATTCTGGGTCGTGAGCCGACGCCGACGACGCCGGCGGTTTATTTTTCCCGTCGCGACATTGCGAACTTCATCCCGGCGGCGATGAACGCCTCGCTCAGCTGGCGCTACCGGAAGTTCAACACCAGTCTGCTCTATAATTTTACGGGCGAGAATCCGACCTCCATCAGCATTTTGACTCCCGCGCTGAATCAATACCGCTACTCGATGAAGACGCTGAACGTCAGTGCGGGCTACCAGTATCGGCCCAATCTCGGCTTCAGTCTCAACGCCTCCAACATCCTCAATGAGCCGCAGCGTTGGTATGTCGGCTACAAGGATCGCATGCGCCGCACGACGATTAATTTTGTGACGGTCACCGCCGGCGTGAACGGGAGGTTCTGATCACGCGCGACCCAGCCGCCAAGCCTAGTGAGGCTGGCGGCCCTACGGCCCCGGTGCGAGGGCGACGCGGAAGCCGACGTTAAAGGTGTGGAGATCCGCGAGGACTTTACCTTTGCGGGCGGGGCGGAGCTCGGGCTCGCCCTTGCCGCGAGCGGCATAGCGCAGGAAGGCCGGGCTGAGCGCGTAGCTCCCGCCGCGCCGAACACGCTCCGTGCCGGTGGCACCTTGGGGATCGCTGACGATACCGCCGGGCAGCTTCATGGCATAGAGGTCGGCGCACCATTCCCAGACATTGCCGTGCAGATCATGAAAACCCCACGCATTGGCTTTCAGGCCCGCGACCGGATGCATGGTTTCGCCGCTGTTCTTCGCGTGCCATGACGACTCCGCAATGTCAGCCGGGGCCTCGCCTTGATCACCGGCGCGGGCCGCATATTCCCACTGCGCCTCGGTCGGCAGCGCGTAGACGTAACCGGCCGGCAGGCGGTCGGCCGCGCGTTCGCGGTCCGTGAGTTTTTTGCAAAACGCGGTCGCTTCCGCCCACGAGACATTACCGACAGGGAGATTCTCTCCGTGAATGGCGGACGGATTTGATTCCATCAGGGCGGCCCATTCACGTTGGGCGACCTCGGTCCGCCCCAACCAAAAGGGCTTCGTGATCTTGACCTGCGTCACGGGCCGCTCGGTGGGATCACCGGTGGCGGAGCCCATGGAAAAAGCGCCGGCCGCGACGGGCAACAGCGTGATGCCCACGTCGGGAATCGTCCACGGTTGGCCGGTTTCCGCGAGCGCCACCTTCGTCATCGCGAGGGTGATCGTTTGCTTGCCGCGCGCCGGTAGCGTGAGCTTGCGGCGATCGGTTTTGAAGCCTCTGGCGGCAATCTCCAATGCGACTTCTTCACCCGCAGTGACGCTGGCGCGATGGTTCTTCACGGGTACGGCTTTACCATTGGCGGTCAGCGTGAAGGCGCTGGGCCCGGTGATGGCAAAGGTCAGCTCAGCAGGTTTCGCGACGAGTTTGACCGGCACAGAAACCCGCTGACGGTCGAGCACGGTGACGGTTTGTTTCCACGGCTCGTAGTCGGGATGGCGCAGCTCGACCTCGCGTTTACCGACCTCGATCCCTTCGACCTTCCCGGCTTTGAGCGGAAATTCGTGACCGTCGACCCAGACGGTGGCGCGTTGCAGACGGAATTCGGCGGCACCGATGCGGAAATCGATTCCACCCCCTTCCAAGGTGAGCGAGCCGAGCTCAAGGGTTTGAATTTCGCGCGGTTTGAGGGTGAGCGTGCGTTTCTCACGGCGATAGCCCGCCAGGAAAATTTCTACGGTGAGCGGCTTTTCACCGGGCTGATTAGCGAGGTCCGCCGGCGTGACCCCGACCTTCGTGCCGTTCACCAAAACGTCGGCGCCATCAGGCACGGAAAACACACGCAACGTCCCCGGTAACGCCGTCTGCGCCGGGGCTACCCTGACCTCACGACCCGCGGTGACGGCAATCTTCGTCTGCTGAGCGCTGGCGCAATCCGGGTGGCTGAACTCAAAGCGGTAGGTGCCGACCGTCAGAATTTTTTCGACGCGCAATGAACCGACAGCCGGCACCGTGCCGAGAGGCTTTGCCCGTTGGTTGCCGTCGATCGCCGTCACCACAGTGCCGGCACGTGCCACGACCACGACGGTGCCATAGACGGGGATCAACGCGACTTCTGCTGTCCCGCGACCAGCCTTCACCTTTACCTTGGCCGTGTAGGTCTGGTAGCCGGACGCCTGCACCGTGAGGTCGTGCTCGCCGTCGGCAATCGCGCCGACCGCCAAACGGCCATCGGCCGGCACGGCTTTATTCGACTCCGGCCCGAGCCACACGCGGGCGCTGACATCCGGCGGCTGAATGGTCACCAGGAATTCGGGCCCGGCGGCAGGCGGGACGAGCCCGGCGACGTTCGCTGTCACGCGCTGGGCAACGCTCGGCGGAGTGCCCGTTTCAACCGTGGGGCCGCGCAGCCAAAAAAAAGCCGCAGCACTCGCGGCCGCCGCCGCCGCCCCCGCTAAACCCAAGATCCAGCGGACGCGGTGGTTCTTTGCCGGGAGCGGCTCAGCGGCCACCGCTGAGGCTGCGTCGCCGCCGGTGCGCGCGAGCGGAATGGGCGAGGTTGATTGCGTGCAGCGAGAGTTTCCTCCGCTGGGAAACCCGAGGCGGGCCGCGACTTCTCCGACGCTGCTCGGGCGATCTTCCGCCTTCTTCGCGAGGCACGCCGCGACGGTCTCTTCCCATGCGAGCGGAATGGACTCGCGCGCCGTGACCCCGAGCGCAACACGACGCGAGGCCATCGACGGCGGGACGACTTCGCGGAGCTGCGTAATGATGTCGCCCTCGAAGAAAGGCGTCTTGCCCGTAAGCAATTCGTAGATCGTGGCGCCCAGCGAATAGATGTCGTCGGCCACCGCCGCCGGCTCGCCGAGCAGTTGCTGCGGGCCGACATAGCCGAGCGACACGGAGGTGACCCGCAGATCGTTGGTCAGCCGCGTGCCGCTCCGCAACAGACTGCGCGCAATGCCGAAGTCGACGACCTTGAGATCGCCGTCGCCACTGATCAGCAGGTTCAGGGGCTTGAGATCGCGATGCACGATGCGAACTTTACCGTGCGCGTAGTCGAGCGCCGAGCAGAGCTGGGCAATCCAAGGCCCCAGCAACTCCGGCGTGAAGCAGCGGTCGGGCTGCTGCAGCTTGCGGTCGGCGAGCGTGCCACCGTCGACGAGCTCCATGCTGATCGCGGCGCGGGTGCCTTCCTCCACCAAGTCGTAGACGCGCACAATGTTTGGATGCGTGAGCTCGAGGCACCGGCGCGTCTCCGCCGCGAGATCGGCCATCGCCTCGCGGTCGCGCACGACGAGTTCGGGCAGAAACTTGAGCGCCACTTCCCGTTGCAGCTTGGTGTCCTCGGCCCGCCAGACCACCCCCATACCGCCACGTCCCAGCTCGGCCTTCATCCGATAGCGCGAAAACGACGCCACCTCCGGTCGGGGGAGGGGCGTCGTCTCACTGAGATTAAGCGGCTCGGACATGCGGGGATTCAGGCTGCGGCCACCGGCATGGCAAGGGAGGGACGCCCGGGAAAATTACTGAGGGTAGATCCGGCGCAGCCGAACGAGCCGCCCGAGCAGCAGCCCGGTCGTTAGCTCTGGCTAAGGCCCGGGCGCATGAAGGGGGCAGACGTCGCCGCTGAGGCACCGGCAAAATCGACGGGCAGTGAAAAAAATGAGAACGAACCGCTCATGCCCTCGATGGTCGATTGCCCGCACGGCGGGCAATCCCCCTCCAGCCCCAGCAATTGCGTGGCGGCCTGGCTCAGCATGGCGGAGGCATTAAACGTCTTCGCCAATTTTTCACTGCGGAAAATAAAATTCACTTCCTGGCCCGTCAGTTCTTCGCCCCGGTCGCTATGCGTGAAGAGCACTTTGCCGTGATGGGCCACGACGCGGAACGCCAGCGGACTGGACGGTCGCCACGTTTCAATGGCCCGGAGCGCCGCGAGCACGGTGGCCGGAGGAGCTGCGTCAGCCAGCCAGTAGGCGAAGATCGCGTCGCCGAGGTAGCCGTTGATATGTCCGGCGTGTTGTTCGATGAGCGGGCGCACACCGGTGATCCAAGCCTGCATCTGGCGCAGCGCGGCCTCACTGCCCAGCTGTGCGTTCAGCGTCGTGAAACCCACGACGTCCACCAATAGCAGCCAACAGGGACACTCCCGCACATGATCAAGCCGCTGCGTCGCGGCGAAGTCGGTCACGACCGGGGCGGGCGCGAGCCGCCGCGTGCAGCGGTAACGCACCGTCGTATCGCCCAACCGGATCTCGTCGCCGTCCCGCAGCGTGACCGGCCGGGTGATACCCGTGCCGTTCAAGAACGTGCCGTTGCGACTCCGGAGATCGCTCAACGTGTAGCTGCCACTCTCCGTTGCGAGCAGCGCGTGCCTCCGGGAAAGCGCGGGCAAATCGAGCACTAAATTATTATCCGTCTGCCGGCCAATCGAACACGGTCCGTTCAACCAAAACGTCCGACCATCGGGCAATTCGAGCCACGACTCAGGGGCGACAGGAGAGAGGGGCGGCGTCATGCAGAAAAACAGGGGAGAGCGAGCGGGCGGCGGCGCGACCACACGCCCGAATTAAGCAGAGGCTTCACCGGCGACCAGAATCCTTTTTCAACAATTCAGCTCGGGCCGAGTCGAGCTTGGCTCGCTCGGCTCCGGTGAGACTGGCGAAACCCGACTTCGCAATCTTGTCGAGCAAGGCATCCACCTCAGCCATGGAGCTGGGTTTCTGGCTCGCGACGGCGGTAGCGCGAGGCTTCGCCGGCAGGTCGGGCAACACACGAAGTTTGGGCTGGCGCCGCCAAAAATTCAGCTGGGGAAATTCGAAGTGGCCCTGGTGGTGGCGGACGAAAGCGAAGGCGACACCGCCCGTGGCCCACAGCGAGATGAGACCGCGCCAATCATGGTAGTTGAGCGCCATCAGGGTAAAGATGCCGACGAGAATCAGCGCCGCCCACTTGGCGAGCAGGTTGAACATCATCAGCGCATCAGGATAAATCGTCGCGAAAGCGATGAAGAGCGCCAGCGCACCGGTTTCTCCGACCCGCGTCATCGGCAGCCAGACGCCGATCGCGGTGAACAACAACGGCGTCACCAGATAGATCCCCGCGTAGAGCCAGAGGAACGAGCGGCGGCCGAGCGCACGCTCCACGTCGCGACCGAACCACGCGATCATCAGCATATCGAAAACGAAATCCAAACTCGGCGGGTTCACGAAGCCGTAGGTCAACACGCGCCAGACCTGACCCTGCAAAACCTGCGTGCTCATAAACGGCAGCCACTCCAGCAGCGCGCCCACCCCGAATAAATTCATCGTCGTCGTGATGAGCATCGAGACGACATACACGAGCACGATGAAGTGCGCCGCATACACGGGATAGCCGCGCAACCACAGCACAGGTGTGTGGTCGTCGGAGTCGGAATAGGTCGTGCCGTAGCGGTCCATGGGAGCGAAGCACGCGAAGCTGAGGGAGGTCTGGAGAGCGCGCAAGCAGCGAGGTGCGGTCCGCGAGGGGCGGCCCCCTGGACGGCGAAGTGCAACGCGCCGTGAAATCATTGATTGCAGCTACGGGCGGGAACGCGGATCGAAACCGCCCCTCCCTCCGAACCGAAACAGCGTTCCTTGCCCAAGTGACCCCGGGTGCTGCGCCTTGGTCGGGCCCTGCCAATGACCCAGGGGAATTTGTCATGGCGAAGGAGCCGAAGTGGCTGCGGCAATTCACGGCGCGCTGCCCGCTGGGTTGCCGCCGACGGCGAACCGCCTTCGCCATGACAAGTGTGAGGCCGCGGCGTTAGTTTGGTGCCGCTCGGAGCAGACCCAGGCCTCACGCACTGCCAGAGCCCGGGGCCGCCCGGCCACAGTTGACCGTCGTCAGAATGGCCAGACGCACGGCACGATCAGCATCGTGACGATGAAGCAAAGCGCGTTGAGCGGCAGGCCGATCTTCAGGAAATCTTTGAACTTATAGCCGCCGATACCGTAAACGTAGGTGTTGGTTTGGTAGCCGATCGGCGTAGCGAATGCGGCACTGGCGGCCACGATGATGGCGAGGACAAACGGTCGTGCGCCGAGCCCCGCCTCTTGAGCGATGCCGAGGCCGATCGGCACCATCAGCGCGGCCACCGCATTGTTGGACAGCATCTCGGTGAGCACACTCGTCAGCAGATACACACACGCGAGCATCACGAGGGGCTTCGCCGATCCCGAGGCAAAGTGTTCGACCCCACCGACGACATGGTGCGCCAACCAGAGCGCCGCGCCCGACTTCTCCAGCGCGAGCCCGAGGGCGAGCATCCCGAAAATCACGAAGATCAGATTCCACTCGATGGATTCATAGGCTTCCTTCGGCTTGATGCAGCCGGTGAGGCACAGCAGCACGGCGCCCGCGATCGCCCCGACCGCGATCGGCACGAGGTCGAAGGTCTCGCCGAGCACGATCGCCGCGACCGTCGCCAGCACGAGGGGAATCCGTTGGTGCAGCGGGTAGGACGGCACCGGCGGCCGGTCGAAAAGGATGAGGTCGTTTCCGCGGCGCAGCGCGTTGACGGCCTCCTCTGTGCCCATCAGCAGGAGGATGTCGCCCATCGCGAGCGGCACGGTCTCCAGTTTGTCGCGCACATTCTCGCCGGCCCGGTGGACGGCGAGGACGACGACACGGTAGCGCTGGCGGAAGTTGAGCTCGCTAACACTCCGGCTGATCACCTTGGAGTTCGGCGCGACGGCGGCTTCGAACACGACTCCGGCGTGGGCCGCGATCTGCTCCAGGCCAGCCTCGGCCGTAAAATCGAAGCCCGGCATCGCACGGGCGTGGGCGATTCCGGCCGGGCGGCAGGCGAGCACAAGACGATCACCCGCTTCGAGCGGCGTGACCTCGGGATCGATGGTGATGCCGATGCCGTGGCGGACGACTTCCATCACGCGGAAGCCGCGGGCCTTGACGAGGCCACCTGTCCGCAGACTGCGGCCAATCAGGCGTGAATCCGTCGGCACGAAAGCCTCCGTCAGGTATTCGCGGCGCTCCTCCTCGCTCAGGATCGACGTGAGGGTTTGCCGCGTGGGCAGGAGGCGATTGCCCACGAGGGCGAGATAGAGGGCGCCCACGACGGTGACGGGCACGCCCACCCAGGCCAACTCGAACATGCCCAAGCCCGGCTCGCCGCGGCCGACGATAATCCCGTTGGCCACCAGGTTGGTGCTCGTGCCGATCAAGGTGCAAATGCCCCCGAGCACGGCCGCGTAGGAAACCGGGATGAGAAACTTGGAGGCGGGTAGGCCCATGCGCTGAGCCAGGCGGATCGCGACCGGCACAAACACGACGACCACGGGCGTGTTATTGATCCAGGCCGAGACGAAGGCGACGACCGACACCAAAAGGAAAAGCACGGCAGGGTATGGCAGGGCGGAGGCGCGATCGATCGGCCCGGCGATAAAGTCGAGTGCCCCGCACCGCACCAAGGCGGCACTGATAACAAACATCGCCGCCACCGTAAGTGGCGCGGCATTGGCAAACACCGAGAAGACTTCTTTCTCCGGGACGAGTCCAGTGATGGCGATTATCACGAAGACGCTGAGGGCAATCAGGTCGGGCGCGATTTTCTCCCGCACAAACGCCACCATTGCGGCGAGCACGAGCGCGAGGACGAGTGCGATTTGCCAAGTCATGCGGCGCAGCTTGCGGATCGACAGAAGGGTGCCGAGGTCAATTTGGATGCGACTGTGTCTTACCGTTCCGCGGGGAACGCCGCGGGGCCGGGCTGGGCCACGGCAACGTTCGGGCCTACGGCGGAGACAGCGTGAGCCGGCGAATCTACGGCAGCTGCGGGCGCAGCGGCGCGCGCGTGTCGGGGGCGACGGGATACGCGGCGCCGTGTTTCTCGAGCGACGCGATCAGCCCGGTCATCATCCGACGGAGCTCGGCGGACTCGTTCGTGGCCAGGTTAGTTTGTTCGAAGGGGTCGCGGCCGAGGTGAAAGAGCTGGTAGTGGGAATTCTCCGACGCGGCGGTCGGGAAATAGTGGTAGACCACTTTCCACGCGCCGTCGCGGTAGCTCGTCCAGTAGTCGCTGCGGTGCGGCGCGTGCGGATAATGCATCAGAAACGCCTCGGCGCGCTGCGGATCGCGCCGACCGGCGAGCAGAGTATCGAGGCGCGCGCCATCGACGGTGTGACCGCGCGGAGCGGAAACACCGGTGACGCCGAGGATCGTGGGAAACAGATCCATCACTGCGGCCTGTTGGCCCTGGATCGCGCCCGCGGGGATCGGGAGACGTTGCTGGTGCGCGTTGGCGGCGGTGGGTTTGGCCCAGGCGGCGATGAAGGGGACGCGCATGCCGCCTTCATAGTGCGAGCCTTTTTTGCCGCGCAGCGGGGCGGCGCAGGCCACGGCGTGCTCGTGACCGAGGGGCGCATCGGAGCCGTTGTCGCCGAGGAAGAAGATCAACGTGTTTTCGGCGATGCCCAGAGCGTCGAGATGGTCGAGGAG
>CAMBVX010000272.1 GCA_945871085.1 Opitutus sp. GAS368 | reverse complement strand
GGCGATCCAATCGAGGTGGGGCGTGTCGACTTTGATGCCCTCGCCCCAAATGAACGCCTGGTCGGCCGGGAGCAGGGCGCGGTAGCAGCCGAGCGTGCGGAAATTATGCTCGTCGGTCTGGATGATGAGGAGATTGGGGCGCGCGGGGGACGGTGCGGCGGCGGCTGCGGAGACGATGGCGGAGAAGGAGAGGAAGGCGTAGAGGGGGAGAAGGAGGGAAAGAGAGAGGGGGAGAAAAGGGCGGAAGGTGTGCATGGGGTGGAGTTGCCGGAAACGTGCGCGCACGTGGTCGGGGAGGAAAGAGCGATCTGGGGCGGATTGTGCGGAGGGCTGGTGGGTTCGGAGAAGCAAAATAGAACCACGGAGACACAGAGGCGCAGAGGGAGGAAAGCGAAGAGCCGGGAGGTTGGGCCGCAAAAAAAGCACAAAAAATATCCCGCCGGCCGGCGGGAATTCACCCGGCGCCTATAGGCGCTGCGTGGGATTGGTTGGGGCGGCGGTTGGAGTCGGCGGGGAAGCTCGCCGGAGATTTCTCCCGCAGATTCAGGGCACCGCAGAGAACGCGGATGGGGAATCTGCGGGAAGCGGAATGGTTGAGGCGTGGCGTTGGGGCGAAGTGCGGGGCTACGTCAGGCTCGGACGAGATCGGCGGTGAGGGAGGCGAAGACGGCTTCTTCGTGGACGGCGTGGCGGGCGGTGTCCATCGCGGTGCGAAGGGCGGGGTCCCAGGGCGTGGCGGGCAAGCCACCGAAGGGCAGCGGTTCGCCGGGCGGGGCGGCGAGGTAGTCGACGGCGCCGAAACGCCACGGATGCGCGCCTCCTTCCGCCATCGCTCGACGGACGATGTGGAAACCAGCGGGATCAAAATCGGCGTGGACGCGCAGGCGCGCGCCGGCGGCGCGGAGCTGGCGGAGCAAGATGAGCGCGGGGGTGGCGAACTGGCCGTTGAGGCAAAGCAGCGGGGCGCAACGGCGGCCGAGCTGCGCGGCGGCGAGGGCGACGACGGCTGGATTTTCGCAGACGAAAATTTCGCGACCGGCGAGGGCGGCATCGCGGCCGAGCGGATGGCGCAGGAGCAGGCGGAGGGAAACGTGGAGCGGCTCTGCGTCGTCGGCGGCGGAGCGGAGGAGTCGGCCGAGGGGCGATTCGGAGGCGGCGGGAAAATTGAAGACGAGGACGGGCGCGCTGAGTTCGTCGCACATCACGCCGACGGAGGCCCACGCGTCGCGGCGGGACTCGGCGTTTTCCTTTTCGATTACGATGCCGCCGAGACGCGCGGCGGAGCGGACGGCGAGGGTGGCGAGGGGCGTGCCGTGATCGAGGGCGTGGGCGTTGCCGAGCGTGACGGCGGCGAAGGCGGCGAGAGGCTCGCCGCCGGCCGGGAGTGCGGCGACGACGTAGGCGAGCCGGGCGAGCAGTTCGCGGGCGGCGACCGGAGACGACTCGGCGAAGCGTTTGAGGGCGCCATTGGCGTGCAGCTCGTCGAGCCACGCGGCGTAGGGCGGGGCGCGGAGGACGGCGGGCGCGGCGGTGAAGACGGCGGCCCAGGCCGCGTCGCGGTCTTCGCGGGCCTCGGGGGTGTTGGTGATGCGACCAGTGAGATACTCGACCGCGGAGCGCAGCGACGTGCAGAGGTCGGCGGCGATCAGGTTCGCGGCGAGTTCGTCGAGCGGGACGGTGAGGGCCCCGGTGTCTGAGGCGGAGGGCGCGCGGCCGAGTAGGGCGCGAGTGGCTTCGCCTTGGGCGGAGGAGAGGCCGGTGAGCGCGAGGGTGCCGGTGAGAGGGTGACCGCGCTCGACGCGCTGGCGCAGGCGAAGGAGCAGCGGGGCGAGGTCGGGGCCGGTGAAGAGACGGGTGAGGCGGGCGTGGTCAGGCATCGGGGGAAACGGGCGCGGAAGGCGGCGCGTCGGGCGGGAGCGGCGTGTCGATTTGTTTTCGCTCGCGGCCGTTCCAGATCCAACGCGTGGCGGCGACCGCGTCGACGGCGGCGAGCGTGGTGAGGTGATAGATTGCGAGGGAGGGCACGGTGGGATAGCAGCCCCATTCGAGTTCGCTGGTCATGATGACATCGAGATCGAACTGGGTGAGGACACCGAGGCATTGAGCGCGCATCGTCGGGTCGATGCCGGCGAATGCCTCGTCGAGCATGACGATGCGCGGGGCGGTCTTGGCGGCGCTGCGGTAGTGCGCGGCGGCGGCGGCGAACCGCGGGAGGGTGAGGGCGAGGGCCTTCTCGCCGCCGGAGCCGGTGCCGTAGGTGCGGCGGTCGAGGCGGCGCCACTGGCCGTCCTGTTGGCGCTCGACGACGAAGCGGTGCCAGCGGCGGTAGTCGAGGGCGTGCGCGAGTTGGTCGCGCCACGAGGCGGATTCCTCGGCGTCCTGCACCGCTTTGATCCGGCCCTGAAGAAACGCGGCTAGGGCGATGCGCTCGGCGGGCGTCCAGAGTTCTCCTTTGCGGAGGAGGATGGGGCGGACTTCCTGAAAACGGATTTCGGTGTTGGGTTCCCATTGGAAACGGAAGCGGACGCCGGAGCTGGTGGGGCGGGATTCGAGTTCCTCGTTGGCGGAGGCGCGCCAGGCTTCGGCGGCGCGGATCAGTTTCTGCAATTCCACGGCGGCCTCGGCGAGGAGGTGGTTCTCGATGATCTCGCGCTCCTTGGCCTGGAGGAGACGGTCGCGTTCGGCCAGCTCGGTGGCGAACGCGTCGCGCAGCTCGGTCATGGAGTGAGGGCGGGCTTGGAACTGGCAGCGCACGAGGACGAGTTCGTCGCTCTGGTGCGTCTCGGGCTGGTGGCCTTGGGTGATGAGCTGGTCGCGCAATTCTTGCACGTGGCCGTGGATGGCATCCTGGGAGCGTTGCCAGGCGGATTCGTCACCGGGGGTGTCAGTAAGGGCGGGATCGAGACGGCGGCGCACGAGATCGATGGCGTGGGAAACGCTCCAATCGTCGGGCGCGATTTCGGCGAGAGCGGGATCGGCTTCGGCGAGGAGGCGTTGCTCGGCGAGGCGGCGCAGGCCGAGGAGGGCGAGGGTTCGCGATTGCTCGTGGGTGAGGCGCTGTTGCTCGGCAGCGGCGAGGTCGCTCTGCGCGGTGGCGCGGGCGGCAGTTTGGGTAAGTTGAGCGGATTGGTTGTCGGTTGATTCGCCTTTGAGGCGCGTGACCTCGGTCGTGGCGGCGGAGAGTTTTTCGCGGATGACGGCGACGGATTGGCCGTGGGTCTCCTCGAGTGTTTCGTAGCGCTGACGGGTGGCGGCGGCCTCGGCGGCGGCTTGTTCGCGACGGGCGCGGCGGCTGCCGAGCGTGGCTTCGGCGTCGGTGGTCTGGGTGCGGAGAGTGGCGAGTTGCGCGGCGACGGTGTCCCAATGGCGAGCCGTGGGCCAGAGGGCGGCGAGGGCGGTCGCGTAGGTCTGGGTGGCGGACGCGAGGTCGCCGAGACGGCCGATCCAGGCGGCGAGTTTGAGATCGGTGGCGTCGCGGTCGCGTTGCGTGGCGGTGGCGTCGCGGTCGGCGCGGCGTTCGGCGGCCGTCTCGGCGGCGCGTTCGGCGGCGATGTGCGTCTTGGTTAGATCGGCGGCGGCGGTTTCGAGGGCGAAGCCGGCGCGGAGGACGGGCTCGTCGAGCGGCGCGGCGGCGAACTCGGCGGAGGCGGCGATGCGGTCGGCGGCAAGGGTGGCGAGTTGCGTCGTGGTGTGGAGTTGGGCGGCGAGGGCGGCGTCGTGTTCGGAGTGGAGTTCGACAAGTTGGCGGCGGCGGGAGGCGGCGCGGGTGGACTCGCCGAGGTATTCGGCGGCGGGTTTGCCGGCGCGGCCGGTGAGCGGGCCGAGCCGCCAGCGACCATCGGCGGCGATCCAGTGCGGGCCGGTGCCGGGGCCGTAGCCAATCTGCGCAAGAATGCCGGTGACGGTGTCGGCGGAAAGAGCGCGTGTGGCGGCGTCTTCGGGATCGAGGGCGACGGTGAGAATGGTGCCGAGGTGAGTGGGGATTTCAGCTTTCGGATTTGAGATTTCAGAATCCGCGATTCTGGACGCGGTGTCGGGTGAGAGGAGGAAGGTGTCGTCGGTGTCGGAGCGGACGCGGCCGTCGGGGAGCACCCAGGCGTCGAGCAGGCCGGAGGCATGCAGGGCGGCTTCGACGGTGGCGCGGGTGGCGTCGGGAATCTCCGGACGGAAATCGCAGAGGCACCAGAGCGGCGCTCCGGGACGGGCGGTGCGGTCGGCGCGGCGAGTGACGTGAGACGGAGGGGGTGGCGTCTCGCCATGTTCGAGGCGGGCGATGGCGGTGTCGACGTCGGCAATTTTTTTGGCGAGGTCGGCGGCATGGAGTTCGAGCGCGGATTGTCGGCGACCGAACGCGGCAAGAGCGTCGGTGTGCGCGGCATCGAGGGAGGAGCGCAAGGGGCTGGGACCACGCCGTTGGTCGATCCACGCCGAGAAGGTCCCGGCCAGTGTGTCGACGGGTGGCGCGATGAGGTGCCGGGCGGCGGTGCGCCAGCTTTCGTAGAACGCTGAAAACTGGTCGGCGGCGTCGGTGAGACCGGTCCGGGCGGCGTGTTCGGTTTCGCGGGCGCCGCCGGCGGCGGCCTCGGCGGCGGTGCGGGCGGTTTCGGCGAGGCGGAGCGCGGCCTCGGCGGCGGAGAGGGACGATTCGCGGGTGCCTAGGAGCGCGAGGGCTTGCTCGCGTTTGGCGAGGATGCGGGCAAGGGCGGCTTCGGTGGCGTGTTCGCCGTGAGCGTCGGCGAGGTCGGCGGCAAGCGCGGCGGATTCGGCGGCGCGGCGTTTCTCGGCGAAGTCGCGTTCGACGGCGGCGGATTGGGTGACGGCGGCGGCTTCGCGCGCGCGGGTCTGAGTGGCGGCGAGGGCGGCGGCCTCCTCGTCCTGCACTTCGCGGGCGAGGGTGGCGGCGGAGGCTTTGGCGAGTTCGCCGGCGAGGTCGAGTTCGTCGGCGGTGCGCATTTCGGGGCTTTCGCGGAGCGTGCGCTCGGCGGCCTCGGCTCCGGCGAGCGTGGCGGCGAGTTCGGCGGCGAGAGCGGTGAGGGTGGTGAGCGCGGCGTCGGCGGAATCGAAGCGCGTCTGGGCGTCGCGCGCGGCGCGTTGCGCGGCCTCATAGGCGCTGTGCGCGGTGCGGAAGACGCCGGCGCGGCGGCGCACGGCGATGCGCACATAGGCGCGGTATTCGGCTAGGAAAGTGGTGACCGCGGCGTGTGAGGCGGTGAATTCGCGGAGGCGATCACGGTCGGCTTGGAGGCCTTGAAAGGACTCGGCGACCTCGTCGACGATCGCGGCGGACAGCGTGGGCAGAGCGTCGCTCAGAGCGTTCGAGAGTTCGTCTTCGTCGAGTTTGCGGGAGAGTTGCGGGCGGCGGAGGCGGAGCAGGAGTTCGAGAAGCGGGCCGTAGCGGGGACCGAGACCGAAGAGCGCCTCGTCGACGGCGCGTTTGTAATCTTCAGCTTTTAGAATGATGCGACCGGTGGTGCCGAGGGCGTCGGTGAGGCGTTCGCGGTTGAGGGGCGTGCGTTGGGCGGTTTGAAGAAAGAGATCTCGGCCGATGCGTTGCGGGGTGACGAAGAACCAGCGGCTGTGGAGGCCGCTGTGGCCGGCGACGGCGCGGAGGCCGCAGCCGAGCGTAAGAAAGTGGAGCGTGCCGTCGGCGTCGCGGCGGCCGAACTCGATCCAAGTGTAGCCGGTGCGGTCGGCGTGGCGGCCCATGAGGAGATTCCACTCGATGCGTTTGGCGGGATCGCCGTCGGGCTCGACGCGGGCGGGGGAGACCTCGCCGTCGAGGAGAAACGGGAGCTGGAGGGCGAGGACGCGGGATTTGCCGCTGCCGTTGTTGCCGCGAAGGAGGAGGCGTCCGTCCTCGTAGTGAAACTCCTCGTAGTCGTAACGGTAGAGGTTAAGGACGCCGCTACGGAGGGGTTGCCAACGGTCGGTGCGTTTGGGCAAGGGCAAGATAACGGGAGGGGACGGAGCGTCGGTGAAATTCACGAGGTGAAATGGAGTTCCTCGGCGGGCGCGAGTTCGGCGGAGGGGCGCAGGGCGAAGCGGCCGAGAGCGGGGCGGGGGCGCACGGCGTAGTCGGGGAGACGCTCGACGAGAGCGAGGCCGGCGAGGCGTGTGACGACGAGTTCGGTGAGCGGAATTTCGGCACCGCGTTCGGCGGCTTCACGGCGCCAGTGATGGCGGTGTTGGCGGATAAATCTGGCGGTTTGCGCGCGTAGGGCTGCGAGACTGACGGGCCCGGAGTCGCCTGCGCGCAAGCGGTCGGCAAGCCAGGTCGCGAGGAGGAGGGTGAGGTGGCCCTCGGTGCCTTCCTCGGGGAGGCCGGAGTCGGTGCAATCGCCGTCTTGATCGACGAGCGCGATGCCTTCGGCGCGCACCTCAGGTTCGAGGCCGGTGGCGGCGGCGAGATCAGGGAGGAGGAAACCGCGCTGGCGGTCGAGGTAGGCGCGGGCCTCGTCGTCGAGCGTGTCGTAGTAGAGCACGGGATCGTCGAGCAGGCGGCGGACGAAACGGGTGCGGAGCGCTCGGTTGCGGGCGTCCGGAGTGTCGGGGTGCGGTGTCTCGAGCAGCGCGGCGAGACGGGAAGGGAAATCGGCGGCGGCGACGAGAGACGGGCTGCGGCGCGCGGTGAGCAGGAGCGAGAGCACGGGGCGGCTTACGTTGTAAAGCGCGTCGGACTGGCGGTCGTGGACGAAACGTTCCTCGTCACCTTGTAGGCGGCGGAGGACGCCGAGCGCGACGAGGAGGCGGAGCACGTGCACGAAGTCGCGGCGACCGGAAACATGGTCGAGCGACCAGGAAAAACTGGCGGCGGCGAAGGTGGGGTCGGCGGCGAGGGCTGTCGCGAGGTGCTCGGCGAGGCGACCGAGTGTGATCTGGCGGTCGCCGCGCTCGAGGGCGGCGAGCGCGAGACAGAGGAGAACGTAGCGGGAGCGGGTGAAGGGTTCGTGGTGAAGCGGGTCGACGGCGGGACGGGTGGCGTCGGAAGAATCGGCGGGAATCTTGCGGAGGCGGACGGCTTCGGCGGTGACGACGAGACTCCAGTCCGCGTAGTGCGCGAACCAATCGGCGAGCCACTCGCGGTGACGGCGCACGAGAGCGAAGGCGGCGGCGGTGGGACCGGCGGGGACGAGCAGGGAATTTTGGAGGAGGGCACAGACGGCGTTGCGGCGTTCTTCGTTGATGAGCGGCTCGGCCTCCTCGCGGAGCCGAGCGAGCAGGGCGCGCTTGGCGGCGCGGCGAGTGGGAGCGGGCGGCCGGATCGTCGCGTCTGAACTCATGGTAAAGTCGGTGTGATCGTGACCCAGTGGTCGCGGCCGCGAAAGTCGCCGCCGGCGGTGCGCAGTGTGACTTCGGCACCGTCGACGACGGGATCGAGGCGGATGCGGAGCGTGCCGTCGGCGGATTCGACGTCGATTGAGCCGTCGTGATCGGAACGAAGCGTGAGGGCGTGGCCGAGCAGTTCAAGGAAGAGGCGGAAGGCGAGATCGTCGAGGGGGCCGAGCGAGCCGAGGCGGCGGCGGCCGGCGGCGGCGAGGTGATGGCGGGCGCGCTCGATCTGCGCGGCCTGTTCGTGGGCGAGGGCGCGGAGGCGGGCTTTGTCGGCGGTGCGATCGATCGTGGCGTGACCGGGGCCGCGCGAGGCGGTGCGACCGTGTTGGCGAAGGCGCGGCGAGAGCCAGACGGGCGCGCCTTCGAGCCAGCTTGTGTGGGCGGTCTCGGCGCGGACGGCACGCTCGGCGAGTGTCTCGGCGTTGATGCGGAGGTGACGCGAGGGGGGCAGCGCGAATGCTGCGCGCCAGAGTCGGTGGCAATCGTTGTCGGTCGGAGCCTCGGCGAACCAGCGAGCGAGAGTGGAGAAGTCGGCGGCTCGGTCGGCGCGACTGGCGCGGCGGTCGTTGATCTGGGAGACGGCAGTGAGCAGGGCAGGTATGGCGGAGCGGGCGCGGGCGCGCAGGAGTTCGGCTTGGGCGGGAGAACTTTCCGCGATGAACCAACGGCGCAGGCCCGCCCAGCGGTCGCGCCAGCGGGACTCGGCGAGCGCGAAGGCATCGGGCGCGGGGTCGAGGGTGTCGGCGAGTTCGCGGCGCGCGGCGGCAGCGAATGCGAGCGAGACGCCGCACGACTCGAGGAGAACGATCGCTTCGGCAATGCGGCCAGTGGCGACGACAAGCTCGCCGATGAAATTTTCCAGGTAGTCGATCAGCTTTTCCTTATAGGCAAGGAAGGCCTCGACGGAGATGCCGTGCAAATCGACGGTGCGCTGGAGGCCGCGCATGAAGGACTGGGCGCGCGAGGTGAGTTGCTCGAAGCGGGCGACCAGGCTCGTCAGGAGGTGGAGGAGCTTGGCGTCATCGGGCGGCGTATCGGCGAGGCGAGGGAGGAGGGCGTCCAGAAGTTCGGCGATGTCGTGCAGGGCGGTGGTCTGGAGTTCGCCGGGGCGGTGGAGGTATTCGTCGAAGACGGCGAGGGCTTGCTCGGTGGCCTCGCCGGCAGCGCTGAGCTGGTAGAGGCGGCGGCGCCGGTAGAATTCTTCGATGGTGCCGGCCTCGGCGTTGTCGGGCGTGTCGTCGAGGTTGCCCCAGGCGCGGAGCTGGTCGAGGGCGCCAAGAAGGCTGTCGGTGTCGAGGGAAACAGGCGGTGCGAAATCTGGGGACTTCCCGAGGGCTGTGAGAATTTCGGCGGGGCGGAGGGAGATGACAAAGCGGGCGCGTTCGGCGACGAAGACGTGGAGCACGCCGCGGTAGAGGGCGCTCTTTTCCGCCGTGAGATGGGCGAAGACGGAGAAGACTGCCGTGGAGGTCACGGCGTGGAGCGTGCCGGGTGCCGACGGACGGTCAATGGGTGAAGTGGGGCGACCGTGGCTGCGGACGTGGGTGCGGGGGCGCGGTAGCGTGAAGTCGGGCGAGCCCGGAGGTCGGGCCGTAAAAAAGCACAAAAAATATCCGGCCGGCCGGCGGGAATTCACCGGGCGCCTATGGGCGCTGCGTGGGATTGGTTGGGGCGGCGGTTGGAGTCGGCGGGGAGCTCGCGGAGAGTTTTCCCGCAGATTCAGGGGACCGCAGAGAAGGCGGATGGGGAATCTGTGGGTTTCTGAATCGGTGGGAAACGGGACGATCGGAGCGTCGTGTCGGGGTGACGGTCGCGGATGAGAGGGCGAAGCGGGATCGGGGCGCGATTGGGCGGCGGGGAAGCTCGCCGGAGATTTTTCCCGCAGATTCAGGGCACCGCAGATTGTCAGATCGGAAATCTGTGGGATACGGAACGGAGGAGACGTGGCGTTGGGGAGAAGTGCGGGGCGATCCGCGGCGGCAGGAGTGTCGCCGGTCCGTCGCGGGTGCGGGGTTACTTGGCGGCTTTGGCCGCCCGGAGCCAGCCGAGAGAAACGAGAAAGGCGTCGGTGGCGGCGAGGGTGGCGCGATAGGCAGAGTTGTCGCCGCGGCCGTAGTTGAAGTAGCCGTGCGTCGCGCCCGCGGTGCCGACGAGTTCGCAGCGGTTGCCGGCGGCTTTCAT
>CAMBVX010000271.1 GCA_945871085.1 Opitutus sp. GAS368 | reverse complement strand
GCGTCGGCGTTGCGGTCGATGTAGGCGCGCACGTCGGGGTAGGCGTCGGCCTCATAGAGTTTTGGGAAACCGACATTGCCGGTGAGGCGGAGGGCGCGGGTCGGGTTGAACGTGACCTCGAATTCGTAGCCGTCGCCGCTGCGGGTGCGGGTGTCGCGGTATTGGTTGGGCAGGCGGCCAAAGCCACGGATATTGCGGCCCGTCGAGGAGGTGTCGCCGACGACGTTGGCGTCGTAGAGGCTGTTGAAAAAGCCGGGGCCGTCCTGCGGGATGGTATTGTTGACCTCTTCGGTGGTGTAGTAGGTGAAATTCAGATTCAGCTTGTTGCCGAAGAGCTCCATGCGGAGCGAGTAGTCGATGCCGGTGGCGACGGTGGGCTCGAGGGAGCGGCCGTCGATGCGGACGATGGAGCCGGGAGGGTTGAAGGTCTCGGCAAAGTTGATCGCGGGATTGAACCAGCTCGCGAGATGGAGGACGGTGCCGATGCTCCGGGTGACCTGCTTGCCCTCGACGGGCGGCGGGTTGAAGTCGTCCTTGAAGCGGACGTTGGCGTATTGCGGCAGGCGGTCGCCGGCGACGGGGTCGCGCGGGCGGATGGCGGCCTCCTGCACCGGGCCGGTGGCGTTGCCATTGAGGTCGCGAGGCGTGAAGGTGAGCGACGCGTAGTCGGCGGGTGCACCGGAGCGGAGGATGCGGTGCTGGGCGTTCCAATCGGAGGGGTAGTCGCCCTGATGGATCTGCTGGCGCGACTGGAAGAAGTAGTCGTCCTTGCGCACGGCGCCGAGGACGATCCAGCGGCCCTTGAAGAATTTGGCGTTCAGCGAGGCGAGGGCGTATTTGAAGCGCTGGGTCGTAATATTCTGGGTGTCGCGGCGGTCGGCCTCGATGGCCCAGATCGGCTGGATCGGCACGCCGGAGGTGAAGACGGGATTGGGGTTGGGATCGAAATACGTGAGCTGGCGGAGGGAGAGATCGGGCGTGGGGCGGGAGTCGTTGTTCCAGTATCGGCGGATGCGGATACGTTGGTTGCTGAAGGCCCAGCGACGCGGGTCGTTGCCCTGTTTCACACTCAGGTAGCGGAAGTCGCTCGTGTTTTCGCTGTTGTTGGAGCCGGCGAGGGAATTGACGGTGAAATGACCAAAGCGGGTCGGCCAAACGTAAGCCACGGCGGTGCGGACGTTGTTTTCCGCGTAGTCGCGGAAGCCGCGGGAGAACTGGCCGTCGCCATACGGCACGAGGAAATTCGGGTTGGGGCGGCCGTCGGGCAGGACGCGGTTGATGTCGATGAAGATATTGGGGAGGTCGCGGTTGGGTTCACCGTTGGTCATGGCGGCAGTGCGGTTGATATCGCCGGCGATCTCGAAGTGGAGGTTGCCCCAGTGCTGGTTGAAGGTGAGCTGCAGATCCTTGAAGCGCTGCGTGAGGATCGGCAGATCGGGCGACATCGTGAACTCCTCGGGCGGGGTGCGGAAGGAGGAGAAGCGCTCGGCGTTAGCGAAGCGGCCGGCGGGCACGTTGATTTCGTGGAGCAGGTTGCCGCCGGCGGTGTTGAAGCTGAGGTTGGTGCCTTGGACGAAGCCGGCGATGGGCGTCTGTGCAGTGTTGCCGCCGGCGACGGTGATGGGATCGTTTTGATAGTGGAAGATCGTGTCGGGCGCGGAGAACGGCTGATAGACGAAGTAGTTCGCGCCGCGGCGATTGATGCCTTGGGCGTTGGCGGTGGTGGGGAGGGTGGCGAGGGCGCGTGGGGCGTTGTAGGTCGTGCCGTCCCAGCCGGAGAAGCGGTCGTTGATAAACGTGGAGGCAGACTGGCGGGAGTTGTTGCCGTATTCGCCTTCGACCCGGAGTTCGGCGTTGCGCCAAGGTTTCACCGTGGTGGTGAGGAAGAGGGCTTTGCGCTTGTCGTAGTCCTTCATGCGCCAGCTGGACGCGTCACCCCAGACGCCGGCCGCGCGGAGGGCGACTTTGTCTGAGAGGGGCTGATTAATGTCGAAGGTGGAGCGGTAGTTTCGCCAGGAGCCGACGGCGAACTGGAATTGACGCAGCGGGCGATTGGTTTGTGCGCGCTTGGTGGTCGAGGAGCTGATACCTCCGAGCGAGCCGTTGCCGAAGAGGACGGCGTTGGGGCCGCGGCCGAAGTCGTAGCGCTCGAGATTGTAGGAATCGCCGTTGTTGAATTGCGGAAAGAAATTCCGCTGGGGGCGGCCGCCACCCGCACCGCGCACGGTGTATTGGACCGGGTTGAAAAAGAAATTCTGCTGACCGTTGTCCACCGACGCGGTGCTGGAGGTCGTCCACTCGGCGGCGCTTTGGAGATCGGTGAGATTGAGCGCGTCGATGAAGTCGCGGGTAATGACGGAGTAGGCGACAGGGGTGTCTCGGAGATCGCTCGCGAGACGGCCGCCGGCCAGGGAGCTGGCGGCAGCGAAGCCGGTGTCCCGCTCGGTGCTGACTTCGAACGGAGAGAGCTGGACGGGGGTTGGTGCGGCCGTCACGGCCGCCGGGGTGGGTGGTGCGGTTTGCGCCGAGGTGGAGTGCGCGAGGACGAGGAGCACAGCGGTCAGGACCGCGACGGGAAGGGGGGAGGGGTGGGCGGGGTGGCGGTTGATCATCGGGAGGTGGGGTCGGTAGAAAATCGGCCGGGGGAGGGGAGGGGCTTCATGGCGAGACCGCAATGAGCCGTGGGCCGCGAAAGAAACCGGGTGTGGCTGCGGATTCAAATTATTTTGTGGGAGTGTGAGGGGGGGGCGCCGGTGGGATGGGAGGGTGGCGCGCGCGGAGTGTCTGCGGCAATATTCCAGGACCGATCAGATTGGTGGATACGCTTAGGCTACGGTCGAACGGCGCGGATGGGGCGTGCGGGTCCGCGGTGGAAGTAAACGTGAGCGCGGGCGAGCGCCGAGGCACCGGGCGTGAAGCGCGAGGATGGCCGTCGGTCGGTGAAAATTATTTCGCGGGCTTCGTGTCGGCAAAGATCACTTTTCCGGCGGTGTCGTGCAGGCGGAGGGTGAGCGCGGGTGGGACGGTCGCGGACGAAGGAGCGACGGTGCCGGAGAGGAAGCCGCCGAATTTGGTGCGGAGGAAGCGGTGTTCGGGGCGCGGGGTCTCTTCGTTCCAGCCGCCGGCGTGGGCGTCGGTGGCGGCGCCGACGCTCCATTCTTCGATGCTGGTTGCGGGGTCGCGCGACACATACTGCCAGTGACGATCACCGGTGATGACAGTGAGATTCGGCTGGCGGGCGAGGAGGGCGCGGATCTTGGTGCCCTCGACGAGGTAGCCCTGGTTCGCGTAGTTATCGTCTTTTTGTGGACGGTCCGGGCCGACCATGGGCGTGGGCGTGATGACAACGCGGAAGGTGGCATCGGAGGCGGCGAGGGTGTGCTCGAGCCAGGCGATTTGGGTGGGGCCAAGGATGGTGGGTGTCTGCGTGCGGTCGGCCGCGGACGAACTGCGGAAGTCGCGGCCTTCGAGGAACCAGACCTGGAGGTGGCGGCCCCAGCGGAGTGTGCGATAGGGTGGCTCGGACGGGGCGGTTTGTTCACGGAAGACCGCGAGGCCGTGGGCAAACGTGAGATCGCCGCTGCGGTCTGCGGGGTGGGAGTCGTTGGTGAGGGTGTCGTGGTCGTCCTTCATGAAGAAGCTCGCGACGTGGCGATGGAAATCGCGGAGCGTAGGAAAACCATACATACGCGCCCAGTGATAGCGGGCGAGATCGACATTGATGGCGTGGACGGGACCGTGGTCGTAGTAAACGGCGTCGCCGGTGTTGACCATGAAGTCGGGTTTAAGCGCGAGCATCGACGGATAGATCGCGAAGCCGTCGGGGCGGTCGCGGTCCTCGTATTGCTGGCAACTCATCACGGCGAAGGTCGCGGGGGCGTTGGTCGTGGCGACGGGCGCGGTGACGAAGGCGCCGGTGGTGGTGCTCGTGATCGGGGTATCGGCGCGCGGGCGATCTTCGACGGCGACTTCGTAACGGGTGCCGGGAGCGAGTTTCGTAAGTGCGAAAGTCGCGGTGAAATCGCGGGAAGGATCGACGTCGCGCCACGCGGTTGCGGTCCATGGGGCGGTGGACGAGTCGGTGGGGCGGTAACGCACGCGGGTCTGACCGGGAGTGCCGATCGCGGCACCACGGATGGAGCCGAGGTTGGACCCGGAGGGAAACGCGACCTCGGGTCGGGCGTGGGCGTAGGTGGCGTTGTCCTTCAACGCGATCTCTTTGCCGGTGGTGCGATCGAAGAGCTTCGTGATGGGCAGCGGGCCATCGTCGGGCGCGCGCTCGGCATCGCGCGTGACGCGCGTCCACACCGTGATGGAGTCGGCGGTGGGCTCGGTGAGCTTGATCCCCGTGGCTTGGTGGGCGGAGGCCGAGAGGGCGAGGGTGGCGAATAACGAGAAGAGAGGGCGGGCGCGGGGGGAAGTCATGGCGAAGGGGAAGCCGGTGCGTTTCCAGTGAGGCGACGACCGATGAGTGACGCCAGGCGGGCCATGGGCAGATAGGCGACCACGAGATCGAGGGCCATGAACCACTTCGGCGCGGGAATCAAGAAGCAGGCGGTGATCCCGCCGGCCAAAAACAGCAGGCCGATGACATAGGCGAAAAGATCGCGGCGGGAACCGGCGACCGCAAACGCGACGAGCCCGCCGACCAACGTTCCGCTGGCGTGGGCGAGCAACGGAAAGACAAAATGCTTGGCCTCATACAAGTGCATCGAGGCTTTCATGCTGGCGACGTTTGAGAGGTCGACGCCGGGGGGCGGGGGGATCAGGTGGGGGCTCGCGGTGATCACCGCCATGTTGACGATCGATCCGAGCGCGAAACCGAGGATTACAGCCGCGATGTTTCTGAGGACGGTTTTCATGTGGGGCGGCGTCTCTGATGAGCGGGCGGCACGTTTGGCGCCACGAAAAACCGAAACCTCTCGGCAAAATAATCCGGTCGCCGAGCTGCGCGTGGCGAGCGTCAATACGCGGGCTTTTGGCTGGGCAGCGAGTCCGCGGACGAGGCTGGTGCCCGGTTACTCGCTCACGGCACGTTCCAACATGTAGAGGGTGTCGAGGGGCGCCAAATCACTGCGGCTATCCACGCGCTGTTTGATGAAACGAAACGAGTAGGCGATTTTTTCGTTCATCCACGGCGCTTGGGTGTCGAAGCTGCTGAATTGATCTCCCCGGTAGATATTCCGACGGATGGCGTGGATCGCGCTGAGGAAAATCCCGCGGGGCACGGTCACTGTGACACCGTCGATCGGGGCGGTGATTTCGTCGCCCGCGACCACCACTTCGAGGTAGACGGCGTAGGGATTGGTGATGGCGATATTTTTTTGCTGATCGATGGGATTGATGAGCTGGAACCGGAGTAGAATGTTGCGGATTTCACCGGCGGCATCTTGGCGGCTTTGCAGGAAGGGGTCCCGCGAAAGGCCGCCGGCCACAATTTCATTTTTCAACGCAATGTCCTCGGCGAGGAGTTGGCGGTGCAACACCAGCATATCGATCAACTGGTGCGTGAGGAGGGTGAGAAACGCGGAGAAAAAGAGGGGTTCGCACTGATGCAGGCGATCGAGGAGGGCGCGGACTTCGGCCGGTTTGCAGATGAGACCGGCGCAGATTTCGCCGCGCGTGTGCAGGGCGGCGAAGTCTTGGGCGACGCGGTGGGGTTTGGCGGAGGTGATGAGTTCTTGGATGAGCGCCTGGTGGGCGGGCGCCACTGAACGAACCTGGCCGATGGAGATTCGGTTCACTTCCTGGAGCCAGGTCATAGCGCTGGGTCGATTGAGGGAGTCGATGTAATAGATGATCCACTGCTCGTCCTCCGTGATGCCGGAATCGTGGATAAAAGTGGCTTTGGCCAGCAGCGACTGGGCGAGGGCGTTGGCGTCAGGGTCGGCGGCCGGGACGGCGAAGAGGATCCAGATTCCGGGGGCGAGTTCCGCTTGGGCACCGTGATCGCAGATTTGGGAGCTGAGGAAGGTGAGGATTTTTTGATCGTCGGATTCCATCGAGGTTTGTGCGGATTGCTCGCCGACGTTACGCCGCCGGGGAGCACGTGCAATCACAAGGTGGTGAGGTCGCTGCGCAGTGCGGAACGCGCCTCCTTGACCAGCACTCGCTCGGACGTGTGCGATGATCGCGGTCGGTCGACTGTCGGCGGCTGAGAGCGAGGTGGGTTTTTGCCCACGGCGGTGGGCGAGGTGAGCGAGCCGGGTATTTCAATTGCAGGATCCTCGCGAAAAACACCCGAAACTGTTTGTCACTTAATCAGTGACATTCGCTCTGAAAACGGCCGGATTTCGCCTGGCAGTTTAACCGACCCGCCTGGCCGGATTCATTCTTCGCTACGCCCCCGCTATGACCAGCCAAGAAAGTGAGTTCAACGGGGTGTTTCGCTTTCACGCCGGTGGGCGTAAGCCCGGGGCCAAGAGCAGTCGAGTTTGGTCGGATCGGACAAAACCCTTGACTCTCCCGCGGGCGTTTGAGTCTTTGGCCGGCTCCAATCCCGTTTACGACTATGGCCAACACTAAATCTGCTATCAAAGCAGCTCGCAAATCCGCCCGTCTCCAAACCCGCAACCAAGGCGCCAAGACCCGCCTGAAGACGCTGCACAAGAAGCTCAATGCAGCCGTCGCCTCCAAGGATGCCACCGCCAGCAAGACTGCGGCCGTGGCCTACACCTCCGCGATGGATAAGGCCGTCAAGTCCGGCGTCGTCCACAAGAACGCCGCTTCCCGCGCGAAGGCCAAGATCGCGAAGATCGTGTTCGTGAAGTAAGTCGACCGAACGGACTGGCTCTTTTTTCCGGCTGACCCCGCCCTCACCGAGTGGCGGGGTTTTGCTGTTTTAGGGTGGGCCGAACAGGGGGAAAAGGGGACGGACTGTAGAACCCCGCGCAGAGGCGGCCGCGGCTTGCGGGCCGGGCGCCCGGACTCCCATGAAGCAAACGCGGGGATTTTCCTGTTCATAGTTTTCCCCTCACCCGGCATTTCCTCCCTTGGGAACGTCCACTTTTGGTCCAAGTCTTCGAGTGGCGGGCGGCGGGCTGGAATGGGGAGGGTCCGCTCGATCTGGCGAATTGATTGGTGGTGGTGCCGACGCGTCCAGCGGGTCGGCGGCTGCGCGAGGCGCTGGCCGAACACGCGAACGGGAGGGGGCAGGCGGTGTTTCCGCCGCGCGTGATGACCTCCGACGCCTTGCTGGCGTACGGATTACCGACGGCGGCCGCGTCGCGGATCGAGTCGCTGCTCGCGTGGGCGGAAGGGTTGAGGGAAGTGGATTTGGCCAACTGCCGGGACGTGTTCCCTCGCGATCCACCTGAGCGAAATGTGGCGTGGGCGATCGCGCTCGGCGCGGAATTTGGGCGGCTCCACGTGGTGCTCGGTGTCGGGGGCGCGGATACGGAAGTGCGACCGCTCGGGTAGCGGGCCCTGGTGCTCGCGGGGATCGCGGCGCCGGGCGAGTTGCGCGCTGCGCTGACGACCGGGATGTTGCCGGAAAATGTTTCGGCGGCGCTGGTGATGATTTTCGCGGCGCGGCCTCAGGATGACGTGCGGACGGAGTGGGTGCGTGGGGTGGACGCTGAAGGAAAAATGCGCGGGTGGACGGACCTCCAGCTACCGATGGATCGGCGGGTGGTGGCGGCCGAGTAGGGCGACGCGGTGGCGTGTGGGAGGGTTTTTCACAGGAGATGCAGATGTCGGCGGAGCGTGGCGCAGAGGGCGTGGCCACAGCGTTGGTGGCGGGCTAATTTTGGCCGCCGCGTGAGAGCACGGGGCCCGAGGCGGAGCGGGATGAGTCTACCGAGCTGTTTCACCAAGGCACCGCCGTGAGTGTGGCGCGGGAGGGACGCACACGAGCTGGCTAGGACATGAGATGATTTTGACGTCGGCGGGGTCGGGGAAACCCTACGGGTCGGGGAAACCCTACGGGTTGACGAACCGCTTCGTGCCGTTGCTGGAGGGAGGCGCGGCGCCGGAGTGGATCGTGGCTCTGACGTTTACGCGCAAGGCGGCCGGGGAGTTCTTCGACGAGATCCTCAAGAAGCTGGCGCGCGCAGGACGTGCAGGCACCGGGCCTGACGACGGTGGATTTTTTGCGGAGGCTACGGACGGTGGTGGAGGCAATGCGGCGGTTGAGTCTCGGGACACTCGCCGGGTTTTTCGCGTGGGTGGTGCGGAGCTTTCTCTTCGTACTGGGGTTGACGGGACAGTTTCAAATCGTTGGAGGCGGCCGCGGCGCGGCGGGAACGGCGGCGGATGTTTGCGGCGGCGGGCGAGGCGGCCGCGGCGCAGCGGGAATTCATCGAGGCATTGAAGCGCGCGACGTTGGGCGTGGAAAAGAAACGGCTCGCGCGTCTGCTCGATGAGTTCTTGGACGAGCGCGGGAATACGTTTTTGTCGGAGCCGGAGGCGTGGCGCTGGGGCGCGGTGGGGTCGATCTGGCCGGAGGGACGTCCGTGGCTCGCGGCGGCCGGACGGCGCGGGCCGGCAGCGGCGGAACGGCACACGGCGCTGCCGTGGGTGGCGTTGAACGAGAAACAAGGCGCGCGGTTGCATGATTTTTTTGCCGCTCTGCCGGAGTGGTCGCCGGGTGCACCGCTGCCGGGGGCGGTGAACTATCTGGTCGGGAATGCGCTCAAAATTTGGCACGAGTTAAACTCCGGTGCCGCGCGCGTTGAGATGTCGATCGAGCGGAAAAAAGTGGCATTCGAGGCGCGGGCGCGGGACGCGTTAGTGAACTTGGTCGCGGGGACCGTGGGCGCCGAACTTGGTCGAAGTCTGGAGCGGACGCGCGGGTTGTTTGCGGCGCGGCGCGGCGATGAGGTGAATTATCACGCGGCGGTGCGGCGCGCGGGGCGGCTGACGTTGGCGGATGTGCTGCGACTGTTGTTGCCCGGCACGGAGGAGCAGGTGAGGGCGTTGTCCAGCGGGGTGGGGGAGGGGCGACGCGCGGCTGTTGATCCACTGACGGCTCGACGCGAAGTTTGACCACGGGTTGCGGGATGAGTTTCAAGACACGATTTTCGCGCAGTGGAGCGTATTGAAAAATCCGATCGACGAGGCGGTGCACGATCCGGAGCGGCGGCGCAGTCTGTTTTATGTCGGCAACGTGTAGCAGGTAATTTTTGCGTGGCGGGGTGGCGCCCCGCGGTTGTTTCGCGAGATCTTAGACCACGACAATGCGGCCGAGCCCGGGCCCATCCACGAGGGGCGTTTGGATGCCTCGTATCGCTCGGGGTCGGCGGTGATGGCGATGGTGAATCGGGTATTTGGTGACGCCGGCGCGCTGGCTGAGAGCGCGCCGCCGATCGCGGTCGTCGCGTGGGCCCGGGAGTGGCGCGCGCATGTCAGCGCGAAGCCGGCGCTCGGAGGCTGGGTGGAGTGGCACCACGCGGACGACGAGGTGGGGCGCTTTGCGGAGACGTTGAAAACCGTGCGGGAGACGGAGGCACTGGCGTGCGGGCTGGAAGTTGCGGTGTGGGTGTGGGACAACAAGCCGGCGGCGGCGCTCGCGGAGTTTTTGCGCCGCGAG
>CAMBVX010000270.1 GCA_945871085.1 Opitutus sp. GAS368 | reverse complement strand
CGCTGGGGAGGATTGGCGAAACAACGCGGTCTCGCCGCCCTCGCCGTCTTCGGAAACATTATCACGGCTTGGAGCTGGTTCGGCGTCAACATGCTGGGCGTCGGGCTGCACAGCTACGGCTTCATGGACTCGGCGTTTCCGTGGCTGCTCGCCTTCGCCGGGAGCCAACTGCTCTGCATCGCCATCGCGAGCATCCCGCTCGCCATGTGGCGTAGCTTCCGGGCTTAGCCGCATCCAGGCAGTTGAGGGTTGAGCGTCCGGTCCGGAGCTGAGCGACCATTTTCAGAGCCAAAAAGCGTACCGTCACACCTGAGCCCAGTTCCACTTTGGGGTGCTTGCTCGTCACTCAGATCTCAGCCAGATCTCAGCCCGCAGCTACCAAAAATTGCGGGCTTGCGGATGGATAGGTCTAGGTAACCCCGTGGGAAGTCGCTTCAAGTCTTGCTCAACAATTCCTCCGCGTGGGCCAGCGCGCTCTTGGCCTTGCTATCTCCCAGCATCCGCGCGAGCTCGCTGACCCGGGTCTGCCGGCTCGCTTGGATCGGTTCGATGGTCACGACGGCGCGATCCTTCGATTGATCCTTCGTCACCACCAAATGACACGTCGCCTGCGCCGCGACCTGCGGCAGATGCGTCACGCACAAGACTTGGTGGCTCTTGGCAATCGCGGCCATTTTCTCGCCGACCACGCGGCCGATCTCACCGCCGACGTTCGCATCGACCTCGTCGAATACGAGCAGAGGAACGCCGTCGAGATCAGCCAGCACCGTTTTCAGCGCGAGCATCACGCGGGCCAGCTCACCACTCGAGGCCACGCGATTGAGGGGTAAGGGAGCTTCCCCTACATTCGGTGAGAACAAAAATTCGCACCCGCAATCACCGGTTGGTCCCATTTCCGCGAGGCCCACCACGCGCACCGAAAAATCCGCCTTCTTGAAACCCAGCTGGGCGATACTCTTAGCCGCCACCTTGGACAACTCCTTGGCCGCCTTCTCGCGCGCGGTTCGCAACGCCTGCGCCTCTTTCCTTGCTGCCCGCTCGCTCTCGGCAATAAGTTTTTCAAGGCGCGCGAGCGTGCCCTCGATATCCCCTTGCACCTCGAGCCGTCGCTCGAGCTCATCGCGCGCCGCCAGCACAACGGAAACTTCACCCCCGTGCTTCCGCTTCAACTCCTGCCACGTATTCATGCGGGAGGTAAGCTGCTCGGCGTGCTCCGGATCGAACTGCAACTGCTGGCTCAACGCCGAAAATTCCGCACCGAGGTCATTCAATTCCACAGCGGCAGAGGAAAGCCGATCCGCCAACGGCTTACTCGCTGCGTCGATCAACTCAAGTTGACGCGCCTCACGCAACAGCGCGCCCACCCGCGATTGCACACCCTCTTCACCCGTCAGACCCGCCGCCAGCGCCGACGACAACTCAATCAACTCTTGCGCCCGGCTCATGCGCTGAAAATCCCGCTCCAGCGCCTCGATTGCCTCGTCGGTCAATTCCAACGCGGCGATGCGGGCGAGTTGATTGCGTAAAAAATCGATCTGCTCGGGCGATAATCTCGTCTCGTGCGCGATCCGTTCGTGCTCATTGACCGAATCTCGCCAAGCTCGGTACTTCCCCTCGTAGGCAGCGAGGGTTGCCCCGCAGCGCCAGAACAAATCCAGCAAATCGAGCTGTCAACTTTCCTTGAGTAACCGTCGCGGCTCGCTCGGCCCATGGAAATCGACCCAATGCTCGCCTAATCGCTGCAATGCGGACAGCGTCGCGAGACTCCCGTTGATCGTAATCTTAGGCGCTTTTTCCCGTGCCAGACTGCGCTTGATGATGAGCAATCCCTCCTCGCACGGCGGAAGCTCGAGTGCACCGAGGACGCCAGCAATCTGCGTCGGATCCTCGAAATAGAGTGCGGCTTCCACCTCGCACGCCGTTGCGCCCTGTCGAATGACGCTCTTATCGGCACGCTCGCCCGCTAAAAGACTCAGTGCGCCCAGCAAGATACTCTTGCCCGCACCCGTCTCGCCCGTGACTGCGGTGAAGCCGGCCTCAAAGTCGAGCGAGACCTCTTCCAGGAGTGCGAGATTGCGGATACGAAGCGATTGTAGCATGGGATAACAGGCACAAAAAAACCGCCGACATTCAAGCGGCGGTTTCAGATGGTGGACCTTACTGGACTCGAACCAGTGACCTTTTCGATGTCAACGAAACGCTCTAACCAACTGAGCTAAAGGTCCAAAAATCTGAGGTCGGCGAGTAACGCCAGCACAGTCGTTCAGTGCAAGGAAAAATCCGCAATTACGCCGGCACGGTCTTTTTCGATCTGCCCCCGCAGTTCGTCCACCCCGGAAAATTTTATCTCCGGACGGATAAAGCGCAGCCATTCTACCCTGATAACGTCGCCTTCCGAAAACGGACACGGCCCCAGCACATGGACTTCCAACCGAGGCTCCGTGGATTGCTCAACGGTCGGCCGTAGACCGTAGTTCGCCACCGCTAGGAGCCCCGTAGCCGACTTAGCGCCAGACACCCGCACTGCATAGACGCCGAAACGGGGTCTCAAGTCGGGCGACCAGCCGATGTTCAACGTGGGAAATCCCATCGTCCGGCCGAGCCGTTTGCCGGGCACGATGCCCCCTTCCGCAAAGTAGGTGTAGCCGAACAGCTCGTTCGCCTTCGCGATTTCACCTACCTCCATCAATCCGCGAATCCGAGTGCTGCTGATCAATTCCCCCTGCAAGGTCACCCGCGGGGCGCTGACGACTTCTAGGCCGTGCTGGTTGCCACTGTCGATCAACAGTGCAACGTCGCCCCTCCGACCCCGACCATAGCGGAAATTTTCACCCACATACACGCTCGCCAGATGCGGCAGTCGCTGTTTAAGCCAAGGCACAAATTCCTCGGCGGAGACACCGGCGACGGCCGGCGTGAACGACTCAGTAATCACGGCGTCGACCCCCAGCGTGAGCAACACGCGCGCCTTCATCGCGCCGTCCTGAATCATCCGCGTTGGATTTTCCGGTCGAAAGAGTGCGCTCGGGTGCGGCCAAAATGTCAGCACCGCAGCCACGCCACCAGCCTGTCGCGCCGCCTGAACCGCCGCCGCAATCACCGCGCGATGTCCCAGATGTGCGCCATCAAACATCCCAATCGCCAAATGGAGCGGGCGGGCGGGTAGCACATCCGCGGCTTCAAGACTGGAAAATTGGGCCGGCAGCAGGCTCACCGCACAAAACTTGGCACTGCCTGGCTGGCTGGAATCAGCCGTTGCTCGATTTCGGGCAGAGTCATCGCCTGAATCTGCTCGAGGGTCAGCGCCTGCGAAACCGTAAACTTATCTGTCGCCGTGCGGCGCAAGGCCGCCAAGTGCGCTCCGCAGCCAATTTTTGCGCCGAGATCATGCGCCAGCGTGCGCACATAGGTCCCCTTCGTGCAGCGGAGGCGGAAATCGATCTGCGGCGAGGCGAAGCGCAGCAGATTCCAGCTCATCACCCGAATGAACCGTGGTTCGCGCGCGACCTCTTCGCCCTTGCGCGCCGCTTTGTAGAGCGGCTGCCCCGCAATCTTGATCGCGGAATACATCGGGGGCAGCTGGTATTGGTCGCCCAAGAATGTCTTGATCGCCGCCAGCACGTCTTCCTCCATCAGCGCAGGCACCGGCTTTGTCGCCATCACTTCGCCCTCCGCATCCTGCGTATCGGTAACTTTCCCCAACTCGATCGTGCCTTCGTATTCCTTGTCGAGACTGACGAGGTATTGAGAAACCTTGGTCGCCTTGCCGATCAGAATCACGAGCAACCCCGTCGCCATTGGATCCAGGGTGCCGGCATGCCCGATTCGCTTCATCTTGAGCTTGCCGCGCAGGCGGGCGACGACGTCGTGCGAAGTATGGTCCTTCGGTTTATCGACGAGGAGTATCCCCTCCAATTCTCGCGGTTGAAACAACATGGGTCAGGATTTTCGACTCGCGTCGACAGTGGCGATTCGTTCGGCCAACGCCGCGACCAAGCGCTCAGGGAAGTCACCGGCTCCGGACTTGAGATTGAGCCCGGCGGCGCACGCGTGGCCGCCTCCGTGGAACATCGCCGCCACCAAATCGACCCGAAAGGCCGGCTCCTTCGCTCGTAAACTCGCCTTCACCGTGCCATCAGATTTTTCCTCGATGAGCGCTCCAATATCCACGCCATCGATACTGCGGGCGTAGTCGACGAGGCCCTCGGTATCCTCGGCACTCGTGCCGGTCTGTTCGAAGATTCCCGCCGACAGCTTGCCCACGCAAACCCGCCCACCGCACTCGAGTCGCAGGGAAGCAAGAAAGTGTTGGAGCAGACGAATCTTGCCCTCGGTTTCTCGCTCGTAGAGTTGATACCCGGCCTCGCTCGGTTGCGCCCCGCGGGCGACGAGCTCTCCGGCGAGCACGAAGCAACGGCGCGATGTGGAGTTAAAACGAAACTGGCCCGTGTCGGTGAGAATTCCGACGTAGAGTGCTTGCGCGGTTTGGGCATCTACCGGCAGACCATTGTCAAATAAAACACCCGCCAGAATTTCACAGGTGGCGGCCGAGGCACTGTCCACCAGATTGGTCACACCGTAGCCGACATTCGAAATATGATGGTCCACAACCGCCACCGGCTCGGGATACCGGGCCTTCAGACGCTCACCACCTCGGGCGTGGTCAGCACAATCGACAAAAATTGCAGCCCGGTCATCAGGAAGTTCTGCGACGTCGTCCGTGCGCAAAAACGTCATGCCCTTGACGAGGAATTGCAGGCGACGTGGAACGGGGTCGGCATTCACGCAAACCACATCGAAGCCCAAGGCCATGAACACGCGGGCCACCGCTACCTGCGAGCCGATACAATCACCATCCGGCCGGGCATGACCCACGACTGCGATGCGGCGACCGGCCAGCGAGGCCAGTAGCCGGGCAAATTCACCCGAGAGCGTTGGGTAAAACTTCTCCACGTCAGGATGATTTTTCGACCTCCGGTTTCGGTTCCGGTTCGGACGGTGCCATGGGGCCGAGATCGTCAATTAGTTTCCGAGTTCGTTCGCCTCGGAGGACCGACTGATCGAGCACGTATTCAAACTTGGGCAAGAACTTGAGCACGATTCGACGCGCGAGTTCTTGGCGGATATCCACCGCGCGGGTGCGGAGCCAACGAAGTTTTTTTTCCGCCGTGTCCGCGTCACCAATCACTGAAATGAAAACCCGGGCGTCGTGTAAATCAGGGGAGACTTTCACGTCTGTAATCGTAATCGCGACCGCCTCGCTCTGGTAGCGTCGATGTAAAATGTCACTGAGCTCTTTTTGCACGAGCTCGTTGACGCGGATAGTGCGGTTGGACATGGGAATTTTGTCTCCGATTTTTTTGATTTTCGATGGTCCGATCGCCAATGAAGCTGATCGGAAATCGGAAGCCAGCAATCGGGGCTACAACGACGCCCGAACTTTTTGAACCTCGTAACACTCGACCATATCACCCGGCTGATAGCCGTTGAAATCGTCGAGCTTAATTCCGCACTCGAGGCCGGCGCGAACCTCGTTGGCGTCGTCCTTGAAGCGTTTGAGGGTGCCCACCTTGCCCTCGTAGATGATATCGCGGCCGCGACGCAGTCGCGCAGACGCGTTGCGGTTGATCTTGCCCTCGGTGACGAGGCAGCCCGCCACAAACCCCTTGGCGAGGGGAAACACTTGGCGAACTTCCGCTGCGCCGGTTTTCGTTTCTTTGAGATCGGGGTCGAGCAAGTCGGCCATCATCTCGCGGACCTTGTCGCCCATCTCGTAAATAATCTCATAGGTCTCCACCCGCACGCCGTGGTGCTTGGCCAACGACGTGACGCCGTTCTCAAGTTTGGTGTGAAAACCGACAATTACCGAACCAGCAGCACCGGCCATCAAGACATCGTTCTTGGTGACGATACCGACATCGATTCCGACGATTTCCAGCGAGACCTTGGCACTCTTGATCCCTTCCAACACCGAACGCACGGCCTCACCGGAGCCAAAAACGTCGGTCTTCACGATCACTTTGAGCACCTTGGCCTGGGTGGCGGCGATGTTCTTGAAAAGATCTTCGACGGAGAGCTCCTTCGGCGCAGCGTCAGCCGTCGCGACCACTTTTTTGAGGCGGATCTGCTCCACTTCCGCAATCTTCTCCGCCTCGCGGGAATTTTTCACGGCCTTGAAGGCCGCTCCGCTATCGGGCGTTCCACTCCATCCGATCACGCGGACGGGCGTGCCAGGGGAGGCTTCTTTTACATTCCCCCCCTTGTCGTCAAACATGGCGCGGACTTTAGCGTAATGTTGTCCGCAGACGATGGCGTCACCAACGCGGAGGGTGCCGCGTTGGACGATCACGGTGGCGAGGGGCCCACGGCCAAAATCGATTTCCGACTCGACCACGATACCGCTGGCTTCGGCCTTCGGGTTGGCCTTGAGCTCAAGGACGTCTGCTTGGAGCAAAATCATCTCGAGGAGATCGTTGATGCCGGTGCCCTTGATCGCTGAGACCGGCACGGTCACCGTTTCCCCACCCCAGTCTTCTGGCGCAATGTTGCGCTGCTGCATCTGTGTCTTAACCTGCTCAATATTAGCACCCTTAACGTCCATCTTGTTGACGGCGACCAAGAGCGTAACCTTGGCATTCTGCGCGTGTTTCAGCGCCTCATCCGTCTGCGGCATGAAGCCGTCGTCGGCCGCGACAACCAGCACGGCGATGTCCGTGACATTGGCACCGCGGGCACGCATTTTAGAAAATGCGGCGTGGCCCGGCGTGTCGAGAAACGTAACCTTACGATTGTTAAACTCGATTTGGTAAGCGCCGATATGCTGCGTGATTCCTCCCGCTTCACCGGCTGCCACGTTGGCTTTGCGGATAGCGTCGAGCAGGGACGTTTTACCATGGTCCACGTGCCCCAGAATACAGACGACGGGAGGACGCGGCACGAGAAACTTGGACTCATCTTCATCCGGTTTTTTCTCTTTCTTGTCCTTGGCCTGCTGTTGCTGCACGGCGGGATCCGCCCGGTGCTTAATCTCGAGGAGAAACCCATATTTCCCGGCGACCTTCTGCGCCACGGCCTCATCAATCGTCGAGTTCATCGCCGCAAAACCTACAAGCTGGTTCAGTTCGGAGATGAGCTTAAACGGCTTTAGGCTAAGGGCCACTGCGAAATCGCGCACCACGATCGGTGGTTTTAAGTGGAGCACCTTGATGTCACCTTGCATCGTGATCACCGGAGCGGCGACCACGGCAGGTGGAGAAACGTGGACCGGCGAGGATCCGGGCACAGGAGGTAACTTCGGCGCCATCACGGGAGCCGGAGCGGACAAGCGTTGCGGGAGCGCTGGCGGTGCGGCAGGTTGCTTGGGAGCCGGGAGCGGAACGGAAATAGCGGGTGCGGCAACAACCGGAGCCGGACGGACGATGACCGGAACAGGCGAGGGCAAGGCCGGCGGCGCCGACGGCCGAGCAACCATCGGGGGCAACGGCGCAGGCGAGGAGGGGCGAGGCACAGCCGGCAGAGGCGCGGGCATCTTGGCCATCGGCTGAGGCGCGGACGCCGGACGCGGCGGCAGCGGTGCGGGTGAGTTGGGCCGGGGAATCGCAGGCACTGGCACCGGAGGAGAAACAAACACCGGCGGGGTAACGACTGTCGCAGGCCCCTTGAGCACCGCGGCTTTCGCCGACGCCGCGACTTCATGCTCACGATCAATGTCCGATTTCGACTTCACGAATGCTCCCGTCGGGCTCGACGGCTTAGCGGGGACGTTGGCCACTTCGGGCACCGACACCACGGGCGGGGCCACCGGAGCCGTCTCAGTAACGGCAGCGGCCGCAAGTGCAGCAATCGCGGGCGCAAACTCTTTTTCGATTTCCTCTATATATATCTTACTGACGGTGCTGGAAACCGACTTGGTATCAGCCGACACCCAATTGCGCGCCTTCAGCAGAGCAAGCAGTTCCTTGCCCTCCATATTGATTCGTCTGGCGAGTTCGTGGATGCGGAGGCTCATTCGTGATCGGTCGGTGGTAGTCGGTGAGTAATCTGGGAACGAGCTCAGGCTTTCGCGCCGGCGACTCGTCCAATAATATCTGAAGCTTCCTCGGTCGTGAAACCGGCGCCCACGAGGTCGTCGGCCTCGACGCCCTCGAACAATTCGAGTGAAACGAAACCCGCCTTGACGAGGCGCAGGGCGATCGGCTCCGCGATCCCGAGCGAGGCAACGAGCTTGCGCTTCGCATCCCCCTCCGGATCGGCACCGACGGTACGGAACTCTTCAATATCCAGACGCCAGCCGATCAGGCGCGACGTGAGGCGCGCATTCTGACCTTTGCGACCGATCGCGATCGCCAGATCGTCAGTCGCCACTTTCAACAGAATCCGATGCGTCTTGTCGTCGAGCACGATCTCCCGAGGCACTGCCGGCTTGAGCGCCTCAATGATCATCTCCTTCGGGTCAGCGTAATACTTGATGATATCAATCTTCTCGCCACCCAGTTCGCGGACGATGGTTTTCACCCGCGCGCCGCGAGCCCCAACACACGCGCCGACCGGATCCACCTTGGGATCGCTACTGGTCACGGCAATTTTCGTCCGATAACCCGGCTCACGGGCGAACGCCTCAATTTTTACCGTGCCGTCGGCGACCTCAGTGACTTCGAGCTCGAAAAGACGACGGACAAACTTCGGGCTCGCACGACTGAGAATAATCTCCGGACCGCGGGGCGTGCTTTGAATCTCGACCAAGAGGCAGCGGATGCGCTCGCCGGGCTGGTATTCCTCGCCGGGAACCTGCTCTTTGCCCGGCATGATGGCTTCAGCTTTGCCTAGATCGACGTAGAGATCGTTGCGTTCACGCCGGCGGACGGTCCCGGTGACGATGTTACCAACCTGGTCCTTGAAGTCGTCGTAAATGCGGTCCTTCTCGAACTGCCGCAGGCGCTGCATGACCGCCTGCCGTGCCGTCTGCGCCGCAATGCGGCCGAGTGTCGAAGGATCGATTTCCTTTTCGATCATATCACCAATCACAGCACCGGCTTTCAATGCCTGCGCCTTCTCGACGTGAATCTCGGTTTTGGGATTACTGACGGAATCAACCACCTTGACCACAGCCCAAGCGTGGAGCTGGCCATTCTTGGGGTTGATGTCGATTTTAAGCTCCTGACCGGAGTTGACGCCCTTCTGGGCGGCCGTTTTCAGCGCATTCGTGATCGTGGAGATCATGTCGGCACGTGGAATGCCCTTCTCCTTCTCCATGTATTCCAGGACGGAAAGAATTTCGCTGCTCATAGGTTGGATTTATGGAAAAAAAAAGCGGGCCGAACGGCCCACCTTTTGAAAGTGGTTGTTAAAGAGGGGCGGAACGTATCGGGCACCCAGAATCCTTGTCAAGCCCAGCGCCCTGTCCGCTCTGCGGGAAAAAATAAGGAGGCGGCCGCAACGTTGCGGATAAAACGACAAGTCGCGCACCAAGAACAGTTTGATTTTCAGCCAAACAGTTTTGCTCCGTTCATGAGCGTTTATTGAGATGAACCCACTGGATTT
>CAMBVX010000269.1 GCA_945871085.1 Opitutus sp. GAS368 | reverse complement strand
TTCAAACGCCGCCGGTTTGGATTCCTGCCATGAAAAACAAAATCCGGGTCATGGTGGTGGAGGACAATCCTCGCTACCGCGAGGTGATTGCCCTCGCTCTCAAACAGGAGCCGGACATCCAGCTCGCCGGCGAGTTTGGCACCGCCGAGATCGCGTTGCGCAGCTTGAAGGATCGGTTCGGCGGGGAGTTGCCCGACCTCGTGCTCTTGGACCTGCGCCTGCCGGGCATGGACGGACTCGAAGCACTCTCCGAGTTTCTCTCCGCCGCGCCCGACGCCAAGATCATGATTCTCACCCAGTCGGACAATGAAGCCGATGTGTTGCGGGCGATTTCGCGGGGAGCCTCCGGTTACCTGTTGAAGTCCTCCACCGTCAGCACGATCACCGACGGAATCCGATCGGTGATGAAGGGCGGCGCCTCACTCGATGCCGGCGTGGCCCGTTTTATCATTAACATGCTGAAAACCCGGCTGCCGAAAGCCGGGGCCGATGTTCTCCTCACCGGTCGGCAATTGGAGATTCTCACCCTGCTCAGTGGCGGATTTTTGAAGAAGGAAATCGCCGAACGCCTCAAGATCAGCTACGCGACCGTCGACGAACATGTCGCCCACATCTATGAGCGCCTTGGCGTGCGCAACGCCCCGGCCGCGATCAACCAAGCGCATCTGCTGGGCCTCTTCCCGCTCGGCGGGAGTCGGCTCCGCGAGCGTGAGTCTTAGCCAAAATGCAGCGGGGAGTTGACCCCTGAGGGTGGGGAGCTGAGAGCCAACCCGAAAAGTGTGTCCCGTTTTCAAACCTGTCTGGCGGTTGTGGTTTGTGTGGCGGCAGGCGATGGGGCCGCTCTGGCCGCACGGGCGACTAATCCAACTCCCGGAGGCGCGTGTCGGTTAGGTCGAACTCGCCGGTGGTATCCTTCGGAAGAATGAAGCGCAGGGAGGATTCATCCTTCAGGGGTGATTTGATCTCGAACTCGACGACGTGCTCTCGCCACTCCGGTGACAGCGGGATCGTTGTCGCTTTGGCGATCGAGCGCCCACCGTCGGCGATTTGAAATTGGACGGTCTGACCGGCCGTTCCGCGCACCTGACAGGCGAACCGATAGCGGCCGGGCTTGAGCTTACGCTCGTTGAAGAACGTGTGTTTGAGGCTGGAGCCCTGTCCAAAATCTCCCACTACGCTGAGCACGCGGCGGCCGGCGGGGCCCTCCACGGGACCGTCTGCGCTCACCCGTTTCTCCAGGTTTTTGGATCGCGATTCCAAGGTCCAATAGCGCCACGGGTTGATGAGTTCCTGCGCAGGATCGGGAGCCCAGCGCGCGACGGCCTTTACCTCGGGGATCGGCGGCGGTTGAACGGCGAGGAGTTTGGCCGGGACCTTGTAGGATAGGCTGTCGTCAAAAGCCGGGCTGTCGAAAGGGATGTTCTTCAAAGCGGCGTCGGGTGGAGTTCGGCCGACCCCGATGAACCCAAACGGATGCCAGCCGCCGCGGAAGTAGTTCTTTGTCGCGAAGCGGACACTCGGGGTCATGCCGCCCTGCCGGTCGAGGATGGCGAGGGCGAGAATGTAGTCCCCGGGTTTTACGTCACTCCGTAGCGTTGCTTCACCGGCGGCGTGGTGCGGCTGAGCGGGACGGCGATAGGCGTGCGCGGCGCTGTCCCAGTCTTCGCCCGGGCTCCAGCGGCGGAGGTCGACGCCGTTCAACGGGGCCGACCAGAGTGGCTGCCGGGTTTTCGGATCGAGGAGGGCGACTGCCACCGGCCAGTCCAAGTAGAATGGCGCGCTACCCGTGTTCCGGACCGTCAGTTTGAGGGTGAGGTTTCCGCCCGGTTGCGCAGTGAGCGGGTAGCTGAGGGCATCGATCACAAAGCGGTAGCCGAAGGTTTTTTGGAGTTCGGCGGCGCCTGCCAGCACGGCGGAATCGTTCGCGTTGTATCCACTGATCCAGCCCAGATAGCTCGCATGGTAGCGGCGGATTTTATCGATCATGTAATGCCGATAGGCGGGCCCCTTCATGGTTTCATCCGGGGTGCGCCCAAAGGTATTTTCGGGGTCTGCCGCGGGGCGTTGCTGCTGCCAGTTATACTCCACTTCGCCTTCGATCGGGGCGCGCTTCCAAATCTCGGGGTAAACATGCGTGGCTTGCCACGGTAGCTGACTTTCTTCCCTCGTGGGGGGCTCGCGAGAAACGTTGGCGAACGTGTCGTAGTAGATGCCAAATCCCGCCGCCATGAATTCCGGGTCCGTATGCCGGACCAGCACGGGCTTGTGTTTGAACGCTTTTTGAAACGCCTCGGTGAGCAGTCGGCGTTGCTCGGCGGTGGGGGCCGGCGTGTGGTGCTCGCCCCAGTAGCCGATCAGGCCCATCTGCACGGCGAAGATGCGCGGGTCATTGTCCCAGGCCTCGCCGAGCTTTGCGACCAGGCGCCGCAGCCTCGCTTGAAAGGTCGGGCTGTCGTAGTCGAAGGTCTGTAGGTCTGCGGGCCAGTGCTGCCTGCCCGACGTCCCGTTCCAATCCAGATAAACGCGGGGCACGAGCTTCACGTTCAGTTCCTCGAAGCGCCGGCCCTTGATCTGCGTGATTTTGTTCGTGTGGGCGATGAGGCGGTCCACGGAGTCGTCGGTGCCGGCTTCGATCGCACTCCACGGAATGTAGATTCGCTGCAAGAGCCCGTAGCCATCCGGCTGGTAGTCGCGGAAGCCTTTCAACGGATTGTTGATCGCGCCGGGAAATTCCGGCGGCGCGACCGTCACCCAGTCGACTCCCGTGGACGCGTCCTTCGCCACGGTCACGGAGCCGGCTGCGGATTGGGCGGATGCGAATGGCACACCGACGCAAAGGACGACTAACCACCCGAGGGCCCGGTTATTATGCACAAAAAAAAGCTGCCGGAAAACCCATCGCGGACAATGGTTTTCCGGCAGCCTCGGGACTAGGCGGGACTAGAATTCAAACTTGTTGGTGAGCAGCCAAGTTTGGGGCTCGGCGATCCGCATCGTATTGTAGGTGCCGTCGGGCTGGGCGTTCACCGGGATCAGGCGGTTGCCGACACCGAGGTTGCGCACGTTCAGCTGAGCGCTCCACATGATTTTTTTCGTCAGCTTGCGACTGTAACCAATCCAGCCGTCGACGTTGGTTTCACCGGGGCCGAAGTAGGGTTTCGTGACATCAAAGACGCCGGAGCCATCGGGCAGAACCCTCACCGGGTAGCCGATCGCCGAGCGATCCTGCCAGCGAAGGGCGCCACCGAGGCGCCACCCTTTGAGTGCTCCCTCGTTGAAGGAGTAGTTGTTGATGACGTTAAAACGCCAACGGCGCAGCTCGGGGGAGGGCGATCCGTCGAGGAGCACGGCCTTATCGACGTCGGCTTTGACCACGGCGAACGCCTGCCCGAGCGTGTTGCCGGACGTCGCCGAGTCCGGGAGTGCGGCGGCGGTGCCGCCCCAGATGGGGTTGAGCACCGCGAGCATCCGCACGAACCCGGCGCCCGTATTGCCGGACACTGCTTCCTGGCGGGCCGCGTTGAAGGAGATGCGCCATTGCCGGGTCGGATTGTAGGTGACGTCGAATTCATAGCCCGTGCCGATGACGTCGGTGGTGCCCACGACCGTGCCAATCCGGTCATCGCGATCGACAATCGTCGTGCCATTCGGCCCTGGGGTGAAGCGGAAGTCGAACGTTTGAAAGAGCCGTTTGGCGTCCGCGCCTTGCTGCCACTGATTCCACGCCGCAAGCGCCCCAGCCGGGGCCGCGGCCTGATAGACGGGATCGGAATTGAGTTCGATTTGGGAATCGAGGCGGCGCACAATGACGTTTTGCGGTTCACGCAGAGCCGTCGCCGTCGCAAGCGAGGAGACGGTTTCATACTTGGTGAAACGCAGCTCGAGTTTCTTCTGGAAAAGTGAAACGAGGGCGCCCCATTCCTTGGTGGATCCCGTAGGTGCGGCGAGTGAGTTGCCGAAGAAATCAAAGCGCGGCGAACTCGGCCGGAAGTTGTCGGACACGTTGTAGGTCAGCGATACGTCGGCCCCGAGCGGTAGCTTGCCCCGGAGAAACGGGGGTTGGTGCAATACCAAGCCGTAGGAGAAGGACGTCTCGGACCCGTCCAAGGCCGGGTTGGTCCATTTCCAAACGTTCTTATCGACGATCTTCAATCCGGACACGGGGTCCGTGAGGGACGCGCCGGCGTCGTAGGTTTTGAAGGCGTCCTTACGCCAGCCGAGCGTGCTCACGAGAGTGTGGTCCCACCAATAGCTGTTGGCGACGAAGACGGTGGACTTGACCTCGTCGGCGTTCCGACTGGGAAAAATACTGACGTTACTAAAATCGTATTTGTCCTTCGGGATCAGGCTGAAGGTGCGATTTTGGAACTGGGCCAGGGAGACGGGCGCGGTCGGAGGAGTCTGATAGTAGAGGACGTTGACGCTGGTCGCGCCATCGAGGCTGTTGTCGGCGGTGACGCCCCGGAGGCCGCCGTTTTGGGCGCTGGCCGCAGTGAGCAGGCTGGGCCCGATGTAGGACGTCCGTTGGAGGAACCGGTTGCCGTTATCCAGGGCAATGGGCCTGACTTCATTGGCTGTTTCCGCTTGGTAGTAGTCCAGTCCGAGGGCGTGGTTACGACCGCCAAAACTGGCGCCCTCTCTTTCTTGGTTTGTATACGAGCCGGTAAAGACATGGCGGCCGAGGATCTTCCGCCACCAGCTCTCTTTCTTACCGCGGTTGAAATCGAGCTCATAGTAAGCCGTCGCCCGGAACGCCTCGCGATCGGTCTCGACCGAATTGTCGAAGCCATCCGCCGCCGTGATGAAAGGGCGGCCCAAGTTGGGGTTCGCCAGCCCGTTGGGCAACTTGGTGTTGATGTCGATATTGATGGCATGATTGCGGAATTGGAACGGTTGGATGTGGCCGTTGCGCAACGTCTCTTTGAAGAAGGCCACCTCGAAGCCGGCATGGGCGCCGAGACGTTGCTCGAAGCTGGCATTGTAGGTTTTCCAAAAAGCCCATTCCCGTTTGTTGGGGCCTTCCAGCATCTCATCGTAGAAGTTGAAGATCGACGGGTCGGTCAGTTTGGCGTCCTTCCAAAAATTGAACAAGGCCGGGCTGCTCGCCTGATTCACGCGTTGGATGTAGTTCTTGGAGGATTGCAGGAGCCGCAAGCCGTCGTTCACGTAAGCCGTGCGGGCGTCATTGAGGCGAACGCGGTTGTTAAAGCCTTCGATGGCCTGGACAGACGAGCCCAGACCGGTGATGCCAAAAGCGGATACGCCGGGGTTTTGCTGGATCAGGAGGGGCTTCGTCGAGAAGGCGGCGATGAGGCCCGTGTTCAAACCGCCCGTCGCCGTGATCGGCCGGAGGTTGGGATCAGTCGGGATCGAGCCCAAGTAGGAGGCCACGCCGGTCGTGGGATCATAGACCGGTTTACCGAGCGCCCACCACCAGCTGATATTGTCCGTCGGCGTCGAGTTGTAGGCCTTGTTGGAAAACTGCTTGGAATTTTCGGCAGTGGTGCGGAGCGTGGCGCCGTTCCAAGGCCGCCAGGTGGCGGTCGCGAAGACCCGCTCATCGCGAACATAGGCCGGGTTGAGTTGGTAGCGTTTGTCGCCGTAGAGGGTCGCGACGCGCAGGGCCAGTCGATCTTTCAGCAAAACCTGATTATGGTCCAAGGAGATGCGATACGTGTCGTGCTGTCCGTATTGGGCCTCGACCTTGGTCTTGGTTTTGTTGGTCTCCGCCTTGATCAAACTGGTGTTGATGATGCCCGCCGCGTTGCCGAGGCCGAAGAGGATGGCGTTGGGGCCGCGGTTGATTTCGACGCGGTCGGTATTGTAGCCGTCCATCGCGGTGCTGCTGATGAAGAAATCGCGCGTCTGGTCCGCGCTGCCGATGCCGCGGACCCGGGTCGCTCCCTGGGCGTTGCGCAGACCGGAAATGATATCCGTGAAGTTGCCGTCCAAACCGTGGTTGCTGAAATTGCCGCCCAAGCCGGCCGCCTCGGTGCCGAGGGTGTAGGTCAGAAGGCCGTCCAGATCGTTGGCGCCAATGTCGCTCAGGAATTGTTTGTTGATGACGGAGATTGACGCAGCGACATCGCGCAGGTCGGTCCGGAGACGCGTGCCGGCCAGTGTGCCGCTCGCGGCATAGCCGTTGTCGTTCTCGGCACTGACTTCGAAGGGCGACAACTTGATGGTTTCTTCCTTCGTTGGCGTGGTGGTTTGGGCATCGACGGCGGCCGAGGTGGCGAGCCAGCCGACGAGGGCTGCGAGGAGGGTGCGGGGATGGGGTGTCATGTTTTTGGTCGGAGCTGGGGGGGTGTGGGGGTGGAGAAATCTCACTTGCGATGATGCCGGCGGGGTGAAACGACGGGGGCGTTAGAAGGTGCCTTTGATGCCGAGGGTGACTAGCGCGCCGACTTCCTCGCGGCTGCGGAAAGTCGCGTGGCTCGGCGTGTTGGGGCCGAAGATCTTTTGGTCGGTCGGGGCGGAATCGCCGAAATTTCGGATGGCCGCGAAGACGGTCAGCTTCCGCGTGAAGGTGTATTCCGCCTGGAGGTCCACGTTGAGCTGCTTGGCATTCCAGTTATACGTGCCGGCCTCGATGCTGCGGCCGGTGACCGCGTTGCCGCGCTGGACGCCCCGGTAGTTCCAATTGGCGCGAAGGGTGTATTTCGGGCGGGAGAGACTCACGCCCCAATTATAGGTGCGCGGGGTGAAGCCGTTGAACTCCGCCGCGCCGTCGCCCTGCGTGCGCAGGGCGCTCACGTTGGCGAAGACCTGCACCCCGCGCGCCCAATTGGGGAGAAAGGTGAGCGCCTGCTTGTATTCGAAGTCGAGGCCGGTCATCTGCACCGTGGTCTGGACATTATGCTGCGTGGCCACCGAGTAGGGCCCATAGGTGGCCGGATCGAGATCGTAGAGCGCGAGGAACTCGGGGGTCGCGGGAAAGGTGACGTTGCCGAAGAAATTCTCGAAATCGCGGCGGAAGGCCCCAATGGAGATATTGCCGACGCGCTCGAAATAATACTCGAGCCGCACCTTGGTCGTCTGCGCGCTCCACGCCTTGATGGCGGCGTTGTTCACGCCGATCCGGCTGTTGGCGTTGCCGGCGTTGGGGGCGTTTTCGGTGTCGGGCAGGGTGAGGGCGCCGGCGTATTGGTTGAAGTTGGGCCGGCCCACCGAGGTGTAAAAGGCGCCGCGCAGAATCAGGTTTTCGCGGAGATTGTAGCTCGCGTTCAGGCTCGGAAAGAGCCGCAGGTATTCCTTCTCGGCGCGCAGGCCGCGATCGATGAAGGTCAGCTGCGAGTAGGCGAGGCCGGCGTTGGTCGGCACAATGAGGAGCGGAGCGCCGGCGGCGTTGCGCAGGATGCGGCCACTGGCGTCGCGCTGGAAGGCGCGCGTCGGATCGGTGAGCGGGCCCTCGCCCGAGACATTGGTCTGCTCGGCGCGAACGCCGCCTACGAGCTTCAGCCGCCGGTCGAAAAACGCGGCGTCACCGCGAAAGTAGCCGGACGAAATCACCTCGGCGGCGCGCTGTGATCCGCCCACCTCTCCACGATACCGTTGGTTGGCATCGACCGTGAAATGCCCCGGGTTCGACTGGTAGAGGCCGTAATAGCGGGAGGCGTCGAGCCACTGATACCGGCCAAAGCCGAAGGGCGCGGTGTTCTGCGAGCTGAAGACGTCCAGGGCTGCGCCGGCGCGGTCGTCGCTGCTGCGCAGATCGAGGGGTGTGGTGGTGGGGATTTTGTCGGCCCCGACAAAGGCAAAACTGGGATTACTGCGGCGGAGTTCACGGACCTGCTCGCGGACGTCGAGCCCGGCCTTGAGGGTGATGGGCACATCGCGCACCACGAAATCGCGGCGAAGATTGGCGTAGGCGCTGCGCTTCAGGTCGGACGAGGGGCGTTGGTTGCTGGTGGCAGTGGTGAGGGAGTAATTGTCGAGCAAGCCGGGATTGACCGGCGCGCCATTGAGATCAGTCACGGTGATGGTGCGTGGGCGTAGATAAAAAATATCGTCGAACGCCACGGTCACGCCCGTGCGCGCGGCTTGGGCGGTGGCGAAGAAGCCCTTGTCGATATCGCTGAAGATATTGGTTGAGTGCGAATAGCCGGCGCCGGCCTCGGATTTCCACACAGGGCCGTCGTGCCGCCAGACGAGCGTCGGCATCCACGTGGTGCCGACCTTGCCGTCTCCTTCGTTTTCCATGCGGATCTGGGCCTGACCCGGCGCGCTGCGGGTGGACGTCGGGGTGAAATTGCCGGGGAGCACCTGGTTGATTTGGTAGAGGATGGTGCGATTGCTCCGGCGCTTGTCGGAAAATGCATATTGGAAGCCAAACGAAAGCGTGTCGTTGCGCGTAAGTTTGTAGTCCATCGTCAAGCCGGCGGAGGAGCGGCGGCTGATCTTGCCGCCGTCGCGCACTTGGAATTGGGTGAGATAGGGTTTGTCGGGTGTGGTGTCGGGGAAATTGCCGGGATTGGTGATCACGCCGTTGACGATCGTGGGCGTGCTCGTGGCCGCGCCGACGCCGACCCAAGTGTTCTGCATGGCATCGAGCGGCGTGTATTGTGTGCTGTTGCCGGCGGACACGGTGAAGCCAAAGCGCTTGTTCACGGGCACGACGTAGGACATTTCCCAGCCGGGATTGGTCTTGTAGTAATTTCCGTGCAGCGGGCCGGGCGTCTTTTTGAAGTCGCGGTGGTTGTCCCGCATCAGGAGATAGACGCTGTAGTTAAAGACGGGCTTCGAACGCTCGAACGCACTGCGCGGAACCATGTTGACCGAGCCGGCCAGCGCCATGCCGGGCGATTCGGGCGTGGGCGTGTGGAGCACCTCGATGCGGGCGATGTTATTGAGCGAAATTTGGTCAAGCAGGACGTTGCGGTTGGTGCTCGAGCCGGAGGCCCCGGCGAGATCGAAGCCGCCGACGGAGATCGGCACGTTGCCGGCAGGGACGCCGTTCATCGAGAACTGGCGCGCCTCGCCGCCGGCGACATTAATGTTCATGCCCGGAAGATATTTGAAAAACTCGCCGACGTTGCCGTCGCCGTTCGCGCCGAACTCTTCGGCGGAGACGACGTTTTTCATGCTCGGCGCGAAGCGCTGCTCGTTGATCGCGATCGCGGCGCCGGACATTTCCTTCGACGTGGCGACGACGAATTGCCCGAGCTTCACGACGTCGCCCGCCTGGCCGTTGCCGCTCCGACGCCCGCCGGCCTCAAGGTTGAAGTCGCGCTGCGCCGTGGCGCCGGCCGCGACGGCCACCGCTTCGGTTTGCATGTCGAGCCCCGTGAAAAATACCCGCACGCGCGCCGAGCCGACGGGGACGTTGGTGAGACGGTATTGTCCGCTGGAGTCGGTGAAGGTTTCGAGGCCGGTGCCTTCGACCGTGACGCGGGCACGCTCGATATACTCGCCGTTGCGGAGATTGAGCACGCGGCCCTCGACGATGCCGGCGGCGAGGGATTGGGCGGGGGAAAAAGGTGCGGCGAACAGGGCGAGCGCGACGGCGAGAGTCACGCGACGAATCGAGGTGAGAAACGAGGGTATATTCATCGGGGT